>NZ_VICD02000138.1 GCF_006546735.2 Marilutibacter maris | reverse complement strand
GTGTCGGCACCGTGGCCCATCAGCGCCAGCGCGGCGTCGCCCGGGCGGACGCTGAAGCCCCCGCCCCGCCCTGCCGCGCTCAGAACGCGCGGCTGACGGTGAAGCTGCCGAACACCGGGGTCTCGGTCTGCTCGTCGAACTCGCGGGTGCTGTGGTAGCGCGCGAAGGCGAACTTCCAGCGGCGATGCATCAGCGCCACCCCGTAGCCGGCATAGGCCACCAGCGGACGGCGATCGACGCTGTGACTGTCGCGGAACAGGTTGCCGTCCAGGGTGATGTCGTGCAGCACCCAGCGCGCATCCACGGTCAGGAAGAAGTGGAAGCCGCTGGGATACCGGCTCTGCGGTTCCCGCGTCGGCGCGGTGTTCTCGCCGGCCGGGCGCAGCGGCGTGCTGCCGAAGTCGTCGGGCAGGTTGCGGCCGAAGCGGAACTCACCGCCGAGGTTGGCGAAGGTGGTCAGATTGCCGAGGCTGCCGCCGTAATGACCGATCGCGTCCCAGCTCCAGCCCGGGTCGCCGTCGTGATTGGCCGAGACCCGGCGCATCCGCTCGTGGATCAATCCCACGACCGGCTCGTTGCGCAACTGGTTGTCCCAACCACGGAATTTCTCGCTGCCGGTGACCTCGTGGACCGCGTCCTGCACCTGCTCGCCGAGCGCCGCGGGACCGACGATGCCGACCTGCAACTGGGTGGTGCGCAGCCGGTCGCCCTCGCGGGCGTTGTAGCCCAGTCCGACCAGCAGCCCGGCCGCGTATGGGCGGTCGTCCTCGATCAGGTCGCTGCGGCTGAAGTCGGTCGGAGTGAAGATGCCCTGGGCGAAGGTCGCGATCATGTTCTGCTGCTCGAACCGGCTCGGCTGCAGCGCTTCCAGATGGCGGTTGACCCAGTGCGCCAGCCGCGGCAGGCACGGGTCGTCGGTGTAGTCGCGCAGGTTGGGCGAGACCAGGGTCAACTGCACGCCATTGCTGTAGCCCTGGTCCTGGCCGCCGAACAGGTCGTTGTCGACGCGGAAGTTGACCGTCGGCGGCAACCGGGTCGAGCCGTGGCGGCAGGCCTCGCGGCCCTGCGCGACGGCGGTGCCGCCTACGCCCACCGCCACCCATGCAACGGCGGCAAGCAGCCAGAATCGATAAGGTCGGGTCATGCGGAAATCACACGGAGAGTGCCACGAAACAACGGGGGAAGATTCGCATCGGGCCGGTCGCGCCGGCGGTCGCCAAGGTGCGCGACAAAGCGGCATCCGGCCCCGCTCAATCCGGCCGGCGTGCGCGCTTGGCACGGAAGTAGGCGGTCAGGCGGGCGCCGGCCTCCTCGCCGAGCACCCCGCCGGTCACCTCGACGCGATGGTTGTGGCGCGGATCGGCGAGCAGGTCGAATACGCTGCCGGCGGCGCCGGTCTTGGGGTCGCGGGCGCCGTACACGACCCGACCGACCCGCGCGTGGACCATCGCCATCGCGCACATCGCGCAGGGCTCCAGGGTCACGTAGAGGGTGCTGCCGAGCAGGCGGTGATTGCCCAGCCGCATCCCGGCCTGGCGCATCGCCACGATCTCGGCGTGGGCGCTGGGGTCGTGCTCGGTGATGTTGCGGTTCCAGCCCTCGCCCAGCACCTGGCCGTCGGCCGAGACCAGCACCGCGCCGACCGGAATCTCGTCGTCCTCGCGCTCGGCGCGCGCGGCCAGCGCCAGCGCGTGGCGCATCCAGCGCTGGTCGTTGTCGGCCCGGAAATCCGGATTCGTCATGTTCGCTCTCCAGCCGCTTCCGATCTCATCGCCGCCGTAGCTGGCGCGGCATCTTCGCGCCATCGCGGGCGAACAAGCGGCTCATTCCCACTCTATCATAGTTTGACGCTTTTTTACTTCTAAATTCAATAGGTTGCATATAAGCATGAAACTAATGCCATGAAAAATACCATGCTGACCCAAAACTGACCGAAAGCTCCTAACATTCCACCCCCTGACCATTTCCCTGGGGCCGCTAAGGCGCGGAAATCACCCGCTCACATTCTTGCACAGCATACTCAGGAACGTTATCAAATTTGTGCGGATTAAGCTGCATGACGTACTCATTCTCTATATGGAATGACTCATTGACGAATTTCTGAAGAATATCATCACCATCATCCGCCGGCTGGTGAACCTCCTTGTAAATTCGGAATAGCTGCAACTTATCATATCCAACGCCGGCGTTCTGAAATCGCCGCTTCATTTCAGACTTGTCATTGATAACTGAAAGAATTGCGCTGTAATCAAAGTTAGGAATAAAAGCCTTAACACCCACCACTGCGCGACTAACTTCTTCGGTCGTCATACTCACATCACCAGAAGCCGTCTTACGAATCGGGTTTGGTCGCGCATGTAAGAGGTTGGCAAGATAATTGTATTCCTCTCCGAGATCGTTCAAAATCTCGAAATGACGCCGGAGATAGATACACTGAATGACCTCGTCGGAAAGGCTCCTAACGTTTTCTGCGCATATCTGAGCAAAGGTCTGAATATCAGCTTCCTTAATCTCTGTTTCCGTCACAGTGCCGTTCTTCGACGATAAGAAATATGCTGTGGGCTTTGGATGTTGAAAAAGCCTCTTTACGCTTCGAATAACATCGATAGCAGGCTCAATGTCATGCGTCAACATAAGTACCGTGGTATCTCGCAAGCTTGCCTTACCGCGAAACAGCTCATTCAAAATCGCAAATTTCTTCGTCTTGTCGAAGCTTGATACCGGATCATCGAGCACGGCAAGGCCGGGCTTCTCACTTAGAACCTGATGCATAAAAAGAACAAGCGCAAATGCATTCCTTTCGCCATAGCTTAAGTGTTGCGAAGCAGATTCAATATGCTCGTCATAATCATTATGCACAAGCTTCATCTTATATGAATCTGATTCCGGCTTAATCACGACACTATATTTGTAGCCCGCAGAATTCAGGAACCCATTTATGCTTTTCTGGTTTTCTACAATGGATCTTTCTATTTGCCTCTTATGCTGATTTATTTTCCCCTTTAGCTCACCAACCCTACCCACGAGCTCTTCGAGCTTTTCATTAATTGGATCAACAACAGATTTTGTATCTGTAGAGTTGAGCTTTTCCAGTAGACTCAAGTCAATTTTCAACTTCGCTATTTCATCCTCAATTTTCTCCACATCACGAAGAGCAAAAAAGGATATTGACCGGAGTCCTTCGAGTTTTGCTAGTAGCGTCTCAACATCGCCACGAAGGGCGCTTAAGAAATTTGTTTCTTCCGGGGAAAGCTCAATCTTAGACTTGGTAATTTTCTCCAAGTTTTCACGGCAATCATTTTCAAAGTACTTTCCAAGTCTGTTGATAACAGCTTGCAGGGTATTTAGATGCTCAATGGCTTTCGAATCATACTCTTTGGCAACCTGCTTAGCCGTGTCCTTTTTCTCTGGCTCTCGCAAGTCCGACGCACAATATGGGCAATTATCTGAAAGGTCTAAAAACGCATTCCCTTTCGTCTGCCAAGCAATCCAGCTAGCAGGCTGTTCGCTCTTGATGAAAGCCTCAAATGGCTTCAATTGAACCGGGATATTTTCGATCTTATTGCCCGAGCCAAACGCCTTGTATCCCTTGCTAGATTTTGAAAGGGCGCCTGCTTTTGTAACTCCAAAAGCGTCCCGGAGTTCTTTTAAATCTGATATTGCACTGCTTAAAGCGTCATTTCCGTCAAAGGTGGATTTAATTCCCGCAAGAAGGCTCTCTATCTCTTGCATGGCAACATTGAACGTCTCGGTCTTTATAAAAATGTCAAAGCTGTTTTTCAAAACCTCATCGCGCTGAAAGGCAAACTGAGAAACGTATGAATCATCAAAAACCAAGACTGACCCAATATTCTCTACTCCGCGCACGACAGGATCATGCTGACCCGGAAAAGCCCGATACTTGAACGGCTTTAAATTATCAAGACCGCCATCGTTCGCCACGGCCGCCACTATAGCGCGCGCAATCGTGCTTTTACCCAACCCGTTCGGCCCATACTTTATATTCAGCGCCCCTTTAGCAATGGTGATTTCTGCCTTCTCTATGCTATTGCAGCACTCGATTTCGATATTGTATGAGTTCATTTGCCCCCTCCCTTTTGCGCGTCCTGATAAAGATTGTCCATTGGCCTCTGGCGTTAACCCTGGTCGGGGGCTTATTCGACTTATACAGTCGCGAGATGTACGTCGACCACTCCTGATTCGACCTCTCTAGCCGTAGCCCTAACCCCTAAACGAATCGTCTCAAGGTGTTCCTTGATCTCGTCGAAACCCAAGTCGTCAGCAGCTCGTGCAATCAAGGTTTGAGCCGCACCGATCACAAAGCGATCACCTGCCGAAATACGCAGGCCAGCAGCTTGTAACCGTGATGACAGTGCGTCGACAGATTGACGCACGTCCTGAATAGCCGACGACCTATGGAGTGCAAATGCCTTCTTACGGCACACGAGAATTGCATCAAGACTGATCGGATCTTTCGCCGCCGTTTTAGGACTCGCACCCCGCAGCTCCGCATGAACGGGGTGAGCCGCAACAACGGCCAAGCCCGCCTCGCTGATCGCCTCATAGATAGCTGCCCAGCCCTCCGCTCGCGAGTGATGAAAGCTGAACGCCAGCACACCATCGTCCTTGAGCACTCGACAGGACTCGGTGAAAACAGCGGCTAGCTGACGGGCAAAAACACGAGGATCTTTGTGTTGCACTTCACCCTGGTCGGACGAGTCCTCACGGGCCATCCACGGATAACGGTGGCGTAGTACAGGCGACAGCCAAGCGAAGAAGAAATCGCTCAGCTCCGAATAGTGTACGAAGTCAAAGTATGGAGGGTCCGTCACAACCGCGTCTACCGAGCCGGCGGGTACCGGTAGCCTGGAGCTGTCACCGTTGAGGATGAGCAGGCCATGATCGGCTGTATCTAGCTCATCCCACGTTTCGACGCGACGAGCGCGGATGGAGTGGCTGGCTACCGTTTTGCGTGACCCTTTGCGGTTGCCGTCCTGGTCATATTCGAATGCAATTTCGAACGGCTCATCGAGGTAACGCTTAGCACGCAGCAACCGAGACTCAAACAAGGTGCTGAACGTGCCACTGCTCTTTTCAGTACCCCATACCGAGTTTTCCAACGGGGTGCGTTCAGGCTTCAGAATGTGGTTTGAGAACATGTGCCGCACAGCCCCGGTACCCTCGCCTTTGAAGCTGCAAAACAGATTGTTGAACTCCAAGGTGCTGGAGAACAAGCACAGCATCTGCTCTTGCACTGCAAGGTCATCAATGGTCAGGATTTCGCGCAACAGTAGCCCAAGACAAAGCAGTTGGCGGGCGTTGAAAAAATCGCGCCAATGGGTGTAGTTGTAACCGCGCGCTTGATCGGTGTTATGACCAGGCCGAACAGAGGCTTCCGGCAGAGGCAGCGCCTCTCGGGAAAGCCGTACCTGGGCTTCCTCGTAGAGAGCCAAGTCCTCATCCCGCACAGGCAGATAGACCTTCGATCCATCCGCTCGCAAGGCCATCATCGCGTACATGCGATGGGAAGGCGGCGAGCCGTCCTTAGGCAGCAACTCCTTGATGCGGTAACGCTGACCGCTCTCAGCAGTGACATACTGACCTGCGGCAGGGCCTTTCTGTGGGTTGAATTGGTTGCCACAGTGCTGACAACGCAGATCGGTAGCGTCGTAGCGGTCCTCCTGTACACCCCAGCAGTCAGGACATACGATCTGCGCTCGCGGCTTCTTCTTTGGATAGGCGTCCTGCGAAAATACATAGCGTGACAACAAGGGGATAACCTCGCCCTCCGGCGTGGTGACCGTCTTGACCCAGAAGTAATACAACACCTGGATCAACTCGCCGGTCTGAGGGTCACGGGTCTGGTAGTACCGCCGAATCTCCGGTGCCACGTCGCGTTCCAGCCGTTTAAAAGCCGCACGCAGCTCAGCTTCAGACACAGGCGTGAACGCTTGACGAACAAGGAAGGTACTGACTGGATTGATGTCGCATCCAACAGCCTTAGCTCCCAGTTTGACTGCCTCACCAAGAGTAGTGCCACTGCCCATGAAGGGATCGAGTACGACCTTACCGGCCAAGTCGTGCGTTTTATAGAACTGTTCCCAAGTGTCAGTGCCCGGCTGACTCAAAGCCCCCAGCGTAATGCCACGAAATACCGACCCCAGCCGGGTCGCCCACCACTTGTGGATGTGGTAAATCGGCCGATTGATCTCCTTACGCCAGCTTTCCTGCTCGGCTATCTGGCTGATCTCGATCTGCGGAAAATCACTCTCTAATGCGGTCGCAGCGGTCGCTGGCACATGTCCGATCTTGTCAGGCGCTGCGTTCATTCTTCGTCCGCCTGGTTTTTCCCGTCAGGCTGATCAGAGGCACCAGTCATTGAGACAGGCTTACTGGCTTGACCCTTGAGCCGATAGGCGACGAATCTGTGCTGCGTACCTGCTTTAGGGTTGGGCACCCGATCCGCATTCAACTCATTGGTGCGTAAATCGAAGTTATACCCAACAACCAGAGTATCTGCCTCGACGCGGGTAAGATTGCCTACCACCTGATAACGATCATCGGTTCCGAAGTTTTCCGGGAGAATTAAGGTCATCAGACCGGTGGTTCCTTCGGTCAAGGCGAAGGGTGTCGGCGCGACATACATCTTCCTATCGCGGATCATAATGTCCCCATAGGTGCCAAAACCCTTCACACTTTTATTCTTATGCACATAGTTGTGATCGGCGTTCAGGAAGTCGCCATGGCATACAACGAGGTCAACGACAGGATACTGTTTGCGGCCGTTCCCCTGGTCTGGGTAGGGGGATAGGTCAGCCGGATAACGTCCGAACACGTAGAAGATTTGACGCCCGTTGTGATAGCCGGTCGGCACTTGACTATTCGAGTCATAGTCTCGCTCACGTCCTGGCCAAGCCAGCCCCTTAATTTCGTAGCCTTCGGTGTGCTCAACTAAGCAGAAATCGGGATAGGTATTTCGACCAGAGCCCTCGAAGTGCATGGACAAGCTTTGAAGACGATCCTGAAACCAATTCTGGAAATGGAACTCCTTGTCCTTCGCGGAGAGAGACTCGATCAGCTCCCCTGACTGGACGGCTTGAACACACTTCTCGAACACGTCAAACGCAGTTGTCTTCTTGGTCATGTTGTCCCTTCAATGAGTTTTCTCGGCGGTACGACGCCGCAATACTTATAAATCGTTGTTCGCGACACACCGTAATCACGGGCCACCTCGGCGACGCTTGTGTTCGGGTCGCGCAGCAGCACCTTGATCTGACGTATCTGTTTGGCATCTAGCTTTGGCTTGCGCCCCCCGGCCCTGCCACGGGCGCGAGCTGCGGCTAAACCTGCCTGTGTTCGTTCTCTGATCAAGCTGCGTTCGAACTCGGCTAGGGCTGCAAACACATGGAAAACTAGCTTGCCCGCCGCGCTGCTCGTCTCAATCTTTTCTGTCAAGCTCTCGAAACCAACGCCTCGCTGCTCAAGTTCGGTCACGATCTGCACCAAGTCAGGCAAACTGCGACCGAGCCGATCCAGCCGCCAAACTACAAGAGTATCCCCGGCTCTTAGAGCTTTTCTGCATTGCTCAAGCTCCGGGCGAGCTGCATTCTTGCCGCTGACCGCTTCCTCATAGATCACATCGCACCCTGCCCGCATGAGGGCATCGCGCTGCAAGTCGAGATGCTGGTCATCGGTCGAAACTCGGGCGTATCCTAGACGTTGATTCATTGACGGAATCGGAACACTGAAAAATTGACGGGTATCTTAACACTCGGCGGAGGCTTGGGCGATGCAAAAAAACAGCTTCCTGGAGTGTTCAGAAAACCACCGTTTTATGGACGGGAGACCGTGCGGATTGAGTAACGTATAGGCAGGGTAAGCATGAGCAGGAAGAAACCCATAGATATTAGCGAAAACTCCAACCAAGCCTTGCCACAAAAAGTTGAGGACGCCAGCCTAGGCGCTCGGAGACTGACTGACCAGGAGAAATTGGAGCTTCGGCGGGATATGATGGAGTCTTCAGCTTGGGCAAAAGCAGAACTAGCCCGCCGACGTAAAAACAACGAAGAGGGATCATAGCCTTGTCATAGCTCAGACCTCGGCATAACGACCCTCGTCATGATCTTACCCATTTCCTCCTGCGTCGCCTCGATCTTACTGAGAACAGCAAGGATTGTTGACTGGCCGAACTGGGCAGTTCGCACGTCATCGGTCAGCCATAGCTTCAATAGGCCACCCAAACGGCCAAGATCGCCGTTGATTCGAGCCAACTCCCGGACCTGCTCACAATCGACCACACCCTTGATCTTGTAGCCCTGGCCAACCTCACGCAGATAACGCGCAGCGCTCATGCCTGCTCGCTTTGCTTGCACCTCGATATGTTCCTTTTCCTCGGGTAAGCAGTACACCTTGATAGGTGTACTGCTCTTCCTCGTTATTCGTTTTGCCTTATCGTTCATCATCTTTTGCCTTACCTCCTTGCCACCTGGCGGATAGTGTCCAACGCCTCCTGGAAGTCCTCCGGCGTCGCTCGACCAGTTTCAGCCTGGTAGTACAGGATCGTAAACATATTGGCCACCGCCTCCGCGACGGGCGAAATCTGCCGGGCGGTTTCCTGGTCAATGAACTCCAAGGCGGCCAGCTCAGTTGCTGCCTGATGAATTGCTTGCTGAACTTCGATATTATGCGTGGTTGTCATGTGTCACCTCTCTGACAGGTGGTATGTGAAAATGCGGGCCGGTGCACCATCACCGGCCCGTGTGCTTTCTATAAGCCGGTATTGGAAAACCCGGCCACTTCTGAAAACGGGGTTTTCCCGGTTCCAGCCCCTGCGTCATTGCTGATGCGTGTGCTGCTCGATGCCTCCATTCGGCCAGTAGGGTCCGGGCGATTCACAAAAGCCGCAATCTCCGCGTCGGTGTCTTTCTCTTCCTCGGTCGATGGTTCGACAACCGGCACAAAATCGGCTTCTGTGCGGGGTTCCTGGACTTTGTCGAGCATATCCAGGGCAGCCATGAAATTACGTTCTTTCATCGTCTTATCTCCTTACGTATCTTGCCGATCGCGGTTCACAAAGCTGGCAACCTCTTCATTACGTTCCTGCTGGCGTTCCTGGGCATACGAAACGTAGTCCCCGACGTCGAAGGTGTGCTTTTCCGGGTCGCGTGCTTGCCACTCAGCGTGTGATTGGCGGGCCTTGTCCTGGTCCTCGCTAGACAGAGCATCAAAGCCACCTGTTTGGTTTACCCAGCCGCCGCTGTTACCACCGCTCAAGCTATCGCTGTCGAACAATGCGGTATCACTCACCTGATCAGCGCTACCAGCATCGTTATCACTCTTTGGTTCCATGCTTTCACGAATCGAGGATGCCAGGCGTCCGCCGACGGTCTGATTCGCCCTGTCCTGAAAACTTCCGGCCATCTTTGCCCCAACCCCTTTAGCAAGCTCGCCAGCCGTTCCAGCTGCTAGAGAAGCTGCCCGACCAAACCCACCGCCTGAGCTGGAACCGCCCGCTCCGGAAAAACCTGCTGCCTGGGCAAATGGCGTATCACCCGTGCTCGCGTTATTGCTGTCAGTGGTGCTACCACCCCAGCTTTCGCCGGTATCACTAGAGCTACCGCCGAAGCTCGGCATGTCTCCACCGGCCATACTGGATTGCGCCTTTTGAAAGGCTGCTTTTACAGCACTAGCTCCACCGGCCATATTAGTCGCCCCGGACATTGCAGCGCTTCCAAGCGCAGCACCACCCGATGCGACGGCTGCACCGGCACCGACAGCACCACCAATCAAGGCCCCTGCACTGAATGAACTACCAGCGCTCGCAGCAGCACCACCGCCAGGAATCAAACCTGCAACCACGTTTGGTACGGAGTTAACGAGAATAACCATGACAAGGGACACAACGAAAATGACCAACAATTCGTCCATTGGCGCACCTTCTGAAAGGTCGGCGTGATAACCATCGATAATAGAAATAGCGATCCCAACCAGCAGTGTCATTGTCATGATTTTGAGTGCTATACCGGCCACACTCCTGAAATAGTTGACGGCAATGTCAGAGGTCCAGCGCGAGCCACCGAAGCCCAATACAAAAATCCCCGCGTAAGCAATAATCCATGCCGTAACTAGGGCAAGAAGAACGTTGGCCGCGACAATGGCCATGCATGCCAATATGGCAAGCGTGGTTAGGAAGATGGACAAGTTGTCCATAGGGCTAGTGATGCTATAGCTGCTCGCTGCCTTAGCGATAATGTCAAACGCAATATCTATCGGCGTGGACGGATTTAACCCCCTTGGCAGGCCGGATGCTTCAGCCGCGATATTTCTCAACGAGTTGATAATATCCATTGCAAAGCCAGGCCCATTGATCAACAGCCACCAAAAGAACCCGGTAGTAATGGTGAAGCGGGTAAACTCAGCGAAGAATTCGCCAATGTCGGCTTTGCGCAATGCCATCATGCCGAACGTCCAGACCATTGAGATAACAACCAGTGTCCAGAATAACCAGGACGCATGATCAGTAATTGTTGTCGCCCAATTTGAGCTTTCGGTTAAAAAACGGTCCGAAACTTCATTCAACACACCGCCTTTATCTATTTCGGCAAAGGCGGCTGGTGAAATGGAAGCAAAGGGCAGTACTGCCCCAAATCGAAGAAGTACTGTTTTCATATCAGAACTCCTTGCTCTTAGAGCGATCCACCGGTTCTTTCAGGCTATCGTAGATAGTCCCGTCCTGTTTTTCGCACTGCTCTTGCTGTGGGTTTGCTTTTTCGCAGTTTTCTTCCTTCTCACTACACCCCGCCATGAGGGACAAAGAAAGTAGGAGTGTTAGCATTTGCATCATGTATTTCATGCTTAGTACTCCTTGCTGTGAGAACGGTTGACTGGCTGTGACAGCCCCTCATAGAGCTTATCGCGTGAAGCCTGATATTGAGCTTCGCGGTCAGCATCTGCCTGCATTCGAGTGCCAACGGCATTCTGCTGAGCAATCAGCAGGCTACGGATTTGCAGGAGCTGGTTGGCCTGGTTACTGGCGAGCTGGTTGGCGTACCCGATAGCGGCCAGTTGGCCGTCCGCGCCCTGGGCGGCAGATTGCAGACGCTGGAGTTGTCTAGCGTCGGCCTGCAAGTTGTCTTGCTGCTGCTCCAAACCCTTGAACAGCGCGTCGTTGGCTTTCTTCTGCGATTCAGACGCCAGGCGGCGGTTCTCGGCCATCGCGGCCCGTTCGGCATCGCTGCACCCCACCGATGAGAAGCACGGCGAGCTGCGGTAATAGGCCACGTCCTGGAACTTGCCCAGGTAGGCATCGAGGCTGCCAAGCTGATTTTGGTAATAGGCGAGTGTGTTGGTTGCCTGGTTCAGATCATTGATGGTGCGCTGCGCCTGGTCCCAAATATGGGCCGCCGGGGCCATCGTGTTTTGCAGTTGGTTTTCGTACTGCTGGAGTTGAGTTTGGTATTCCTGAATCTGCTTGAGCGTCTGCGCAACCGCTTCCATCGCGGTCATGATGTTCTGCGATAGGTTTGTGCCATCAACTACAGGAATACCGGCGTGGACAGGCTGCAAAGTGCAGGTCGTCATGGCGACGACCAGTGCAATTTTAGCGGCTAAATTTTTTCTTTTCACATTTTGCATTCGTTGTTCTCCATTACCAATGAATGCTTTATCGTGCCTTTCAATGCATAACGTATAAGCTCAATAATTGGACATAAAAGTTGACATGGAGAAATTTAACCGAACAACTCCTACGGCGGCAGCCAATGGCCTCGCAGAGCAGGATTACCGTTGAGCGCCCCGGCGCGAATAAGGTAAGTGAAGAAGGAACCGCCGACTTGTCGGTGGGCCTACTTCACCTATCCTGCCCGCACCACAGCGTTGATTCTTGCGCGTACGGCATGTGCATTTCTGTGCAGTAACATGTTTATTCCTGTGCAAACCGTGTTTTTCCGAGTAAATCGACACTTACAGCGGTATTACAGCGCACTTATAGCGACTCAACAGCGCTAAAATAGTGGTCTAGCAGCGTTTTGAGATGACTACTTTCCTCGTCATTCACTACACACAAAAACACAGCTTTCCTGTGAGTTCCCTCATGTAGCCACCTTGCTTGAAATCCCGCCCCTCAAATGTCAATGAAACACGTGGGCATCCGACACATTGCTTTGTTTTACAAAGACTTCCATAACACCCCACCCACTTGACTGCGATTTCATTGACTGTTTGGGGTCGGTATTAGTTGAGGCATTCTTGTTGCGCCGCGCACCCACCTTCAGACAGGTTGCGAGCACGATGTATATGCGAATAGGAAATGTAGCGTTGTAGTATGTTGTATGGTGCTACTACATACTACAAACTACACACATTTACAGACCGCTACTGGCTTAAGTTGCTATTCATCTTGATGCATTGAATACGCTTTCTGAACCGCCCAGAGAGGCGCTTCGGGCATCGCCCTCCAGTACCCCTAGTCGGCCTCTGAACGACGCTCCTGGAGCGTATAAGGCGGCTTTGGTCGTCCTTCGGACGGATTGAACGCCAAGAAGAGGTGAAAGCCCTTAGCGAGGAAGCAGAATCGGCCACCCTCTTGGCGTTAAAACATCGGCCAAAGGCCGATTGAGTTGGCAAGGCATGAACGCGCCATTCAGGCGCGGGCTATGCCGCGCATGATGGATATTCTTTGGAATATCTTGGATCGATTTCCAAAACAGGCCGGAAAGCCTTGCCCTGCAAGCGTTTGCGCGATTGAAGCGGGTACCGTTATGCCGGGGATGGGATACCGTTATGCCGGGGGACGGGTACTATTATGCCGGGGATGGGTGCTGTCACGCCGGGGGCTGACTTGGTTGGCCCCTGGCCGCCTAATCTCCCATTTTCCCTTGGCGTATTCATGTACAGTCCAGCCCACTGAAATAAGTTCAGTCAACGCTTTCCGGGCCGTCTGACGGCGCTTTTTCAAGGTGTTGGGGTTCTTCGTTGCATCCGGCCAAACGTAGTTGCAAAGAGTATTCAGTTCTACCCGTCCAGATTTACCGGCATCAATCCAGCCCGATAATCGCTGATGTATTAATCGAGCAGGATCGGTCTGTAGCGCCCGAACCTCAGTCATGTCGAGCCGAGTATGTGGACGTTCTCCCATTACAGCCTCTGCTAATCGAGGGTTTAGGCTGACAAACAGTTTACCTTCCCGGTCGTCGCTGACGTAATCGGACAAGATGCGGAAACCCTGACGCTGCCCGTTACGTTCCACAATGACCGATACTGCCCATAGGCGCTCGATGCTATCGCGGATAGTTTTGAACTGGCTGCCTCCATCGTCGGCATACCCAAGTTCTCGGGCCAGTTGTCGAAAGCTCCCCTTGGAAACCATTGCATCCTTCTCAACCGCGTCCCACTTCAGGTCTAGCAAGAGACGCAATTGCTGCCCAACTTCTGACTCTGTTTCGTTTCGCAGCACAATCCCGCGTCCCCCATCACCAGAAATTGCGGCCATAGCCACAAGCCCTTGTAGGATGCGAAGATCATCAACACCTAGAGGCTCAGGCCCCCAGAAACGTATCGAATCCTCGCCATGGGTATAGGTTACGTCCAGCTTGAGCCGCTTTCGCTCTCCACGCTTCAGACTACGGAACAAGCCAGGAGCCAGGCAGTGAGCTGGATCATGTCGAACATGGGTAAGATCAAAGCTCATCACGTGACCTCACCTTAGATTTCTTGAATGGCAGCACGCCATTGGCTACGCGCTGCCTCTCCAGCACGGCAGGTTTGAGCACACCGCCCTCGTGACGCCGGAACCAACGCTCTGCGAAAGGAGAGCCATAATTCGCCTTGCTCACGCCATAGCGAACGAAGTACCCACGCTGACTATCATCAACACCCCATTCCTCAGCCTCGGTTTGCGTCATGCCAGACAGGTACGATTGCCAGCGAATGTTATCGACCAGAACAGACGACCCACGGCTGGCCTGTTGCTGGTCACCCGCACCAATCATGGCGGCGCTCTTACTGGCATGGTGCAAAAAAACGATAGAGCACCCTGTATCGGCGGCGATGGCTTCCATACGCCCGATCACTTGCGCCATCGGACCGCTAACGTTTTCATCTTCGATGTGGAAACGACGTAAGGTGTCCAGGATCATAAGGCGGCGACCCGCAGCCGCTCGCTTAAGGCCATCGAACCAATCGAGACACATAATGTTGGGGCACCTTCCTATCAGCGGCTCAATCAACAAGCCTTCAGCAACAGCTTGCCGCTGCTCGGCGGTCAGATGCGCTCCAAGCGCATGTAATCGGTGATGGATAGCAGCAGGAGGATCTTCTGCGGGGAGATAGATAACTCGCCCAACAGTAAACTCTCCGACTTCCAGCAAGTCCGGGCCTCCAGCGATCTGCATGGCAAGCTGTAAAGCCAGCATGGATTTTCCGGCACCACCTGGTGAAACCAAGGCCCCCACCGTACCGGCAACCATGTTAGGTAAAACATAATCAAGGGGCGGCGGCGTTTCTGAAAAGGCCGCCATAAGATCAAGGGCCATACTGTTAGGCCTCTATGGTGTTGCCAGGTCGAGCTGCCTGGATTCCAGACGACTTGCGCTCTTCAATCCATTGCTCTACTTCCGACAAGTCCCACGCGACGTTTCTGCTGGTAAGTGCAATTCGGCGAGGGAACTCACCTCGCTTCTCCAAGTTGTAAATTGTCCGTGAGGAGAGAGGAATCATTTCTAAGAGCACTTTTCGATTGATCAGCGTCTTGCTTGCCATTGCTTGCATACTTGTGCCTCCACTTACTTATGAAAGCTCTATGGTGCCCAGCAATGCCACTTGTTTAAGCCTATAAATTGGCTAAAATGGTTGACATGAAAAATGAATCGAGCATCGTCATCTGGGAAGGTTGTGCCCCAGTCGTCACAGAAGCTATCCAGCGGTTTGAAGAACGCTGGCACCCTTACTCTGCGTCCTCAAGACGCTACCCGATCGTGCGCTTGATAGAGGAAGTCATCGATCCTGCCCTGGCAACCTACATGGATACACTTCCAGGAAGCTACGCTGGCCATGTTCCTGGAGCCGGTGCTGGAGTAGGATTCAGCGCGATCATTCGAATGGTAGGACTTGAGGCCATGGTCCGAATGCAACGCCAATTACTACGTCAATTCATTAAGACAGTAGAACAGAAGAGTCCGACGGACGAGCGCTTCATAGCGACTCTCGAATCCTTGAACGGGCTGGTTTGGGATTGTGCATGTAAACGTCCCAAAAGGTCATCCTCTACAAAGGGAGTCAACCTAAACGCACAACGCAAACACGATTTTTGCGAACTATGCGGAAACAAGACGGAGTTCGCAGCCTTTATGACGACAGTGGCAGGCCAGCGTATAAATGACGTTGAGTTAGAGGATCGTAAGAAACTTGAGCTCAGT
>NZ_VICD02000012.1 GCF_006546735.2 Marilutibacter maris | reverse complement strand
CCGGGCGACCGCGGTCCAGCGCGGCGCGGACCACGCCGCGGCCGATGCCGCCGCTGGCGCCGAGCACGACCACCGGCAGCGACGAGGGCGGTGGCGGGAGCACCATCCCGTTCATGGGATTTTCACTCCCGCCAGTGGGATATTGTCCCGCTGGCGGGCCAAGTCGACCAGGGCCGCCAGGGCCGGCAGCAGCAGCAGCGCGATCGGCAGCAGCAGCACGAAGGCCAGCGTCCACAGCACCATCCAGGCCTCTCCGGGACCGTCCGACAGCCCTTCCCCAAGCACGATGAATGCCGGCCAGGCCAGGATGGACATGGCGATCAGCATCAGCGGCAGGAACACGCGGCGGAGGGTACGGGGGGCCAACATGGCGGCGGGGCTCGGAGGGAATGGTGGCCAGACTACGCCGATGACCGGCACTTGATTAGCCGGCAAATGAGGGAATAATTGTTCCGTAACCGGTCCAATCCCTCCCCTCTCCCCCTGGAACCCCCTCATGGCCCGCGACCTCAACGACACCCTGATCTTCGTCAAGGTGGTGGAAGCCGGCAGCTTCATCGCCGCCGCCCGCACCCTGCGCCTGCCCAAGACCACCGTCAGCCGCAAGGTGCAGGAGCTGGAAACCCGCCTCGGCGCGCAACTGCTGCACCGGACCACCCGCAAGCTCGGCCTGACCGAGGCCGGCAACGTCTACTTCGAGCACTGCCAGCGGATCGCCCGCGAGCTGGACGAGGCCGAGAGCGCGGTCGGCCAGCTGCAGGCCGGCCCGCGCGGCTGGCTGCGGGTGACCGTGCCCTACTCGATGGGCATCGACCGGATCGCGCCCTTGCTGGGCGAGTTCCACGCCCGCCATCCGGAAGTCCGGATCGAGATGCTGCTCAGCAACGACACCCTCGACCTGGTCGGCCGGGAGATCGATGTCGCCCTGCGCATCGGCACCCTGCCCGACTCCAACCTGGTCGCGCGCCGGCTGGCGGTGCTGCGCAGCCAGGTCTATGCCAGCCCGCACTACATCGAGCGTCACGGCGAACCGCTGCACCCCGGCGACCTGCAGCACCATCGCACCCTCGCCTTCCCGAAGTCGCGGCGCAGCGGCGGTCAGTACGCCTGGGCGCTGGACGACGGCAACGGGCTGCAGGACTTCACCGTCGATCCGATCATGGTCGCCAACGACCCGGCCGCGCTGCGCGGTGCGCTGTTGTGCGGCGAGGCAATGATGATGGCCGCCGACGTGATGGTCCGCACCCACGTCGAGCAGGGCTATCTCAAGCGCGTGCTGGCCGGCTGGACCGGTCCGGAATACGACTTCAACGCGGTGTTCCCGCGCGGTCACGTGCAGTCGCCGAAGGTGCGCGCCTTCGTCGATTTCCTGGTCGAGCGGGTCAATCTCGACGTCGACTACATGCAGCACATGTGTCCGGACATGCGCCGCAGCTGCCAGCTCGGCAAGGAGGCGCAGGCCGCGGCGGTCAAGGCCGAGCTGGCCAAGGTCACGGCGGGCAAGCCGACTGGCACCAGCGAAGACGAGGCCGAGGACGAGGCCACGACGGTCTGATCGCCCGATTCCCCGTCGCCGCCGCACGCGGCGGCCTTGCACAAAAGCGGACGGCGGACCCTCTCGGGTCCGCCGTCGCGTCATCCAGCGCCGGAAACGGCCGGGTCAGGGCTTGACCGGCGCCTCGGCGTACTTCTTGGTCATCCACCACTGCTGCAGCAGGCCCAGGGTGCCGTTGGTGACCCAGTACAGGACCAGGCCGGCCGGGAAGAAGGCGAACATCACGCCGAACACCAGCGGCATGAACTGCATCATCTTCTGCTGCATCGGGTCCATGCCGCTCATCGGGGTCAGCTTCTGGGTCGCCCACATCACCGCCATGTTGATCACCGGCAGGACGAAGAACGGATCGCGCGCGGTCAGGTCCTGGATCCACAGCATCCACGGCGCGTGGCGCAGCTCGACCGACTCCAGCAGCACCCAGTACAGCGCCAGGAACACCGGCATCTGCACCAGCATCGGCAGACAGCCGCCGACCGGGTTGATCTTCTCCTTCTTGTACAGCTCCATCATCGCCTGCTGGAACTTCTGGCGGTCGTCGCCGTAGCGCTCCTTCAGCGCGGCGATGCGCGGCTGGAACTTGCGCATCTTCGCCATCGACTTGTACTGCGCCTTCGACAGCGGGTACATGACCGCCTTGATGATCACCACCAGGCCGATGATCGACCAGCCCCAGTTGCCGAGCAGGTTGTGGATCTTCTCCAGCAGCCAGAACAGCGCATTGGCCAGGGCGGCGAAGACGTCGAAGCGGCTGTAGTCGACCGCGCGGTCCAGGCCCTTCACGTCCTGCGCCTTGATGCCCTCGACCAGCTTGGGGCCGACCCACAGGCGCGCGTCGGTGGCGGCGGTGCCGCCGGCGGCGACGTTGAAGGAGGGGCCGCGCGACTCGATGCCATAACGGCCGTTGCCCTGTTCGAGCACGAACAGCGAGGCCTGGTCCTGCTGCGGGATCCAGGCGGCGAAGAAGTGGTGCTGCAGCATCGCCACCCAGCCGCCGGTGACGGTGCGATTGAGCGGACCGTCGTCGACGAAGTCGTCGTACTTGCGACGGTTGTAGCCGTCGGCCTCGTCGTACCAGACCGCGCCCTGGAAGCTGTAGCTCTCCGCGCTCATCGGTCCGGTCTTGTGGACCACCGCCGGCACCCGGTCGAGCTCGCGGTAGATGTAGCCCTGCCACGGCTGGCTGCCGTTGTTGATCACCTCGTCGCGCACGCCGATCGCGTAGTCGCCGCGCTTGAACACATAGCTGCGGCGGATGGTCACGCCGTTGGCGCCGGTCCACAGATAGGGCACGACGACCTGGTCCTGGCCCTCGCCGAGGGTGAAGTCGCGGACCGCGCCCTCGAGCCGGAAGCCGCCGTCGTGACCGGGCGCGCCCTGGGCGCTGCTCCAGCCGCTGCGGGCGACGAAGTACTGGACCGGGTCCTGGGTGAACAGCCGCACCGGCGGGCTGTCGTCCTCGGCGGTCTGGCCGTAGCCGATCAGGTCGACCTGGCGCAGTTCGCCGCCGCTGAGCTGGATCCGGAACAGGTCGGTGGTGACGCTGACCGCCGGGTCGGTACCGGTCGCGCTGGCCGCCACGGCCGGGTTGGCCGGCGCCTGGCTGGTCGCGCTGGGAATTCCGTCGGCCGATGCCGGACCTGTGTTGCCGGGCACCGCCGGATCGGCGGCCGGCACCGCCGTCGCCGCCGCGGGTGTCGCGGGCGTCTGCTCCTTGTTCCACTCCATCCACAACAAGGTCGCCGTCATCAGCCAGGCGAGGATCAGGAAGACGCGGGTTTGGTTCATGCGATCGGACTCACAGGAAACTTGGCAATGGGAGACGGGCAACCGGAAGGCGGCGCTGGCAGCGGCCGCCGGCAATCGGGCCCGGCGATGGAGCGGGAAGCGTCATGCGGCCAACCCCACAGGTATTGGGTCCGGATCGGCGCAGGCAAGCTCACCCGGGCATGCTCACCGGCCAGGATGACCGGAAGTGCTGCCGGGAGGAGATGAGGGTGCTTCGCCGGACGGCTTGGCGCGCATTGTGCCGGCCGCCTGCGGGCGGGGCAACGCACCGGCGCGCTGCAGCAGCTGTTCGAAGGCCTGGCGCAGGGCCTCGGCGGGCAGGCGCGCGGCGCCAACGCGGGCGACCAGGACGTAGTCGCCGGCGGGCAGCCGTTCGCGGTGCGATCGGAAGGTTTCGCGCAACGCGCGCTTGATGCGGTTGCGTCCGACCGCACGCGGGTCGACCTTGCGCGAGACCGCCAGGCCCAGGCGCGGCTCGCCCGGATCGTCCGGCAGCGCCGGCCCGGCGGCATCGTCGAGGCGATAATGCAGGGCAAGCACGGGCAGCGCCACGCGCCGGCCGTGCTTGAAGGTGCGATCGAAGTCTTTACGCGCGCGAACCCGCGCGGTGCGCGGGAAGCGGTAGGACGTCATTGCAAGCCGCGGCGTACCGGACGGGCGCTGATCCGAGCAACGGATCCCGGCCCGGCAGCCACGTCCCGAATCAGGCGCAGAGGCGCTTGCGGCCCTTGGCGCGGCGGCGGGCGAGAATCTTGCGGCCGTCGGCGGTCGCCATGCGCGCACGGAAACCGTGGTCGCGCTTGCGCTTGAGGTTGCTGGGCTGGAAAGTGCGCTTGGTGGCCATGGGTCGGCTCTGTGAATGCGGGAAATAGAGAACCGCGAAGTCTAGCCGGGGTCCCGGGCCAGGTCAAGGTAAGGCCCGGACGCGCCACCCGGGCGCCGCCGCGTGGGCCGCGCCGAAACGACGCCGGTAGCGCCCGGCGCCGGCGCTCGCCACAGCTCCGCCGGACGCATCCGCCGGAAAGCACCCGCCTGGGAACACCCGCTCCGGAACCGGTTTGCGGCCATGCCTTCGCCACCGCGTCCGACGTCCCGCGCCCGTCGGCGATTGCCGTCCGGGACGCGCTTCCCGCGTCCGCCGGCCACCCGCCACGTGATAGTCTGGCCGACCCCCACCGCCCCGTGCGCGCGACGCCGCAGGCTTCGCGTGCCGGTGCTTTTCGCAACAACGGAACACACCCATCGACGCTATGGACGCCTGGCCCCGCTGCCTCGAACGCCTCGAAGCCGAACTCCCGGCCGAGGACGTCCACACCTGGCTCAAACCGCTGCAGGCCACCCGCCGCGACCAGGTGACCGTGCTGTACGCACCCAACGCCTTCGTCGTCGAGCAGGTACGCGAACGCTACCTCGCCCGCATCCGCGAACTGCTCGGCCATTTCGCCGGCAGTCCCGAGGTCAGCCTGGAGGTCGGCTCGCTGCCGCGCGCGCCGGCTCCGGCCCCGGAAACGCGGGTGATCACGACCGTGGCCCCGACCTCGCCTCCGGCGGCGCCGTTCAACGGCCACCTCGACAGTCACTACACCTTCGACAACTTCGTCGAGGGCCGCAGCAACCAGCTCGGCCGCGCCGCCGCCTGGCAGGCCGCGCTCAAGCCCGGCGACCGCGCCCACAATCCGCTGTTGCTGTACGGCGGCACCGGCCTGGGCAAGACCCACCTGATGTTCGCCGCCGGCAACGCGATGCGCGCCAACAACCCCGGCACCCGGGTGATGTACCTGCGCAGCGAGCAGTTCTTCAGCGCGATGATGAAGTCGCTGCAGGACAAGACCATGGACGCGTTCAAGCGCCAGTTCCAGCAGGTCGACGCCTTGCTGATCGACGACATCCAGTTCTTCGCCGGCAAGGACCGCACCCAGGAAGAGTTCTTCCACACCTTCAATGCGCTGTTCGACGGCAAGCAGCAGATCATCCTGACCTGCGACCGCTACCCGCGCGAGGTCGACGGCCTGGAGCCGCGTCTGAAGTCGCGCCTGGCCTGGGGCCTGAGCGTGGCGATCGAGCCGCCGGACTTCGAGACCCGCGCCCAGATCGTGCTCAGCAAGGCGCGTGAGCGCGGCGCGCAGATCCCCGAGGACGTCGCCTTCCTGCTGGCCAAGAAGATGCGCAGCAACGTGCGCGACCTGGAGGGCGCGCTCAACACGCTGACCGCGCGCGCCAACTTCACCGGCCGGGCGATCACCGTGGAGTTCGCCCAGGAGACCCTGCGCGACCTGCTGCGGGCGCAGCAGCAGGCCATCGGCATCCCCAACATCCAGAAGACCGTGGCAGACTACTACGGCCTGCAAATCAAGGATTTGTTGTCGAAACGGCGGACCCGCTCGCTGGCCCGTCCGCGCCAGATGGCGATGGCGTTGACCAAGGAGCTGACCGAGCACAGCCTGCCGGAGATCGGCGACGCCTTCGCCGGCCGCGACCACACCACGGTGCTGCATGCCTGCCGGCAGATCCGCACCCTGATGGAGACGGACGGCAAGATGCGCGAGGACTGGGACAAGCTGATCCGCAAGTTGAGCGAATGATCGACGCGCCATCGCGCCTGCCGGCGTCTCCGGGCAGGCTGACAACGGTGGCGGAATCGCTCGAAAGACGTGAAATCCGGTGGATGTGAACAGGAAAGGGAATATTCTGGACGGCATGCGTACAAGCTGTGGACAACTGCACCGCCGCCGCAAGGCTCGAAACTTGTCCACAGCTTGTACCCGCTTGTCAGATCGGTTTCACAAAGGTTCATCCGAAGAAATTTTCGTTTCAAAACAAACGGTTGTGGCAGTTTTCCCGCGTTTTCGGCGACACCACCACCACCACGTTTTTGATTTATCCAATCTTTTGTCTTGGGCATAGGGGAGCGGTTGAGCATGCGTTTCAGCCTGCAACGTGAAGTGTTTCTCAAGCCGTTGGCGCAAGTCGTCAACGTGGTCGAACGGCGCCAGACCCTGCCGGTGCTGGCCAACCTGCTCGTACAGGTCAAGGACGGGCAGCTGTCGCTGACCGGTACCGATCTGGAAGTCGAGATGGTGTCCAGGATCGCGGTCGACGATGCCGCCGATGGCGAAACCACGATTCCGGCACGCAAGCTGTTCGACATCGTGCGCGCCCTGCCCGATGGCAGCAGCGTCACCGTCAGTCAGAGCGCCGAGAAGATCACCGTGCAGGCCGGGCGTTCGCGCTTCACCCTGGCCAGCCTGCCGGCGAACGACTTCCCGGCGATCGACGAGGTCGAAGCCACCGAGCGGGTTCGGGTGCCGGAAGCGTCCCTGAAGGAGCTGATCGAGCGCACCGCCTTCGCGATGGCCCAGCAGGACGTGCGTTACTACCTCAACGGCCTGCTGTTCGACCTGCGCGAAGGCAGCCTGCGCTGCGTCGCCACCGACGGCCACCGCCTGGCCCTGTGCGAAGCCGAGCTGGACGGCGGCAACGGCACCAAGCGCCAGATCATCGTGCCGCGCAAGGGCGTGACCGAGCTGCAGCGCCTGCTCGAGGGCGGCGACCGCGAAGTCGAGATCGAGATGGGCCGCGGCCACATCCGGATCAAGCGCGACGATGTCACCTTCACCAGCAAGCTGATCGACGGCCGCTTCCCCGACTACGAGGCGGTGATTCCGATCGGCGCCGACCGCGAAGTGCTGATCGATCGCGAGGTGCTGCGTGCCTCGCTGCAGCGTGCGGCGATCCTGTCGAACGAGAAGTACCGCGGTGTCCGCATCGAGGTCTCGCCGGGCCAGCTGAAGATCAGCGCGCACAACCCGGAGCAGGAAGAGGCGCAGGAAGAGGTCGAGGCCGACACCAAGGTCGACGACCTGGCAGTGGGCTTCAACGTCAACTACCTGCTGGACGCGCTGACCGCACTGCGCGACGAACAGGTGATCCTGGCCCTGCGCGATGCCAACTCCTCGGCGCTGGTGCGCGAGGCCGGCAACGAGCGCAGCCGCCACGTGGTGATGCCGCTGCGGCTGTAGTCGCGGCCGACGGAGCCTTCTGGTTCCACGTGGAACATCGACGCCCGGCCCCGTGCCGGGCGTTTCTGTTGCAGGGTGTCGTGGGTGGCAAGGGTAGGGTGCCGATGCGGGCTCGATCCCGGTTCACGCCACTCCTACAGGGAGCAACGGTTGCCAGCCAGCCGTGGGTGCCGGGTCTTCGTAGGAGCGGCGTAAGCCGCGATTCCCGGACTGCGCCCGGAAACCCCCAAAGTTTGCTGCGCAAACCTTGGGCCCCGCCGTTGCGCTGCCACACCCCCATTCATGCCTGCGGCACGAATCGTCCCCTGACTCAGGGGGCTGGTCACCCGCCGTCTTTCTCCTATGGGCTATGGGGAGCGGCGCCGTCGCGCCTGCGCACCCAGGCACGCACCCGCCCTCGCCCTACCCGATCCAGCTCTCCCCAGCCGTGCCCGGCCCCTTTAAGCTTTGCCGATGCAGATCACCCGCCTTGACCTCCGCCGCTTTCGCCGTTTCGACGAGGTCAGCCTGGCGCCCGCCCCCGGCATCAACCTGATCACCGGCGACAACGGCGCCGGCAAGACCTCGCTGCTGGAGGCCATGCACCTGATGGCCTACGGCCGCAGCTTCCGCGGCCGGGTTCGCGATGGACTGCTGCAGGCGGGCGCCGAGGCGCTGGAGGTCTTCGTCGAGTGGCGCGAGCATGGCGGCGACGCCGCCGGCAACCGGGTCCGCAAGGCCGGCCTGCGCCATAGCGGTCAGGACTGGACCGGGCGCCTCGACGGCGCCAATGTCGCCCAGCTCGGCGACCTGTGCGCGGCGCTGGCGGTGGTGAGCTTCGAGCCCGGCAGCCATGCCCTGGTCACCGGCAGCGCCGAGACCCGCCGTCGCTACCTCGATTGGGGGTTGTTCCACGTGGAACATGAGTTCCTGCCGCTGTGGCGACGCTACGCGCGGGCACTGAAGCAACGCAACGCCCTGCTCAAGAGTCGGCGGCTCGGCGACGGGCTGGATGCCTGGGAGCGCGAGCTGGCCGAGGCCGGCGAGCCGATCAGCCGCCGGCGCCAGCTGTACCTGGAGGACCTGCAGGCACGGCTGGCGCCCTTGCTGGCCGGGTTGGCCCCGGCGCTGGGGTCGGTCGAACTGGAATACCTGCCGGGTTGGCGCCGCGAGGCGGTGTCGCTGGAGGACGCCCTGCTGCTGGCCCGCGATCGCGATGTCCAGAGCGGGCACACCTCGGTTGGTCCGCATCGCGCCGACTGGCGCATCCATTTCCCGGGGCTGCCCGGACGCGAAGCGCTTTCGCGCGGCCAGGCCAAGCTGACCGCGCTGTCGGCGGTGCTGGCCCAGGCCTCGCACCATGCGGCGATCCGCGGCGGCTGGCCGGTGATCGCGCTGGACGACCTCGGTTCCGAACTCGATCGCGTCCACCAGGGCCGGGTGCTGGAACACCTGGTCGCCAGCGATGCCCAGGTCTTCATCACCGGTACCGAGCCGCCCCCGGGGCTGGCCACGGTGGCGGTCGAGGTCGCGAGGTTCCACGTGGAACATGGCGCGTTGGCGCGTCAGTAACGCCATTCCGCGGTTCCGGTCGCGGTTGCGGCAGGTCCGCGTCCGCAGCCGCGCGTGGGGGCGTCGAGCGCGGCCGCCGGGCCCCGGG
>NZ_VICD02000137.1 GCF_006546735.2 Marilutibacter maris | reverse complement strand
TCGGCACCCGACCCGGTGCGGACGCCACCACCGCACACCGGCAGCGTGGCTGCCAACAGCGTGGCTGCCGATCCGACGTCGGCATCCGCGACGGCGGACGAACCGATGACCGGTCCGCGGCACGCGCAGGCCGCGACGGCCGCCGCGACGACACCGGCGATTGCCGCCACCGACCCGTCCGTCACCGACGACGCGCGGACCGCCGACAGGCGCCCTAGCGACACCGATGCCGCCGCCCCGACCTCGACGGCATCGACGCCGATGGCGACGGCCCCCGATCGCGCCCCGACGATCGCTCCGGCCCCGCAACCCGACGGCACCCGGATCGCGGTCGCCGACCGGGCCGACCGGCGCCCGCTCTCCGACGCTGCAACCGCGACCGCAACAACGGCCGCAACAACGGCCACAACCAGTGCCACCGACATGGGCGCCGACGACGCTGTCGCGCGCCTGGAAGCGGAATCCGCGCGCCTGGAAGCGCTGATCGCGATCGCCCGCGACGACAACGTCGGCAGCGCGGCGGCGACCGTGCTGACCGCCTCGCTCGATGAGCGCATCGGCCGGATCGACGGCGCCCTCTCGCAACCCGGACTGGATCGCGACAGCCGGCTGCGGCTCTGGCGCTCCCGTGTCGATGCCCTGCACGAACTGGCCGGGGTCGAAACCACCCAGCGCTGGCTGTCGGCGCGCGGCGAATCCTGGGACGCCGCCCTGGTCCAGGTCGACTGACCCCCGCCCTTCCCCCTGCAACAGCATTCCAACGATGAAGAGGACGCCATGAAAACCATTTCCCCCCGAGTACTCGCGCTGGCCTGCGCCGCGGCCCTGGTGGTCGGCCTGGGTCCGGTTCTGGCGGCCGATGGCGACGCCGCCAAGGCTCGCGAACTCGACGCCGCGCGTGCCGAGCTCGATCGTGCCGCGCGCCGGGTGGCCGAGCTTTCCCGTGAACTGGGCCGCCCACATGCGGCATCACGGATGATCGAACATCGCATCGCCCGTCGCCCGGTGCTGGGCGTGGTGCTGGCCGCGGACCCGGACCGCGGCACCCGCATCGCCGCGGTCACCCCCGGCAGCGCCGCCTCCAGCGCGGGGCTGCGCGGCGGCGACCGGTTGATCAGTGTCGATGGCGCCGCGATCGCCGGCACCGACGGCGAGGACCGCCTTGCCAGCGCGCGCGAGTTGTTGTCGGACCTGTCCACCGACACCGCGGTGACGATCGGCTACATGCGCGACGGCAAGCGTGCCGAAGCGAAGGTCACGCCACAGGTGAACGAACGGGTGATGGTGTTCCGGAGCCTGGACGACGGCACCCGGCTGGCGCGGGGCGGGGTGCGGATGCTGCGGGACGGGGACGGCCTGGTGACGATCGAGGCCGACGGCATCGAGCACCTGCGGCCGGGCATCGGCCACCGCGTGCTGCGCGGCCACGACGGGGCCATGATCGAACTCGACGACGAGGCCCTCGACTTCGACATCGACCGGGTCGAGGACATGGCGATCGCGCCCCAGGTCCGGACCCAGGTGATCCGGCTCGGCCGCGAGGCCTGCAAGGATGGGCACTGCGCCGCCCCCGCGCTGCTGGAGGCGTTCCGCTGGAACGGCCTGAACCTGGCGTCGGTGGACAAGGACCTGGGCCGCTACTTCGGCACCGACACCGGCGTGCTGGTGCTGAGCACCGGTCCCGAACTGGCCGGGCTGCAGGCCGGCGACGTGATCCGCAAGGTCGACGGCAACGCCGTGACCACACCGCGCGAAGCGATGGCGGCATTGCGCGGCAAGGCCTCCGGCGAAAGGGTCGCGGTCGAGTACCTGCGCGATCGCCGCGCCGCGACCGCCCAGGTCACCGTGCCCGAGCCGCGGGTGTTGA
>NZ_VICD02000136.1 GCF_006546735.2 Marilutibacter maris | reverse complement strand
TCGCCGCCGGGCCGCGACCGGCGCAACTGGTGGCCGCCGCTGGATACGCCGGGCCCGGCCGGTAGCCGGCGAAGCCACCGGCACGGCCCCGTCCGGAGCCTTTCTGAACCAGTCCGCACGGGCGTTCCGGTAGCATGAAGCCACTCATGCAGCGACCTGACGCCGTGTCCGACTCCACCGCCCCGTCCACATCCCTCCCGCCTCCCGGCAATCCCACCGCGCAGGCGCCGCGCCGGCGCGGCGCGCGTTGGCCATGGTTCCTGCTGGTGTTCCTCGCCGCGCTCGCCGCCGCCGGCTGGTACGGCTGGAACTGGTGGAAATCGCACGAGGCCGACGCGCGCGCACAGGTCGCCAGTGCCGATCACCGCATCGACGCCCTCAACCAGCGCCTGGATGCGATGCGCGACGACCAGCGCGCGCAGGTCCAGCGCCTGCAACAGGCCGACGCCACCAACCGTGTGCTGCGCGACGAACTGCTCGGCATCGGCCAGCGCGCGGCGCTGCTGGAGGAAAGCGTCACCCGCCTGGCCGACCCGAACCGCGATGGCGTCCAGGCGCTGCGGCTGGAGGAGGCGGAGATGCTGCTGGTGTTCGGCCAGCAGCGGCTGGAGATCGCCGGCGACCTGGCCGGCGCGAAGCGCAGCTACGCGACCGCGGACGCGGTGCTGGCCGCGATCAAGGACCCGGCCTACGTGAACCTGCGCCAGGCGCTGATCCAGGAGCGCGCGGCGATCGACGCGCTCGATGCGGACCCGCGGATCGACGCGTTGGCGCGCATCGACGCCTTCAGCCGCGCGCTCGAGGAAACCCCGCCGGAGACCGCCGCCCAGGCCCCGGCCGGCGACCGGCCGTGGTGGAAGCGCGCGTTCGCCAACGTGTTCGACATCCAGCCGCGCGACCGCGTGATCGCCGAACTGCCGTCCGACCGCGCCGCGGCGATGGCCGCCCTGCAACTGGAACTGACCCTGGCCCGCGCCGCCGCCGAGCGCCGCGACGAGGGCGGCTTCAAGGCCGCGCTGGCGCGTGCGCGCGACTGGCTGGATCGCTTGTGGCCGCCATCGGCCGCGCTCGATGCCCGCCGCGGCGAACTGGACCGGATCGCCGAGCGCTCGCTTTCACTCTCAGTTCCCACCCTCGGCAGCACACTGCAGCAACTGCGGCAGCTGCGCGCCGCCGCGGACGTGTCGCCATCGGAGCGCCCATGAACCTGTTCCGCAGCCTGCTGTTCTGGATCGTCCTGGCCCTGCTCGGGGCGCTGGTCGCGCAGTTGATGGCGCAGGATCCGGGCCTGGTGATCGTCAGCTTCGGCGACTGGACCTATCGCAAGTCGTTGTCCTACACCTTGTTGCTGGCGGCGGTCGCCGTGCTGCTGCTGTGGCTGCTCTGGCGCCTGCTCAGCGCGCCGTTCGCGATGCTGCGCCGGCACCGCAAGAAGGCCGCGCGCGCGCGCCTGCTCGACGGCCTGCTGGCCACCCACATGGGCCAGTGGAGCCGCGCCGAAAAGCTGCTCGGCGAGGCCGCCGGCAATCGCGAAACCGGGACCGTGGCGCGGATCGCCGCCGCGCACGCGGCCACCGGCCGTGGCGATGCCGAGGCCGGTCGCGCCCATCTGGCCGGCATCGCCGATGCCCAGCCGG
>NZ_VICD02000135.1 GCF_006546735.2 Marilutibacter maris | reverse complement strand
GCCCGCCGGGACGGCTGCGCCGCCCCGGTCCCCTGTGCGCCTCGAGGCCGGCGGCACGGCGCCCAAACTCGCTGCGCTCAGACATGGGCGCCTCTGCGGCCGCCGTCCCCTGCGGTGCGCGGCGGGCTTTAAGCCGCTGAAGGTCAACGTCAAGGTCAAGAACAACGACAACGGCCGACCTTGACTCTCCTGACAGTCAAACAGCCCGTACCGTCTGCAGACCCGGAGGGCGGCGCGCAAGGACGCGCGCCGTTTTTCGGTCACGACAGGATGTCGTGTCGAAAAACCCCGGAACGCCCACCGCTCACGATTGAGCTCCGTCGGGACGGCCCTTTCTTTTGGTGACTTTTCTTTGGGCCAGCAAAGAAAAGCCGCCCGCCGCCTTGGTGGCGGAAGCCGTTGGTCTTGCTCATCCGGAGCAGATCAATGGCTTCCCTCATTCCTGACCGGAGGTCTTCTCGATCACGATCAACGACAACCGCCCACAAGCAGGGCGATCAGCCCTGCCCCTTGGCCTTGGCGAAGGCCGCCGCCAACGCATTGTTCGGCGGCGGCGCACTGCGCCCGGCGTTCCCGGCGGGGCGCCCGCCCTGACGGGCGCCGCCGCGTCCGCCCGAAGGGCCACGATCGTCACGCTGTCCGCGCGACTCGCGTTGTGGCGCGGTTGCCTGGTCGGACCGCGGCTCCAGGCGCCGCGACAACGCGATGCGCTTGCGCGGGATATCGACCTCCAGCACCCGCACCTTGACCACGTCGCCGGCCTTGACCACCTCGCGCGGATCCTTGACGTAGCGGTCGGCCAGCTCGGAGATATGGACCAGGCCATCCTGGTGCACGCCGATGTCGACGAAGGCGCCGAACGCGGCCACGTTGCTGACCACGCCTTCCAGGATCATCCCCTCGCGCAGGTCCTTGATGTCCTCGACGCCGTCGGCGAACTTCGCCGCCTTGAACTCGGGGCGCGGATCGCGACCGGGCTTTTCCAGCTCCTTGAGGATGTCGCGCACGGTCGGCACGCCGAAGGTCTCGTCGGTGAACTGCTCGGCCCTGAGTCCGCGCAGACGGGCGCTGTCGCCGACCAGGTCCTTCACCCCGCAGCCACAGGCGGCGAGGATGCGCTCGACCACTGGATAGGCCTCCGGATGCACCGCCGACGCGTCCAGCGGCTGCTCGCCGCCGTTGATGCGCAGGAAGCCGGCGCACTGCACGAAAGTCTTCTCGCCCAGCCGCGACACCTTCAGCAGCGCCTTGCGGCTGGCGAACGGTCCGTTCTGGTCGCGGTGCACGACGATGTTCTCGGCCACCGTCGACGACAACCCCGACACCCGCGCCAGCAGCGCCGCCGAAGCGGTATTGAGGTCGACGCCGACCGCGTTCACGCAGTCCTCGACCTTGGCGTCGAGCGCGCGCGCCAGACGGTACTGGTCGACGTCGTGCTGGTATTGGCCGACGCCGATCGCCTTGGGCTCGATCTTGACCAGCTCGGCCAGCGGGTCCTGCAGGCGCCGTGCGATCGACACCGCGCCGCGCAACGACACGTCCAGGCCCGGAAACTCCTTGGCCGCGAACTCGGATGCCGAATACACCGACGCACCGGCCTCGCTGACCACGATCTTCTGCATCTTCAGCTCGGGCACCAGCTTGATCAGGTCGCCGGCCAGCTTGTCGGTCTCGCGCGAGGCGGTGCCGTTGCCGATCGCGACCAGCTCCACGCCGTGCTTGGTGCACAGCGCGCGCAGCGCGTGCAAGGACTGATCCCACTGCCGCTTGGGCTCGTGCGGATAGATCGTCGCGGTATCGACCAGCTTGCCGGTGCGATCGACCACCGCGACCTTGACCCCGGTGCGCAGACCCGGATCGAGTCCGAGCACGGCCTTGGGCCCCGCCGGCGCCGCCAGCAGCAGGTCCTTGAGATTGTCGCCGAACACCTCGATCGCCTCGGCCTCGGCCTTCTCGCGGGCCTGGCCGAACAGGTCGAGCATCAGGTGCAGGTGCAGCTTGGCCTTCCAGGTCAGGCGGCAGGTATCGAGCAGCCACTTGTCGGCCGGGCGGCCCTGGGCGCGCACGCCGGCATGGACGGCGACCCGGCCCTCGGCCTGCTGGTGGCCGGCCTCGGCGTCGCTGCCGGGGTCCAGGTCGAGGAACAGGAACTCCTCGCGACGGCCGCGGAACAGCGCGAGCAGGCGATGCGAGGGAATCTTCGACAGCGGTTCGGCATGTTCGAAGTAATCGCGGTACTTGGCGCCCTCGGCCTCCTTGCCCTCGGCGACGCGCGAGCGGATCGTGCCGACCTCCTGAAGCCACTGGCGCAGCTCGCCGACCAGGGCCGCGTCCTCGGCCCAGCGTTCCATCAGGATCGCGCGTGTGCCGTCGAGCGCGGCCTTGGTGTCGGCGACGCCCTTGTCCGCATCCACGTACGCGGCGGCGGCCGCTTCCGGCTCCTGCGCCGGATCGGCCAGCAGGCTGTCGGCGAGCGGCTCCAGGCCGGCTTCGCGGGCGATCTGCGCCTTGGTCCGGCGCTTGGGCTTGTACGGCAGGTACAGGTCTTCCAGCCGCGCCTTGCTGTCGGCCGCCTCGATGTCGGCGCGCAGCTCGTCGCTCAACTTGCCCTGCTCGTCGATGCTGGCCAGCACCGCGGCGCGGCGGTCCTCCAGCTCGCGCAGGTAGGTCAGGCGGGTTTCGAGATTGCGCAACTGGGTGTCGTCCAGGCCGCCGGTGACTTCCTTGCGGTAGCGGGCGATGAACGGCACGGTCGCGCCCTCGTCGAGCAGGCCGATCGCAGCGACCGCCTGCGCGGGCTGGGCATCGATCTCCTCGGCGATCTGGCGGGCGATGCGGGTGGCGATGGCGGGCGAAGCGGAACGGCTGTCGGACATCGGGACGTGCAGTGTCTTGGGTACGGGGCGCCGATTGTGGCAACCCCGGAGCCCCGGCGATACCCGTTGACAAGCCGCGCCCTACCCGGTCCGCCACGGCCATGCAGCCGCTGCGCCGGATCGGCCCGGTCACGGGATGGAGTGTCTTGCCGTATCTGGCGCCCTCGCGAGCGATGGACCGGTACCATGACAGGCCACTCTCTCCCCACTGCCCGGAGCCCGCCGATGTCCGCCTCGGATCTTCCCCCGTTCAAGCCGCTCCGGCTCGACCACGTGGTCCTGCGCGTGCGCGACATCGTCCGGATGGAGGCCTTCTACCGCGATGTACTGGGCTGCTCGGTCGAGAAGCGCCAGCCGGCGATCGGCATGGTGCAACTGCGGGTCGGCAGCGCGCTGATCGACCTGGTCGACATCGAGGGCCGCATCGGCCGCATCGGCGGCGCCGCGCCCGGCGAGGAAGGCCGCAACGTCGATCACTTCTGCCTGGCGATCGAACCCTTCGACCGCGACGCCATCGTCTCCCACCTGCAGGCGCATGGCGCCCGTGTCGGCGAGTTCGGCTCCCGCTACGGCGCCGAGGGCGAAGGCCCCTCGCAATACCTGTACGACCCGGAAGGCAACATGGTCGAACTGAAGGGACCGCCGGACACGGCGGCGAAGGCCTGATGCCCGAATCGCGCTCCGACACCCAGCCCCCCGCGATCCCGTTGCGCCGCCTGGCGCTGCTGCTGGGCGGGCTGGCGATGTTCGGTCCGTTCGCGATCGACACCATCTTCCCGGCCTTCGGCGCGATGCGCACGCAGTTCGGGGTCGACCGCGTCGCCATCCAGCAGACCCTCAGCGCCTACCTGGTCGCCTACGCCCTGATGAGCGTGGTCCATGGCCCGCTGTCGGACGCGCTGGGGCGCCGCCGGGTGATCCTGACCGGACTGGCGGTGTTCACCCTGGCCTCGGTCGGCTGCGCGCTGGCGCCGGACCTGCATACCCTGCTGGCCTTCCGCGTCCTGCAGGGATTGTCGGCCGGGGTCGGCATGATCGTCGGCCGGGCTGTGATCCGCGACGTGCTCCAGGGCGACGATGCCCAGCGGCTGATGAGCCAGGTCTCGATGATCTTCGGCATCGCGCCGGCGGTGGCGCCGGTGATCGGCGGCTGGATCCTGGGTTGGAGCCACTGGCCGGCGATCTTCTGGTTCCTGGTGCTGTTCTCGCTGCTGCTGTTCGCCGGCACCTGGGTGGTGCTGCCGGAGACCCACCCGCCGCAGGCGCACCTGCAACTGGTGCCGCGGCGCCTGTTGCGCGACTACGTCGCGATCTTCGCCAACCCGCGCTTCCAGCGACTGGCGGCGGCGGGCGCGTTCAACTTCGCCGCCCTGTTCCTGTACATCGCCTCGGCACCGGTGTTCGTGGTGGACATCCTGCGCCTGGGCGAGTCGCAGTTCGGCTGGTTCTTCATCCCGATGATCAGCGGCATGGTGCTGGGCGCATTCGCCTCCGGGCGCGCCGCGGGCCGGATCAGCGGCACCCGGCTGTCGCGGATCGGCTTCGCCTGCTGCGGCGTCGCGGTGCTGGCGAACATCGCCTACACCGCGATGGTCGACCAGCCTTCGATACCGTGGGCGATCCTGCCGATGGTGCTGAACGCGTTCGGCATCGCCCTGGTGTTCCCGATCCTGACCCTGGCGATCCTGGACATGTATCCGCGCCAGCGTGGATCGGCCTCGTCGCTGCAGGCCTTCACCGGCCTGGTCCTGCACTCGCTGGTCGCCGGCGTGATCTCGCCGCTGCTCAGTCGCGAACCGCTGTGGCTGGCCGCCGGCGCGGCGGTGTTCGCGTTCCTGGGCTGGGCGTTCTGGCGCTGGGAGATCAGCTTCGGCGGCAGCCCCGCCTGTCCCGCCGAACCGGCCGCGCTGGAGCCGACCGACCGGCTGTGAGCGGCCCGCGTCCGAGCTGAACCGGCACCGCCACGGCCGCCCATCGCCGATCCGAGCGGCTATAATCGCCGGGTCCACGTGGTGGGAGAAGCGACCGGCACGAACGCAGCCGCAAACCGCGTTCCCGGCCGCTGCCGAAGGCGCAACGCCCGTAATCGCTCAGGCCCAGCACCACCCGTGGTTCCAAAACTCTGGAGAGACCGGCGGCCCGTCGCTTTCAGTCGGGCCCCACCGGCGCCGAAGGGGCAAGAAGCGGGGCCTCCAGGAGGTGAATCCTCCCCCGGCCGCCTGTCGAGGCACGCTTCCAAACTCTCAGGCAAAAGGACAGAGGGGCGCTTCACGTGCGGCGACGCACGCCCGGCCACCGCCACTTCCGGACGCCCCTTGCCATGACCCAGACGCCTTCCCTGCGCGAGCTCGAGCACCACGACGCCTTCATCGCGCGCCACATCGGCCCCAACGACGCCGAAATCGCGCAGATGCTCGGCGTGATCGGCTACGACTCGCTGGACGCGATGACCGACGCGATCGTGCCCGCCAACATCAAGTCGAGCGACCCGCTGGCGCTGCCGGAGTCGCTGACCGAGGTCGAGGCGCTGGCGAAGATCCGCGCGATCGCCGATCGCAACCAGGTCTTCCGCAACTTCATCGGCCAGGGCTACTACGGCACCCACACGCCGAACGTCATCCTGCGCAACATCCTCGAGAACCCGGCCTGGTACACCGCCTACACCCCGTACCAGGCGGAGATCTCGCAGGGCCGCATGGAAGCGCTGATCAACTTCCAGACCATGTGCGCCGACCTCACCGGCATGGAGATCGCCAACGCCTCGCTGCTGGACGAGGCCACCGCCGCGGCCGAGGCGATGACCCTGGCCAAGCGCTCGTCGCGCTCGAAATCGAACCTGTTCTTCGTTTCCGAGAACGTGCACCCGCAGACGCTCGAGGTGCTGCGCACCCGCGCCGAGCCGCTGGGCATCGAACTGCACGTCGGCGCCGATGCCGAGGCGGCCGATGTCGACAGCTACGGCGTGCTGCTGCAGTACCCGGACACCTTCGGCCGCATCCACGACTACAGGGCGCTGGCCGACAAGGTGCATGCCCGCAACGGCCTGGTCTGCGTCGCCACCGACCTGCTCGCCCTGACCCTGATCGCCGCGCCCGGCGAATGGGGCGCCGACATCGTGGTCGGCAACAGCCAGCGCTTCGGCGTACCGTTCGGCAACGGCGGCCCGCATGCCGCATTCATGGCCTGCCGCGACGCCTACAAGCGCTCGATGCCGGGCCGCCTGATCGGCGTTTCGGTCGATGCCGAGGGCAAGCCGGCCTACCGCCTGACCCTGCAGACCCGCGAACAGCACATCCGCCGCGAGAAGGCGACCAGCAACATCTGCACCGCGCAGGTGCTGCTGGCGGTGATGGCCGGCATGTACGCGGTCTACCATGGCCCCGAGGGCCTGACCCGGATCGCCCGTCGCACGCACCGCCTGGCGACGATCCTGGCCGCCGGCCTGCGTGCGGCGGGCGTGAGCATCGATGACGGCTACTTCGACACCCTGCACGTCAGCGGCGTCGACGCCGCGGCGATCCACGCCCGCGCCGAGGCCGCGCGCATCAACCTGCGCCGGATCGACGCCGGCCGGGTCGGCATCAGCCTGGACGAGACCTCCACCCGCGAGGACATCGTCGCGATCGCCGGTCTGTTCGGGGCGGATCTGGACGTCGACGCGCTCGACGCCGCCGCGAGCGACGCGCTGCCGGCCGGGCTGCGCCGCGACAGCGACTTCCTGACCCATCCGGTGTTCAACACCCATCACAGCGAACACGAACTGCTGCGCTACATGCGTGCGCTGGCCGACAAGGACCTGGCGATGGATCGCACGATGATCCCGCTGGGCAGCTGCACGATGAAGCTCAACGCCACCGCCGAGATGATCCCGGTGACCTGGCCGGAGTTCGCCAACGTCCATCCGCTGGCCCCTGCCGACCAGATGCAGGGCTACCGCGAGCTGGTCGACGGTCTGGAGCGGATGCTGGTCGAGTGCACCGGCTACGACGCGGTCAGCCTGCAGCCGAACTCCGGCGCCCAGGGCGAGTTCTCCGGCCTGCTGGCGATCCGCGCCTATCACCGCGCCAACGGCCAGCCGCAGCGCGACATCTGCCTGATTCCCGAGTCCGCGCACGGCACCAATCCGGCCTCGGCGCAGATGTGCGGCATGCAGGTGGTGGTCACCAAGTGCGACGCCAACGGCAACGTCGACCTCGACGACATCCGCGCCAAGGCCGAGAAGTACAGCGATCGTCTGGCCGCGCTGATGATCACCTACCCCTCGACCCACGGCGTGTTCGAGGAGGACGTGGTCGCGATCTGCGACATCGTCCACCAGCATGGCGGCCAGGTGTATACCGACGGCGCCAACATGAACGCGCTGGTCGGCCTCGCCAAGCCCGGCAAGTGGGGCTCGGACGTCTCGCACCTGAACCTGCACAAGACCTTCTGCATTCCGCACGGCGGCGGCGGTCCCGGCGTCGGCCCCTGCGCGGTCAAGGCGCACCTGGCGCCGTATCTGCCCAAGGCCTTCGGCGGCGATGCCGAGCAGGCCGACGGCGGTGTCGGCATGGTCAGCGCGGCGACCTGGGGCAGCGCCAGCATCCTGCCGATCAGCTGGATGTACATCGCCCTGATGGGCCGCGAGGGCCTGCGCCGCGCGACCCAGGTCGCCCTGCTCAACGCCAACTACGTCGCCCGCCGCCTCGCGCCGCACTACAAGACGCTCTACACCGGACGCAACGACCTGGTCGCGCACGAGTGCATCCTCGACCTGCGTCCGCTCAAGGACGCCACCGGCATCTCCGCCGAGGACGTGGCCAAGCGCCTGATCGACTTCGGCTTCCATGCCCCGACCCTGAGCTTCCCGGTCGCCGGCACGTTGATGGTCGAGCCGACCGAGAGCGAGTCGATGCACGAGCTGGACCGCTTCGTCGACGCGATGATCGAGATCCGCGAGGAGATCCGCGCGGTCGAGGACGGCCGTCTGGAGCGCGACGACAATCCGCTGGTCAACGCCCCGCACACCGCGACGATGGTCGCCGGCAGCGAGTGGGCGCACGCCTATCCGCGCGAGCTGGCGGCGTTCCCGCTGCCGGTGCTGAAGCAGTCCAAGTACTGGCCGCCGGTCGCGCGCGTGGACAACGTGAACGGCGACAAGAACGTGTTCTGCAGCTGCATCCCGGTGGACGCGTTCAAGGACGAGGACGACGCGGTCGAAGCCTGACCGCATCGCACCCCGCTCCATTCCGAGGCCCCTCTCCGCGAGGGGCCTCTTCGTTTCCACCGCTGGCCGCGCGCCGTCGGCCCATGCGATGCTTGAGCGCATGCACGTCGCCGCCGACCCGGCCCCGCAGCGGCGTTCCCGGGGTCGCCTCCAGGAGCTGACACGATGACCGCAGCCGTTGCCCCCCTCTCCGGCGGATGCCACTGCGGCCGGATCCGGGTCGCCTTCGCCACCACGCTGGAGCCGCGCGAGCTGGCCCCGCGCGCCTGCGACTGCGACTTCTGCCGCAAGCACGGCGCGGCCTGGATATCCGACCCTGCCGGCAGCCTGCGTGTCGAAGCCGAACCGGCCTCAGCACTGCGTTCCTATCGCCAGGGCAGCGAGACCGCGCGCCTGCTGCTGTGCGCGCACTGCGGCGTCGTGGTTGCGGTCGGCTATGCCGAACGGAGCCGCATCTGGGCCGCGGTCAACGCCGGCTGCCTAGACGATGCGACGGCACTCGCCGGGGCGGTCCCGGCATCGCCGCAACAGCTGACAGCGGAACAGAAGGTCGAGCGCTGGCGCCAGCTGTGGATCGCCGACGTCCAGCTCCCGGTGTCCATCGACGCTCTCTGATCAGCGCACGGCCGTCAGCGATCGTCGCTGGAGAGGCCATCGCCCACCGCTGGAACCCGTTTTCCCGCAGGGCTGTATTCCGGCGGACCGGACAACACCCGCCAGCACTGCCCGATACCGCGCGCCAAGCGCAGCTCGGCGAACATTGCGATCCAGGCATGCAGGGCGATCCGCAGTGGGTTGTAGCTGTACAGCGGTTCGACCAGGCCATAGCGAACCGGGTCGCTGCTGCGTTCCTCGCGGAAAGTGCCGAACAGGCGATCGAACACGATCAGCACGCCACCGTAGTTGCAGTCCAGGTACGCCGGGTTGCGGGCGTGATGGACGCGATGGTGCGTCGGCGTGTTGAGCCCCCACTCCAGCGCGCGCGGCAGGCGCCCGATCAGTTCGGTATGCAGCCAGAACTGGTACAGCAGGTTCGCGGCCAGCGCGGCGACCACCAGCGGCACCGGAAACCCCACCCAGACCAGCGGCGCGAAGAACAGTCCGGCGCCGGTCAGCTTGCCGGTCCAGCCCAACCGATAGGCCGATGCCAACGTGTACTGGTTCGACGAGTGGTGGACGGCGTGATTGAGCCAGAACCAGCGGATCCGGTGGTCGGCACGATGCATCCAGTAGTAGCAGAATTCCTGGCCGACGAAGAGCAGCGCCCAGTGCCAGGCGCTGTCCATCGAGAAGGTATGGACGCGCAACGGCCAGACCGCCTGCAGCACCAGGCCGACGATGCCGCCCCTGATCACCAGCCCAAAGGCCTGTCGGCCCAGCGCGTCGCCCAGCGAAGCCCAGTAGGCCTTCCAGTCCTGGCCCAGCCCACGCCGCTTGCGCAGCCAGCCTTCGGCGGCGGCCACCAGCGCCAGCAGGGGCAAAGGGAGCAGCAGCAACGCCGGCATCGCGATATCCATGCCTGCGCCTCAGCGGCTGCGGGCCTGGCGCATCTTCTCGACCGCGGCATCGAGCTCTGCGCTGGCGAGGCGACCGTCGCCGTCGCTGTCGATCTCATCGAAGCGGCGGGCGACACGCGGTAACCCCGCCTCGGCCTCGGCGCGATCGATGTAGCCGTCCTGGTTGCTGTCGGCGGCTCGAAGCCGTTGTTTGGCGGCGTCTTGCAGACGTGCGGCGCGGTCGTCCCCGGCATGCGCGACGGAGACCGTCAGCGGCGACAGGACGATGCTGATGGCGAGGAATGCCGTGATGTAGGTACGGAACATGATGCCTCCTGAAGATGTCGGGACGCGGAGCCGAACGCGGTCGGCCCCGCGCTCATGGAACTCAGTTGCCGCGGCAGTCGATGACGTTGCCGGTGGCATCGGTGCAGGTCGCGGTGTGCTGCACGCCCTGGCTGGAGTCGTAGCTGGTCGAACCGCTATAGCTGTTGCCCTCCTTGCCGGTCGCCTGGGTCTGGCGTTGACCGGCGTAGGTGCCGTCGGTGTTGCGGGTCATGCTTCCACTGGAGCTGGCGGCGCCGCCGTCGGCGCCTTCGATGCTCGCGCTGCCCTGGCGGCCGCCACTGCCGTCGGCGTTCCGGTAGAAGCCGCCCTGGCGTTGTCCCAGCCCGCCGTTGGCACCCTGCACCGCGGCGCCGCTGGCGCCGCTCACATTGCCCTGCCCGTCGCTCTCCACCGCGTGGCCACGGGCGAAACGGCCGCGCTCGCCACTGGCGGTGGTTCCGCTGGCGGCGCGATAGCCGCCATCGGCGGTGGCGCCACCGGCACGCACATGCGCGCGACGTTGGGCGGATGCGTCGGGGATGGCGGCAACCAGTGCGATCGACAGACCGGTCGCAACGAACAACAACGGGATCCTGCTCATGGTTCACTCCTCGGAACGGACGATGCATGCGGCATCGGGGTGATTCCACGCTAGCGCCGCGACCGCGCCCGGATATGTCCGGTCCGCGAGCGGATGTTTCGCGGCCCGCTCCCGGAAACATCCGCTTACAAATTGCCGGCGCCGCGGGTTTGCCTGCTCGCCGCGACTGCCGCGATAGTGAGCGCATGGACGAAACCGCCCCCCACCTGCTGCTGGTCGACGACGACGTGCGTCTGCGCGAGCTGCTGCAGCGCTACCTCGAAGGCCAGGGCTTCGAGGTCCGCGGAGTCGGCGACGGCAGCGGCATGCGCCAGGCGCTGGACCGAGGGCACTACGACCTGGTCGTGCTCGACCTGATGCTGCCGGGCGAAAGCGGACTGGATATCTGCCGCCAGTTGCGTGGCCGGGACGATGCGATTCCGATCGTCATGCTGACCGCCAAGGGCGACGAGATCGATCGCATCGTCGGACTGGAGATCGGCGCCGACGACTACCTGCCCAAACCGGTCAATCCACGCGAACTGCTGGCACGCATCCGCTCGGTGCTGCGGCGTACCCGTCCGCACGCGCCGGGCGCGCCCCTGGCCGACGCGGGCGAGGTCGCGTTCGCCGGCTTCAGCCTGGATCTGGGCCGGCGCGAGCTGCGCCGCGGCGGGGAAACCCTGCGCCTGACCTCCGGCGAGTTCGCCCTGCTCTCGGTGCTGGTCCGCCATCCGCACCAGCCGCTCAGCCGCGACCGCCTGATGAGCCTGGCGCGGGGACGCGGGCACGAAGCGTTCGAACGCAGCATCGACGTGACCGTCGCGCGGCTGCGCAAGCTGATCGAGGACGAGCCGAGCCGGCCCCGGCTCCTGCAGACGGTGTGGGGCGTGGGCTATGTGTTCGTGCCGCCGGAGCAGGACGCGTGAAGGCGATGCCGCGCAGTGTGTTCTCGCAGCTGGTGCTGGTGATCGCGCTGGTACTCGCCGGAACGCTGGCGATCGCGATCGTGCTCAGTCGCGTATTGGTGTCGGAGCCGGCCGGTGCCCAGTTGCTGCGCGCGATGCAGGGTTTTGCCGATGTCGCCGAAGAGGTCGCGCGCAGCGAATCGAACGAACGCGCGATGCAGGTCCTGCGCGACGGCGGACTGGAAGTGCGCATGGACGCCCCGGCACAGGCGCGGCCGCGTTTCGCGCCGCTGCTGCGGGCGTTGCAGGAGCAGGCTCCGCAGCAGCTGTCGCCGGGACGCGAGCTGCGGATATCGCGCGACAGCGGGCGCAGTGTCGCCTGGCTTCGGCTCGACACCACCCCGGCGATCTGGGTCTCGTTCCCGGTCGATCGTCGCGATCATCGGGTGCGTCGCTTCTCGATCGGCTTGCTGCTGGGCTGCGCGCTGCTGGTCTGGCTCGCCGCCGCCCACTTCGCGCGTCGACTGGTCATGCCGTTGCGACGACTGGCGCACGCGGCCCCGGACTTCGTTCGCGGAGAATCGCCGCCGCTGGACACTTCGAGCGGCCCGCGCGAGGTCGCCGAGCTGGCGCGTGCCCTGGACCGGGCCAGCACCGAAGCGCGCGAGGCGGCCGAGGAACGCACGCTGATGCTGGCCGGCATCTCGCACGACCTGCGCACGCCGCTGACCCGTCTGCAATTCGCGCTCGCCCTGCTGCCCGATGCCGACCCGGAGCTGCGCGCCGGCATGGACCGGGACATCGGCGAGATCGACGCGATCCTGTCGCAGTTCATCGCCTATGCCCGCGACGGCCGCGACGAGGCGATGGAGTCGCTCGACCTGAGCGCGCTGTGCCGCCAGGCCGTCTCGGCGATGCCCGACGGCTGGGCGAGCGCGCTGCCGGAACAGGCGCCATTGCGGGGACGGCCGTTGGCCTTGATGCGCGCGTTGGAGAACCTGCTGGGCAACGCGCAGCGGCACGGTGCCCCGCCGTTCTCGCTGCGGCTGGAGCGAGACGGCGCGAACTGGCGTGTCGAGGTCGCCGACCATGGCCCCGGCATCGACGCCGCGAACGCGACACGGATGCGCCAGCCGTTCGTGCATGGCGGTAAAGGCACCGGCCTGGGCCTGGCGATCGTCGAACGGGTCGCCCGCCAGCACGGAGGCGAACTGCAACTGGCGTCCAACGCGCCCCAGGGCCTGCGCGCGACGCTGGTACTGCGCGCGGACGGGATGGCCGAAGCAGGGATGGGAGCGGGTCGATGAAAGCCATCCGGTCGCCCCGCTCCGGCGTGCTCGCGCTGACCCTGGCAGCGCTGCTGCTTCACACCACGCCACCCGCCCGCGGCAGCGATCCAGGCGGGGCCGCCACCGCGGCGCTGGCGCTGCCGGACGGCACCCGCGTCCTGCGCGACATCGCCTACGGCCACGACCGGCGCCAGCGCTTCGATGTCTATGTCCCAGCCGACGCCCGCGACGCCGCAGTGATCTTCCTTGTCCACGGCGGCGGTTGGGCGGTCGGAGACAAGGCACACCGCAACCTGGTGGCGAACAAGCTCGCCTACTGGCTGCCGCGTGGCTTCGTGGTGATTTCCAGCAACTATCGGCTGCTGCCCGATGCCGGCCCGCTCGAACAGGCCGGCGACATCGCCCGCGCGGTCGCCCACGCCCAACGGCTGGCGCGGTCGTGGAGCGCCGACGCCGATGCCTTCGTGCTGATGGGGCATTCTGCGGGCGCCCATCTGGTCGCCCTGCTCGGGGCCGACCCCGCCCTGCTGGCCGCCGCCGGCGCACGCCGCCCCCGTGGGGCCGTGTCCCTGGACAGCGCCGCGATGGACGTGGTGGAGATGATGCAGGCTCCCCGCCACCCGAGACTGTACGACCGCGCCTTCGGTCGCGTTGCCGCGGACTGGAGGGCCGCCTCGCCGCGGCATCGCCTGTCGCCGGACGCGCTGCCGATGCTGATCGTCTGTTCGTCGCGCCGGATCGACGCCTGCCCGTCGGGCCGCGCGCTCGCACGCGATGCGGCGGCGCTTGAGGTCTCGATGCGGGTACTGCCCCAGCCGCTGTCGCATCGCGACATCAACCGCGAACTCGGGCTGGCCGGCGCCTATACCGAGGCGGTCGATGCCTTCATACGCGCATGCCTGCCCGTACCGCGGCCGGCCCGGCGCCCGGAAACGAACGACCCCGCCGAAGCGGGGCCGTCGGGGTGACCCGCAACGGCACCGTTCAGGCGAACGGGTCCTGCAGCACCATGGTGTGCTCGCGGTCCGGACCGGTGGAGACGATCGCCAGCGGGCAGCCGGCCAGTTCCTCCAGCGCACGCAGGTAGGCGCGCGCGGCCGGCGGCAGCTTGTCCCACTCGGTGATGCCGTGGGTGTTCTCCTCCCAGCCCGGGAACTCCAGGTAGACCGGGGTGCACTCGTCCCAGCCGGCGGCGTCCAGCGGCGCGTACTCGGTCCGCTTGCCGCGGTACTCGTAGGCGATGCAGATCTTCAGCGTCTCCATGCCGTCGAGCACGTCCAGCTTGGTGATGCACAGGCCGGTGATGCCGTTGATCGCGACCGCGCGCTTGAGCGCGACGATGTCGATCCAGCCGCAGCGACGCGGGCGTCCGGTGGTGGCGCCGTACTCCTGGCCGCGGTCGCGGATGCCCTGGCCGACCTCGTCGTGCAGTTCGGTCGGGAACGGGCCGCCACCGACGCGGGTCGCATAGGCCTTGCAGATGCCCAGCACGTAGTCGATCGCATCCGCACCGACGCCGGCGCCGGCCAGCGCGCCACCGACGGTGGTGTTGGACGAGGTCACGTACGGATAGGTGCCGTGGTCGATGTCCAGCAGCGAGCCCTGCGCGCCTTCGAACAGCACCCGCTTGCCCTGCTTGCGCAGGTCGTGAAGGATGCCGGCGACGTCGGACTTCATCGGCTGCACGTATTCGCCGAACTCCAGCGCCTCGTCCAGGGTCTTCTGGAAGTCGACCGCTTCCACGCCCAGGTAATTGGTCAGCACGAAGTTGTGGTAGTCCAGCGCGGCGCGCAGCTTCTCGGCCAGCTGGTCGGGGTAATGCAGGTCGGCGACGCGGATGCCGCGACGCGCCACCTTGTCCTCGTAGGCCGGGCCGATACCGCGGCCGGTGGTGCCGATCGCCTTGCCGCCTGCGGCCTTCTCGCGCGCCTGGTCCAGGGCGATGTGGTACGGCATGATCAGCGGCGTCGCCGGGCTGATCTTCAGCCGCGAACGCACGTCCACGCCGGTCGCCTCCAGCTCGTCGATCTCCTTGCGCAGCGCGGCCGGGCTCAGGACCACGCCGTTGCCGATCAGGCACAGCGCGCCTTCGCGCAGGATGCCCGACGGGATCAGGTGCAGGACGGTCTTCTTGCCGCCGATGACCAGGGTGTGGCCGGCATTGTGCCCGCCCTGGAAGCGGACGACGGCGCCGATCTCCTCGGTCAGCAGATCGACGATCTTGCCCTTGCCCTCGTCGCCCCACTGCGCACCCAACACCACGACTGACTGACCCATGACGGGAGACTCCTGATTTGTTCCGTAGGAGCGGCACAAGCCGCGAACGCCCGTCGCCGGGCCTGGCAGGCGCGATTCACGCCGCTGCTACAGGGCCGGACACGGAAAAAGCCGGTGGGCGGCTCGTGGCGAGCGGGCCCATCCGGCTTTTGTGCATTATCCGGGTTTCGGGGCCCGAGGGCCAGTGCTTCCGCACCGCCACCGGCATGCCGGCGGCCCGGGTTCATATGCCGTTCGGACGCCGCCTCACAACGCCCGTCGCACCCACCACAGCGCGAGCAGGCCGGCGGCCACGAAAACCCCGCCGACCACCCGCAACTGCCGATCAGGCATCGCATACAGCTGTTCCGCCGCACGCTTCCATCCGCCCGGGGCGACGAACAGGAACAGCCCTTCCAGCACGGCGACCAGACAGATCGCCGACAGCAGCTCGTCGCTCACCTCAGCGGTCGTTCCCGAGGTACTGCAGGAACGGATCGTCCTGGTCGAGCACGATCAGTGCCTGACCGTCCCTGAAGGATTCGCGGTAGGCCTCCAGGCTGCGCTGGAACGCGTAGAACGCCGGATCCTTGTTGGCCGCCGAGGCATAGGTCCTGGCCGCTTCGGCATCGCCCTCACCGCGCAGGCGCTGGGCGTCGCGCTCGGCCTCGGCCACCAGCACGGTCTGCTCGCGGTCGGCTTCGGCGCGGATCTGGCGGGACTGCTCCTCGCCGGCCGCGCGCAGAGCGCTGGCGACCTGGCGGCGCTGCGCGCTCATCCGCGCATAGACATTGTTGATGACCTCGCTGTCGGTGGGCAGGTCGATCTGCTTGATGCGCAGGTCGACGATGCGCACGCCCAACGTGGACGCGCCTTCGTTGATCTTCTCCAACTGCGCGTCGATCATCTCCGAGCGGTCGCCGGACACCACCTGTTGCAGGGTGCGAGCGTTGATCTCGTTGCGCAGGGAGTCCTTGACGATCGGCACGAGCCGGTTGACCGCGACGCTCTCGTCGCCGCCGGTGGCACGGAAGAACGCGGTGGCGTCGTCGATCTGGCCCAGCGAGAAGAAGTCGACGCTGACGTCCTTGCGCTCGGAGGTCAGGTAGCGTTCGGGCGTGGCGTCGAGCACCTGCAGGCGGCGGTCGAACACCAGCGCGTTCTCGATCAGCGGCACCTTGAAGTGCAGGCCGGGGCCGAGATCGGCGCGGGACACACGGCCGAGGTTGAGCACGATCGCGGTCTCGCCTTCCTTCACCACGAAGACCGAGCCAAGCAGGGTGAACAGGGCCGCGACGATCACGGCGATCCAGATGGGGGCCTTCATTGACGGGGCTCCTGTCGGCCGCTGGGACGCGGCTCACGGCCGGTGCGGGCCGGGCGCGGGGTGGACGACTCGGGCATGCTCAGGGTCGGGGCGAGCAACTCCGGGGCGACCGGGGCCGGCGAACCGCCGCGGGCGCCGTCCATCGGCGCGTAGATCAGCTGGCGCGAATCGCCGCCGACGATCTTGCGATTCTGGCCCAGCACCCGCTGCACGGTCTCCAGCCACAGGCGCTTGCGGGTGACCTCGGGGGCCTGCTTGTACTCGTCGACCAGCAGCGAGAAGCGGTCGGCGTCACCCTGGGCGCGCGCGACCACCTCGGCCTTGTAGCCTTCGGCGGCGGTACGCACGCGGGCGGCGGTGCCTCGCGCCTCGGGCACGACCCGGGCCGCGTAGGCACGGGCCTCGCTGATCAGGCGCTCGCGCTCCTGCTGCGCGCTGTTGACGTCGTCGAAGGCCGGCTTGACCTGCTCGGGCGGACGCGCGTTGGGCAGGTTCAGCTCGGTCACCAGCAGGCCGGTGCGGTAGGCGTCCAGCGAGGCCTGCAGCTGTTCGCGCGAAGAGGTCGCCAGCGCGCTGCGCGAGCCCAGCACGATGTCGAGGGTGGAACGGCCGACCTGTTCGCGCATGCTGCTCAGCGCCGCCTGGCGCAGCACCTCGTCGGCGGCGCGGGTGCCGAACAGGTACAGCTGCGGATCGCTGACCTGGTACTGCACGTTCATCTCGACGTGGACGATGTTCTCGTCGCTGGTCAGCACCGGCACGTTGAAACTCTCGGTACGGATGCGGGTCGCGTCGACCTTGGTCACCCGCTCCAGCGGCCACGGCAGCTTCAGGTGCGGACCGGGCTGCATCACCCGCGAGAACTGGCCGAAGCGCAGCACCACGCCGCGCTGGGTCTCGGCGATCAGCACGAAGCAGTTGAAGATCAGGAACAGGCCCAGCACCAGCAGCACCCAGCGACCGATGCCGGCACCGCCGCCACCGCCGAAGACACTGCGGAACTGATCGAGGATGGCGTCGAAACCGCCACCGCCCGGACGTTGTCGTCGCGGCGAGCGGTTGCCGCCGGAGTCGTTGTTGCCAGGGGTATTCCAGGCCATGCCTGCTCCAAGTTCTGAAGGCGTTGTCGCGGTCGCGACCGGATTCGGCGGTCGCTGAATGCGGATGATGCGACACCGGTGGATTCTAGGTGGGGGCCGGACCGGCCTCAAGCAAGCCGCCCCAGCGGCCACGACCGGCATCGACCGCGACCTCCCGGGACCGCCCTTCGCCGAAGGGCCCGGCTAAGCGGGCCCGGCGGCCCCGCCCGCCGCGTCTTCGACCAGCGGACGCAGCCATTCGCCGTGCGGTTGCGCGAACAGGCGGCGGGCGTCGCTCATCGCCAGCTCGACCTCGACCTGCCAGCCGTCCTCGTCGGCGACCTCGGCCTTGACCGCGCCCAGCTCGTACAGCTTCGCGCGCAGGCGCGCCGCTTGCGGCGGCACCCGCACCCGGCCTCCGACGTGGCGCAGCTCCAGCGCCTCGGCCAGGGCCTGCCGCAGCAGGTCCAGGCCGCGTCCGTCGCGGGCCGACAGCCACACCCGAGAACGGCCCTCGGCCGGCCGGTCCAGGCGCGGTTCGAACGGCCGCGCCGGTGTCCCCGCGCCGTCGTCGTCGGGATCGTCGCCGAGGCGGTCGATCTTGTTGAACACCAGCAGCTGCGGCAGATCGCCGGCGCCGATCTCGGCCAATACCGCGTCGACCTGGGCGATGCGCTCGTGACGGGCCGGATCGGCCGCGTCTACCACGTGCAGCAGCAGGTCGGCCTCGCGGGCCTCGGACAGGGTCGAGCGGAACGCCGCGACCAGTTCGTGCGGCAGATCGCGGACGAAGCCGACGGTGTCGGCCAGCACCACGCCGCCGCCGGAGCCGCCCCGCGTCGCTCCCGCGTCCGAGGCCAGGCCGATCCGGCGCACGGTCGGGTCCAGGGTCGCGAACAGCTTGTCGGCGGCGTAGGCCTCGGCGCCGGTCAACGCATTGAACAGGGTCGACTTGCCGGCATTGGTGTAGCCGACCAGGGCCACCCGCGGCAACTCGCTGCGCACCCGCGCGCGGCGCATCTGGGTTCGCTGCACCTCGACCTTTTCGAGACGCTTCTGCAGCATGTCGACGCGCTTCTGCAACAGGCGGCGGTCGGTTTCCAGCTGGGTCTCGCCGGGGCCGCGCAGGCCGATCGAGCCGCCGCGCTGGCGCTCCAGGTGGGTCCAGCCGCGAACCAGGCGGGTGGCCAGGTGGCGCAACTGGGCGAGTTCGACCTGCAGCTTGCCCTCGTGGCTCTGCGCACGCTGGGCGAAGATGTCGAGGATCAGGCCGGTGCGGTCGACGACGCGACGCTGCAGCGCCCGTTCGAGGTTGCGCTCCTGCACCGGTGTCAGCGGGTGGTTGACCAGGATCAGGTCGGCGCCGCTGGCGTCGGCGGCCGCCCTGACCTCCTCCAGCTTGCCGCTGCCGATCAGGGTCGCGGGATTGGGGCGGTCGATGCGCGCGGTCAGCAGGACCGTGACCGTGGCGCCGGCGGAGCGGGCCAGGTCGGCAAACTCCTCGAGCAGGTCCGGGTCCGGTGCGCCTCCGGATTGCGGCTGGTTCGCATAGGGCTGGATCAGCAGCGCACGCTCGCCCTTGCGGGATCGTTCAAACATGCGTGCGCGTCCCCCGCAGGCACGTCCTGCGGACACGGAAGCCGGTACCGCAACCGCGCGGATTCAATGAATGGAGTGTCATCGCCACCGAATTCGGGGCGAATGCGCCGATTTCAATGGCCGCCAGGGCCCCTGTTCGGCGCCCGCGCAGGGAAAGCCCGCCGGGGGCTTCCCTGCGCCGGGGCGTTCATTCGCTTTCGTCTTGGCCGTTGCCGTTGCCGTCGCCCTGCCCGGTCTGCACGTAGCCGCCGCCGGGACCGACACGGACATTGCGCGCCGGCACCACGGTCGAAATCGCGTGCTTGTAGACCATCTGGCTGACGGTGTTGCGCAGCAGGACCACGAACTGGTCGAAGGACTCGATGGTGCCCTGTAGTTTGATGCCGTTGACCAGATAGACCGAAACCGGCACTCGCTCGCGCCGCAGCGCATTCAGGAATGGATCCTGCAAGGATTGTCCCTTGGACATCAAGTTTTCCCCATGCTGTTCTAGTTATAGGTGGGCCGCGTACCGGACGCAGGCCATGCCGCCGGACACGCTCCCCATGCCGGCGACCGGCCGATGGTAGCGCACCGGCACCGCCGGCAACGCATCTGCGGTGAATTTCGTGAAATCCGTCCGGTCGGCAAGTGTACCCTGCCGCGCGCGCCGCGCCTGCCCGTCCATCCGCCTGCGCGCCCTCTCAGCGACGCCCGGGACGCTCCACGAACAGGCGCAACGCCGCCTCCAGCGCCGCCGTCCCGGCCTGCGGGTCGAACCAGCGCGCATCCAGCTGACCGCGCAACCAGGTCAGCTGGCGCTTGGCCAGTTGCCGGGTGGCGAAGATCGCGCGATCGCGGAAGTCCGTGGCCGAGCCCTGCCCGTCGAGAAACTCCCAGGCCTGCCGGTAGCCGACCGCGCGGATCGCCGGCAGGTCACGCGGCGCCGGATGCGCCTGCAGCTGCGGCAGGGCGCGCAACGCCCTGACCTCGTCCAGGAAACCGTCGGCGAGCATCGCATCGAAGCGCCGGGCGATGCGTTCGTGCAGGATCGCGCGATCGCGCGGCGCCAGCACCAGCTTCAGCACCCGGTACGGCAGGCGCGGAGTCGACTCCCGACGCCAGTCACTGATCGTGCGTCCGGACAATCGCCACACCTCCAGCGCCCGCTGGATCCGCTGCGGATCGGTCGCGTGGATGCGGGCGGCGGCCTCCGGGTCGATCGCGGCCAGCTCGGCATGCAATGCCGGCCAACCGTGCACAGCGGCCTCGGCCTCGATCGCGGCGCGGGTCGCCGGATCGGCCTCGGGCATCGGCGACAGGCCCTCGAGCAGGGCCTGGAAGTACAGTCCGGTCCCCCCGGCCAGAATCGGGATACTCCCGCGCCCGACGATTTCGTCGAGCGCGCGGCGGGCATCGGCGGCGAACTCGGCGGCGGAATACGGCTGCCAGGGCTCGCGCAGGTCGATCAGGTGATGGCGGACCCGTGCGCGCTCGTCCGCGCCGGGCTTCGCCGCGCCGATGTCCAGGCCGCGGTAGACCAGGGCGGAGTCGACGCTGACGATCTCCCCCCCCAGGCGCTGCGCCCAATCGATCGCGAGCGCGGTCTTGCCCGATGCGGTCGGGCCCATCAATGCGATCGCGAGCGGCCGCGGATCAGCGGACATGCGCAGCCACGGGTTCGATGCGCGTCCTGACGCTACCGCCGGCATGCGCATGGAACCGGCGTCCATGACCGCGCGCGACACGCTTTCCACACAGGCTGTGGAAAACCGCTGGGACAACGTTGTTGAGAACCGCCTGATGCGTAGCTGCCGCAAGGCCCCGGGCATGTTTGGCTATTTTTTGACCAGCATGTTTCAGCTGTCCACAACGCCTGTGGACAAGCCTGCGGACAGTGTCGGGAACAACCGCCCGATCACCTTGTGGCACAAGGGCTGACGCAAACATGGCGAAAAAATGACCAGTCAGAATGCTTGACAAAACTCGGCAAAAACGCAGGTTGCCCGACTCAATAGCCGTTCTCGCGCAGACTCAGTCGCACCTGCTCGTGGGTGGCCTGGACCTCATCCGGCGGCTGCCTGTCGAGCAGGCTGACGACCACGATGGCCACGGTGGCCGCGATCACGCCCGGCACCATCTCGTACAGCCCGCTGCCCATGCGGTCGACCGCGACCAGCTTCCACACGATCACGGTGAGCGCACCGATCACCATGCCGGCCAGCGCGCCGTTGCGGGTCATCCGCTTCCACATCAGCGACAGCACCACCACCGGACCGAATGCGGAACCGAAGCCGGCCCAGGCGTAACTGACCAGGCCCAGTACGCGGTTGTCGGGATTGGACGCGATCCCGATCGCCACCAGCGCGACCAGCAGCACCATCGCGCGACCGATCCAGACCAGCTCGCGATGGCCGGCGTTCTTGCGGATGAAGCCGCGGTAGAAGTCTTCGGTCAGCGCACTGGAACAGACCAGCAACTGGCACGACAGCGTGCTCATCACCGCCGCCAGGATCGCCGACAGCAGGACACCGGCCACCCAGGGATTGAACAGCTGTTCGGCCAGCACGATGAAGACGCGTTCGGAGTTCGCATTGACCGTCCCGGCGACTTCCGGGTGGGCGCCGAACCAGGCGATGCCGAAGAAACCCACCGATATCGCACCCAGCAGGCACAGCACCATCCAGGTCATGCCGATCCGGCGCGCGCTGGGAATCGTCGCGACGCTGTCGGCGGCCATGAAGCGCGCCAGGATATGCGGCTGGCCGACATAGCCCAGGCCCCAGGCCATCGCCGAGACGATAGCGACGACGCCTCCCGCGCCCACCCACTGCAGGCGCGATGGGTCGACCTGTTCGATCACCGCCAGACTGGGCGCCAGGCCGCCGTTGCCGACGATCACCATGACCGGGGTGATCAGCAGCGCGAAGATCATCAGCGTGGCCTGCACGGTGTCGGTCCAGCTGACGGCGAGGAATCCGCCGATCAGCGTGTACAGGATCGTCGCCGCGGCGCCGTACCAGATCGCCTGCGCGTAGGGCACGCCGAACACGCTCTCGAACAACCGCGCGCCGGCGACGATGCCCGATGCGCAGTAGACGGCGAAGAACACCAGGATCACCAGCGCCGACAACACCCGCAGGACCCGGCTGCGGTCGGCGAAGCGGTGGGTGAAGTAGTCCGGCAGCGTCAGCGCGTTGTGGGTGCGCTCGGTGTACATCCGCAGCGGCCCGGCGACGAAGCGCCAGTTCGCCCAGGCGCCGATGATGAGCCCGAACGCGATCCAGGCCTTGGACGCGCCGGTGGCGTACAGCGTGCCCGGCAAGCCCATCAACAGCCAGCCGCTCATGTCGGAGGCGCCCGCCGACATCGCGGTCACGTAGCTGCCGAGCGAGCGGCCGCCAAGGATGTAGTCGTCGAAAGTCCGTGTCGAACGCCAGGCGATGAATCCGATCGCGACCGTCGCGAGCAGGTAGACAGTGAAGGTGACGATCAGCGGCGTGTCGGCGGTCATGGCATCTCCCCGGGCCGGGACGGCCCTTCTCCCGCCGGCAAGCTTAACCTGCGATGCCGATCGCGGTCGGAACCGCCTCCCCGCTACCGCAGTCCGCCCTTGCGAGGCATGGCCTCGAGCTCGTCGATCACCGCACGTGCGGCACGCAGCTCGATCTGCACAGGAAACGACTCGCGGACGACGACATCCTTCACCAGTCCGCGCGCCTCGAGCTCGCGCACCCGTGCCAGCACCGGGTCGGGGGTCTCGGCGCTACCGACGATCATGACCCGTTCCATCGCGACGTCCCCGTGGTCCTCCTGGCCGGAGTCCTGATGGCCACTCCCGTTCGCACATCCGACCAGGGCGAACGACATTACGGCCCCGAATGCGCCGGCGGATATTCTTCTCGGAAACGACGATGCCATTGGCTGCGATCTCCTGCTGGATGGTTTCATGCGCAAGAACCGGGGATGCGCCGCTCTCGCGGACACATCCCCGGCGGGTCGGCAATATCGCCAATACCGCTGGCCGAAACCCTGGCCGGAACCGATCAGGGATAGGTCGAGATCCAGTTCTGCAGGGTGTTGAACACCGTGCTGGTCAGTCGCGTGCCGCAATTCTGGGTGGACGAGCCGGTGGTATGCACGCCACGCACCACGTTGCCGCTGTCATAGATGCCGCTGCCGCTGTTTCCCCCATACGTATCGATGGTGTAGCACAGCCGGTAGGAGCCACTGGTCCACACACTGCCGGACATCCGCCACATCGTGCCGAACGGCTTGTCGGCGGGGTAACCGGTGATGGTGTGGGTGCCGCCGGAGTACGTGCCGTAGGCGGCATGACCGCCATGGGCCGGCTCGGTGAGCACGATCAGCGCGTAGTCGTAGTTGGTGTTGCGGTTGTTGTGCCAGGCCGAGGTGGTCACCGCGCGGGCCCAGGAGGTGGTGCCCCACGGCTTGTAGCTGCCGTTCTGCCCCGGGGTGAAGTCCAGGCTGGAATACCAGTTGCCGGAACCGTCGGACACGCAGTGGCCCGCGGTGAGCACGTGCTTGGCGGTGATCAGCGTGCCGGTGCAGCCAATGCCTATGCGGCCGATGTGCCAGTACGGCGAGGTCACGGTGTTGGTGACCTGGATGCGGCCGTCGGCGCCGATCACGGAGCTGGGGTTGATCCGGATATCGCCGCCGCCGAGCAGTTGCATCGGCGCCGTCGGCGCCGCTCCCGGCACGGTCATGGCCCCGCGACCCAGGATCTCCATCGCCTTGATCGCCTCTTCCAGCAGCGCCACATCCTCCGGGTTCATGTTCGACTCGTACACATCTCCGTCGCGGGTCACCATGACCGCACTCAGGCCTTCGGCCTTCTGCTGCGGCGTCTGCCGGCGCGCCGTGATCGCGGGCCCGGGATCGGGCATCGCACCGGTGATCAGATTGTCGCCATGGATGAAGCTCGCCTTTTCACCGGTCTTCTGGAACGTCCCCTCCGCCGCGCTCGCCGTACCCACCACGACGCCCGAACACAGCACCGCCAGGACCATCATTCTCGAAGCTTTCATCGGAATTTCCCTCCATTGATATTCCATTTGATTGGCGGGCGATAATGTCGCTCGATCACCCGCCGGCAGTATTCCGGCGGGCACCCAATGTCACCGTGATTGGAATCACAGAACGCCCGCATGAAGGATATTTCCGGCCCGCCCGACATATTCACCATTGCATAGACATTCTTCACTCGCCTGCCAACAAGCGGCAGTTTCTAATTGTCACGTGAATATTTCATTCGACACCCATTATTCAGCTCGACATAATGCATATCGACCACCGCCCGGGACGGCCATCGCGGTCATGCCAGGCGGCACCGATCCGGCAATCGCCACGCCAGCGCCTCTTCGCGTGCGGTAGCCGCCCGCGAACGGTCCGGGCGAAAGCTTCCACGGCGGCCGCGACACCGGTCCCTGCCATGGGCACCGAGCCCGGGGCCCGGACGCCAAGAAAACGCGGCCTCGGCACTGGAACGGCGCCCGGGAGACTCCGGGTCACGCCCGCCTCCGGCCATGGCGGCCGGCACCTTCCAGGGCGTTGCCGGCGCGCGGATCGGGTTCAGCGCTACCGGACAGCGCGGGCCGGCCCGGAGCCGCGGGATTCGAACAGGATCGGGATGGGGCCGTCCGCATCCTGCCTGGTGGTAACGTGCCGGGCCGTTGTTTCGAATCCGACACCCGGACGACAGGGTCGAACGCCTTCCTCCGCCAGCCCGGGGGGCGGCACCGACGCGGGCGAAACAGCCGCTTGAGGTCCCGGCCTAGTCTTCGTCGGGCCAGCGGATCGAGGCGGCCTGCGAGGCCTGCGGCTGCGGCTGTGCGGCGACCGCCTCCCAGACCTTCAAGGCATCGACGGTGGCGGCGACGTCGTGCACGCGGACGATCCGCGCACCGCGCTGGACCGCGATCAGGTGCGCCGCCAGCGAGCCGTGCACGCGCGCATGCGGGTCCTCGCGGCCGGTCAGCTCGCCGATGCTGCGCTTGCGCGAGAGCCCGGCCAGCAGCGGCACGCCCAGTTCGGAGAAACGCTGCAACTGCGCCAGCAGCAACAGGTTGTGTTCCAGCGTCTTGCCGAAGCCGAAGCCGGGATCGACCACGATCCGCTTCTTGTCGATCCCGGCCATCTCGGCGGCGAAGATGCGCTCGGCCAGGAACCGGTGCACGTCGGCGACCACGTCGTCGTACTGCGGCGCCGCCTGCATCGAGCGCGGCTCGCCCTGCATGTGCATCAGCACGACCGGCACCGCGCAGTCCGCCGCCGCCTCCAGCGCACCATCGCGGCGCAGCGCGTAGACATCGTTGATGATCCCCGCTCCCGCGGCGACCGCGGCACGCATCACCTCGGGCTTGGAGGTGTCGACCGAGATCGGCACCGCGACCTTCGCCGCCAGCGCCTCGATCACCGGCAGCACCCGCCGCAGCTCCTCCTCCAGCCCCACGTCCTCGGCGCCGGGCCGGGTCGACTCGCCGCCGATATCGAGGATGTCGGCGCCCTCCTCGACCAAGCTCAGTCCATGCGCGACCGCCGCGTCCGTGGTCGCGTGCTCGCCGCCATCGGAGAAGGAATCGGGGGTGACATTGACGATGCCCATGACCCGCGGCCGGTCGAGGGACAGGCGGCGGCCGTTGCAGTCGAGCGAGGGGGCGGTATCGAACATGGCGGACTTCGTCTCCGAACGGGCCTGGCACCTGATCCGGCACCGGGCGGAATGGGGCTGCGCGGGTCCGCCGTCTTCGCCGACGGCGGCAGGCGCCCGCGCGGTCCCGGCAGCCTAGACGAAAAGGGCCGGAAGGTCGCCCTTCCAGCCCTTCTCGCCGCAGATTCCCGGGTCCCTGGACTCAGGTCTGCGCAGCCGGTCCCACCACCGCGCCGGGCGGGGTGTTGTCGGCATCGTCCTTCGGCGCCTTGCCCGACTTCACCCAGTCCGCCGGCGGTCCCGGCACACGGCCTTCCATGATCTCGTCGATCTGGTGCGCGTCGATGGTCTCGTACTGCAGCAGCGCGTCGGCCATCACGTGCAGCTTGTCGAGGTTGTCGTTGAGGATGCGGGTGGTCTCCGCATAGGCCTTGTCGAGGATGCCGCGCACGACCATGTCGATCTTGCGCGCGGTCTCGTCGGAGACGTTCTTGTGCTGGGTCACCGAGCGGCCCAGGAACACCTCGTCCTCGTCCTCGCTGTAGGCGATCGGCCCCATCTCGTCGGACAGGCCCCACTTGGTGACCATGTTGCGGGCCATCTTGGTCGCGCGCTCGATGTCGTTGGACGCGCCGGTGGTGACCTTGTCGGCGCCGAAGATCAGCTCCTCGGCGACGCGGCCGCCATACAGCGAGCACAACTGCGACTGGATCGCCACGCGGTTGATGCTGTACTTGTCGCCCTCGGGCAGGTACATGGTCACACCCAGCGCGCGGCCGCGCGGAATGATGGTGACCTTGTAGACCGGGTCGTGCTCGGGCACCACCCGTCCGACGATCGCGTGGCCGGCCTCGTGGTAGGCGGTGAGTTTCTTCTCGTCCTCGCTCATCGCCATCGAGCGGCGTTCGGCACCCATCAGGATCTTGTCGCGCGCCTTGTCGAAGAACTCCATCCGCACCTCGCGGGCATTCTCGCGGGCGGCGAACAGCGCGGCCTCGTTGCAGAGGTTGGCCAGATCGGCGCCGGAGAAACCCGGGGTGCCGCGCGCGATCGTCATCGGCTCGACATCGTCGGCCAGCGGCAGCTTGCGCATGTGCACGCGCAGGATCTGCTCGCGGCCCTTCACGTCGGGCAGGCCGACCACCACCTGGCGGTCGAAACGGCCCGGACGCAGCAGCGCCGGATCGAGCACGTCGGGACGGTTGGTCGCGGCGATCACGATCACGCCCTCGCCGCCCTCGAAGCCGTCCATCTCCACCAGCAACTGGTTCAGGGTCTGCTCGCGCTCGTCGTGACCGCCGCCCAGGCCGGCGCCGCGATGGCGGCCGACCGCGTCGATCTCGTCGATGAAGATGATGCACGGCGCGTGCTTCTTGGCCTGCTCGAACATGTCGCGCACGCGGCTGGCGCCGACGCCGACGAACATCTCGACGAAGTCGGAACCGGAAATGCTGAAGAACGGCACCTTGGCCTCGCCGGCGATCGCGCGCGCCAGCAGGGTCTTGCCGGTGCCCGGCGGGCCGACCATCAGCACGCCGCGCGGAATCTTGCCGCCGAGCTTCTGGAACTTGGACGGGTCGCGCAGGAACTCGACCAGCTCGCCGACCTCCTCCTTGGCCTCGTCGCAGCCGGCGACGTCGGCGAAGGTCACCTTGACCTCGTTCTCGCCCTGCATCTTGGCGCGCGACTTGCCGAAGCTCATCGCGCCCTTGCTGCCGCCCTGCTGCATCTGGCGCATGAAATAGATCCAGATGCCGATGAACAGCAGCCACGGCAGGATGTTGATCAGGATGTACAGCAGCGACGGGCCGCTGTCCGGCGGCGTCTGCTCGACCGCGACGTTGTGGTTGATCAGGTCGTTGACCAGATCCTTGTCGCCGGGGTTGTAGGTGGTGAACTTGCTGCCGTCGGAACGTTCGCCGGTGATCGTGGTGCGATCGGCGTCGATCTTGATCTTGGAGACGCGATTGTTCTGCACCTGGTGGACGAACTGGTCGTAGGCCAGGGTCTCGGAGCCGGCGGTGCGCGGCCCGAACGCCTGGAACACCACCATCAGCACGACGGCGACCACAACCCAGAGCAGGAGATTCTTGGCCAGATCGTTCATGTAGTTACGTTACCTGTTGCCCAATCTTGTGAGGGCGCCGCGTCAACCAGTATGACGCCGCGCCTTGGAATCCGGTCTGACCGAGCTTGGCGCCGGCCGCTACCGCGAATGCCCGCCGCCACCTTACTTGATCGCGGCCCGCTTGCCCTGTGCCAGCGCGTAGACCTCCGGCGAACGTCGCCGCGACGCCGCCGGTTTGCGGATCGCCACCTTGTCGTAGCGGCGGCGCAGTTCGCGGACGTAGTCGTCGAACCCCACGCCCTGGAACAGCTTGATCAGGAAGGTACCGCCCACCCGCAGGTGGTGATCGGCAAAATCCATCGCCAGCTCGGCCAGGTACATGGCGCGTGGCATGTCGACCGCGTCCACACCGCTCTTATTGGGGGCCATATCCGACAGCACAAGGTCCACCGGCTTGCCGCCCAGCGAAGCCTCCAGCTGCGATAGGACCGCATCCTCCCTGAAATCCCCATGAAGGAACTCGACCCCGGCCAGCGGCGGCATCTCCAGGATGTCCAGGGCGATGACCCGGCCCGGGCGCGCGGAATCGAGCCGGTCCAGCTCCTGGCGCACCCACTGCGACCAGCCGCCCGGCGCCGCCCCCAGGTCGACCACGACCATGCCGGGCTTGAGCAGACGGTCGCGCTCGGCCAGTTCCTCGAGCTTGAACGCGGCGCGCGACCGCAGGCCCTCGGCCTGGGCCTTCTTCACGAAAGGATCGGAAAAATGCTCTTTCAGCCAGCGCTGGCTGGACTTGCTGCGGGATGACTTGCTGCGGGATGACTTGCTGCGGGCGGCCATGGGCGCGGGAGCCCCGTAATAGGATCGGTAAGCGGCCGTCATGATACCCTGAGCGCCCTCCACCGCCCGTTCACGTGACCCCGATGCCAATCCAGCTGACCGCCGCCCAGACCCGTTTCCTGCGCGGCCAGGCCCACGGCCTGAAAGCGATGCTGCAGGTCGGCGGCAAGGGCGTCACCGACGCGTTGGTGGCGGAGATCGACAACGCCCTCGAGCACCACGAGCTGATCAAGGTCAAGGTCGCGGCCGAGGATCGCGAGGCCCGCGACGCCATGATCGGCGAACTCGGGCAGCGCACCGAGGCCGCCGTGGTCCAGCGTATCGGCCATACCGCCGTGCTGTACCGGCCCAGCCGCGACAAGCGCCAGATCGTGTTGCCGCGGGCGTGAAGGCCTGCGGGCGTCGGGACACCGGCGCCTGGACCCGAGCGATGGCGATCGAAGGGCCTGCGCTACGCTCGCGGGAGCCCTCACTCAGGCCTCAGCTCCAGCCCCGATTCCGATGCAACTGACCCTCGAACATCCCGACCACGAATTTTTCCTGCGCGGCGCCGACGGCGGCAGCGCGCTGGTCAATGAGCGTCGACTGGAATCGAGCTTCGTACTGGCGCCGGATCGTCTGGTCGAGGACTGGGCGGTCGCCGACATCGGCGCGCTGGGCGCGGACGACCTGGCGCCGGTACTGGCGCTGAAGCCCGAAGTGGTACTGCTGGGCACCGGCGAGGCCCAGGTGTTTCCATCGGCGGCGGTGATGGCCGCCTGCCTGTCGCAGGGCGTGGGACTGGAAGTGATGAGCAACGCCGCCGCCGCCCGCACCTTCAACGTCCTGGCCGGCGAGGGCCGCCGCGTGGTCGCGGCGTTCATCCTCGCCCGCTGAGGGGCGACCCGGCGCCCCTGCGGGAAGGCGGCCCGACGCCCGTCAGCGCCTGGGCAGGTACTGCAGCGGATCGACCGGCTTGCCGTTGTAGCGAATCTCGAAATGCAGCATGTCGCGATCGGCGCCGCTGCGCCCCATCTCGGCGATCTGCTGGCCTGACTTGACCACCGCGCCCTCGGCGACCAGGCGGTTGCGGTTGTGACCGTAGGCCGACAGCCACTGGTCGTTGTGCTTGATGATGATCAGTTCGCCGTAGCCGACCAGGCCGGCACCGGAATACACCACCACGCCATCGCCGGCCGAACGCACCGGCGCGCCGCTGCGCCCGGCGATGTCGACGCCCTGCTTGGTCGGGTCGCCGCCGGAGAAACGGCTGATCAGCTCGCCATCGGCCGGCCAGCGCCAGGACAGGCCGCTGTTGACCGGCGCCGCCGGCGTCGTTGCCGGCGCGGTCGCGGGACGGCTGCCGGAAGACGCCGACGCGCCCGGCCGGCTGCCGCTGGACGGCCGCGAAGCGGTCGCGGTCGAGCCGCTCTGCCCGCCCGACGGATACAGCCGCAGCCGCTGCCCCGGATGGATGGTGTACGGCGCGGCGATGCCGTTCCAGGCGGCCAGGTCGCGCAGGGTGATGCCGTTGTCGGTGGCGATGCGGTAGAGGTTGTCGCCGCGGCGGACTACCACGGACGCGCCCGGCTTGGGCTTGGACACCGCGACCGGTCCCGCGCCGGAGCCGCTCTCGCGCACCACGGAGCTCGAACAGGCGGCAACGCCGAGGCCGATCAGGGCGCACAGGGCCGCCCGCTGGAGAATGGAATATGGGGTCATGGTCATGCGTCGGATCCTTGGCCTCCGGTGTCTTGGTTTCGTCCCCGCGGCCACCGGAGGAAGGCTCCGGTCCCGCTTGGACACGCGCTCAGCCGCGCAGTTCCAGCCAGACCACCGCGCCAACCACCAGCACGGCCACGGCCCAGCCCAGTATCTCGATGTAGCGCCGCAGCGTCTGCTCCAGCCGCTTGCCGCCGAACGCGATCAGCCCGGCGACCAGGAAGAAGCGCACGCCGCGCCCGATGGTCGAGCCCAGCAGGAAAGGTACCAGCCCGATGCCGGTCGCACCCGACGCTATCGTGAACACCTTGTAGGGAATCGGCGTGAACGCGGCCACGAACACGATCCAGAAGCCGTAGCGCTCGAACAATCCCTGGACCCTGAAGAACGGCGCGTCCCAGCCCAGCTTGAGCATCCACGGCCAGATCGCTTCCAGCGCGAAATGCCCAAGCAGGTAGCCCAGGACACCGCCGACGACCGAGGCGATCGTGCAGATCGCGGCCAGGCGCATCCAGCGCTGCGGCGTCGACAGCGCCATCGGCGCCAGCATCACGTCCGGCGGCACCGGGAAGAAGACCGACTCGGCCAGGCTGAGCGCGGCCAGATAGTGCGGCGCGCGATGGTGTGCCGCCCACACCAGGCAGCGGTCGTAGATCGGACCGAACAGTCTCACGAGAGCGGCCTCATTCGGACTCCGGCGGCGATACGGCCCCCGACGCCATGGGCGGACGGCATCAGTCGATCATTCCGGACAGCAACGGCACGAACACCACCGGCGCCAACGCCTGCTGGCTGAGCGAGCCGTCGCTCTGCTTGTGCAGCATCACCAGCGACTGCGAGCTGGCGCCTCCGACCGGCGCGACCAGGGTGCCGCCGGGCGCGAGCTGCGCGCTCAGCGCATCGACCAGGGCCGGCGCCGCCGCGGTCACCATGATCGCGTCGAACGGCCCGTTCTCCGGCCAACCGATATGGCCGTCGTCGTGCTTGCTGCGCACGTTCATGCCCAGCGAGCGGAAGCGCTTGCGCGCGACCCGCAGCAGTTCGCCGATGCGCTCGACGGTATGCACCTCCAGCCCGAGCGCGGCCAGGATCGCGGCCTGGTAGCCGGAGCCGGTGCCGATCTCCAGCACCTTCTTCGGCGCCACCGACAGCACCGCCTCGGTCATCCGCGCGACCACCCACGGCTGCGAGATGGTCTGGCCGTGACCGATCGGCAGCGCGGTGTCCTCGTAGGCGCGGGTCGCCAGCGCTTCGTCGACGAACAGGTGCCGCGGCACCATACGGATCGCATTGAGCACGCGCTCGTCGCGGATGCCCTCCTCGCGCAGGCGTTCGACCAGGCGGTCGCGCACGCGCTGCGAGGTCATGCCGGTGCCCAGCGCTTCGGGCTGCAGTCGCATGCGCAGGCTCATGGCCGCGCCTCCCCGGCCGGCTGCAGGGCGCCGCCCAGGCCGTCGACCCAGCTGGCGACCTGGTCCAGGGCCTGATAGCGGGTCAGGTCGACCAGGATCGGGGTGATCGCGATATGGCCGGTGCGCAGTGCGTGGAAATCGGTGCCGGGGCCGGCGTCCTGTTCGGGACCGGCCGCGCCGATCCACCACCAGGAGCGGCCGCGCGGGTCCTGCTGCGGGATGCAGTCCTCGGCGCGATGGCGGTTGCCCAGCCGGGTGACCTCGAACCCGCGCACCTGCTCCCACGGCAGGTCGGGCACGTTGACGTTGAGAATGGTGTCGGCCGGCAGCGGGTCGGTGCTCAGCCGGGCGATGATCTCGACCGCGGCACGGGCGGCGGTCTCGAAGTGCCTGCCGTTGTGATCGACCGTGTTCAGCGAAACCGCGATCGCCGGCAAGCCCAGGAAACGGCCTTCCATCGCCGCGGCGACGGTCCCGGAATAGATCACGTCGTCGCCCATGTTGGCGGTGTTGTTGATCCCCGACACGACGATGTCCGGCTCCACCTCGAGCATGCCGGTGATCGCCACGTGGACGCAGTCGGTCGGGGTGCCGTGGACACGCCAGGTGCTGTCGTCGAGCTGGACGACCCGCACCGGGGCGTCGAGGGTCAGCGAGTTGCTGGCCCCGGATCGATCGCGGTCCGGCGCGACCACCAGGACCTCATGGCCGGCGGCACGCAGGCCTTCGGCAAGGAAACGGATGCCGGGGGCGTCGACACCGTCGTCGTTGCTGACCAGAACTCGCATGGACTCCCTATGGACGTGATGCGCTGCGGCTATGCTGCGGAAAGGCCGGCCGGCGTGGTTGCCGCGGCTGTCGCCGCGCGACCGTGGGCCGGACCCACATGATAGCCGATGGACCGGCAGCCATTGCCGCCGACACGTCGCCGTCGCCGCCCGCTCGCGACCTTGCGATCGCGCCGGCTCAGGTTACGCTGGCCGCATGACCAAATCGCGCACACCCCCGCCGCCCGACAGCGACGATGCCGCCCTGTTCCGCGAGGCGATCGGTGCGGTGCGCGAGCTGGACGCGCCCGCCCCGCCCCCGTCCGCTCCCAGGCCCCGGCCGCGGGCACGCATGGCCGAGCTGGACGAGGTCGATGCCCGCCATGCGTTCCGGACCGGTGCGGACATGCCGACGCTGGAGTCGGGCGATCTGCTGGCGTACCGCCGCGACAGCGTCCCGCCGCGCAGCTGGCAGCGGCTGCGCCGGGGCGAGATCTCGGCGCAGGAGGAGCTGGACCTGCACGGTGCGGACGCGCGCAGCGCCGAAGCATTGCTGCGGGCCTTCATCAGCGACGCGCACCGTCACGGTCTGGGCTGCGTGCGGGTGATCCACGGAAAGGGGCTGCACGGCGACGGTGCGCCGGTGCTGAAGAATCTGGTCGACCGCCTGCTGCGCCATCGCGCGGACGTGGTCGCCTTCCACTCGGCGCCGCCCGCGCAGGGCGGCACCGGAGCGGTCGTGGTGCTGCTGGCGCCGCCCAAGCGGCGCTAGCACGGACCGGGGCTATCGGCGCATGCCGCGCCGGATGCCCGGTCAGTCGTCGCTGTCCTGCTCGGCGGCCTTGGCTCGCGGGACGTTCACCCATACCACTTCGATACCGCGACGGCGCGCGACGCGTTCGACGTAGGCGACATAGGCTTCATCGGCGTCCATGATGGACGGCGCGCGTTCGGCCTGGGTGGATTTCTCCGGCATGCCGGCGCAGGCGGCGAGGCCGGCGACGGTGAGTGACAGCGCGAGGACACGGAGACTGGCGTTCATGACGGTACCTCCGGATTGTCGGTGCGACGGCACGGTGCCGCTGCGGCAATGCCGCCGCGACAGGACCGTCGCTACCGGGGCCCGACCCCTTGCCGGGCCTGCACTCCATGCATATACCCGCCCCCCGCACGGGGCCAGTGCCAATTGCCACGGATCCGACGGACGGTCACCCGCGCCCGTTCATCCGCTCAGGCCGCTTCGTAGGACCCGTCGCGGACCTCGCCCAGCTCGGCCAGCACCGAGGTCGCATAAGTGCCCGGCGGCAGCGCGAAGCGCAGCTCCAGCGCATCCTCCGCCGGCCAGTTCCACGCCAGGCCATCCGGCCGCAGGCGCAATGCGCGCCGCTCCTGTTTCAAGCCGGCCCGCTCCAGCCCGGCACGCAGGGCCTCGCCGGGCGGCTCGGCCAGCGCCACGAGCTCCATTGCCGCGGCCTCGTCCTGGCTGCGCAGCTCGCCGCGCCCCCACAGCGGACCGCTGGGATGGATGTCGAAACGGGCCAGACGCTCGGCCAGCTGTTCCGAATACGGTTCCGGTCCGAACACGCTGCGGCTGCCGTCGAGCATCCACGCCTCGCCTTGCAGCGGTGTGTCCCAGCAGCCGGCGGCGACGCGCGCGGCCAGCACCCGGTTGAACAGCGCCGAACGCGCGGCGGACAACAGGTGGCTGCGCTGCTCGCGCCCGACCCGGCGCCCGGCGAACATCGACAACGCCGCGTGCAGATTGTCGCCGCCGCGACCGAAGCGCTGCTCGCCGAAGTAGTTGGGCACGCCGCGCGCGGCGACCGTCTTCAGGCGCGCATCGATCGCGTCGCGCTCGCCTTCCACGCCGCGCAACACCAGCACGAAGCGATTGCCGGCCAGGGCGCCACGCGGCAGTTTCTTCGCATGCCAGTCGTGCCCGAGCAGGCGCAGGGCCTCGCCGCCCTCGCCTTCGTACGACAAGCGCTCCAGTGGCGGTGCGTTGCGTCGGGGCAGATGCACGCTGAAGCGCTGGCGGGTCACCGCGTGGCGGTCCTTCTGCCCCGCGTAGCCGATCGCGGCGACGTCGACGCCGGCCCACTGGGCGATCCTCTGCGCGGCCCAGGCGGTGTTCATCCCGCGCTTCTCCACGCTCAGCAACAGATGCTCGCCGCTGCCGCTGGCGGCAAAACCGTCCAGCTCCTCGACGAAGAAGTCCTCGGCGCGGCTGCGCATGCGCGCGGCCAGCACCGCATCGCCGTGGGCGCGGGGCAGGTTCATCGCGCCAGCAACACCACGGCCTGGGCCGCAATGCCTTCGCCGCGCCCGGTGAAACCGAGCCGTTCGGAGGTGGTCGCCTTGACGCTGATCGCGTCGACCGCGACCCCGAGCACGCCGGCCAGGACCTCGCGCATCGCCTGCGCATGCGGCCCGACCTTGGGACGCTCGCAGATCACGGTCACATCGGCATTGCCCAGCGTCCAGCCGCGCTCGCGCAGCAGCGCGTCGCAATGGCGCAGGAAGGCGCTGCTGTCGGCATCCTTCCAACGCGGATCGCTGGGCGGGAAGTGTTGGCCGATGTCGCCCAGCGCCAGCGCGCCAAGCAGGGCATCGCACAACGCATGGATGACCACGTCGCCATCCGAATGCGCGACTACGCCGTGGCTGTGCGGCACGCGCACGCCACCGAGCATCACGTGATCCCCTTCGCCGAAGGCATGGACGTCGAAGCCCTGGCCGATGCGGATGTTCAGATTGCCTTGCATGTTCATTCCTTGCTGCGGATCGCGTCCGGGTTGCCGTGGGAGCGGCGTGAGTCGCGATGAAACTTCCGCGGGAAACCCTTCGCGGCTCACGTCGCTCCTACAGGATTCTCGCAGCCTGCCCGCGTTGCGAGAGTATGAAGCGGAAGCGCTCCAGGTCGGCGGGCGTGGTGACCTTGAAGTTGTCCTCGCGGCCCTCGACCAGGCGCGGACGCAGCCCCTGCCGCTCCATCGCCATCGCCTCGTCGGTC
>NZ_VICD02000134.1 GCF_006546735.2 Marilutibacter maris | reverse complement strand
GCCGCCACTGCCCGGCGCGGCGCCCGCCCCGCGCACGGGCCTGTCCGGCTGCGCGATCGTCGCGATCATCGGCGCGGTCCTGCTGGTGCCGCTACTGGGCATCCTCGCCGCGATCGCAATCCCGGCCTACCAGGACTACACGATCCGGGCCCGGGTGGCGCAGGCGCTGATCGTCGCCGAACCGCTGAAGGCCAACGTCGCCGCCTTTGCCGCCAGCGAAGGCCGCTGCCCGCTCAATGGCGAGGGCGGCCTGGGCGAGGCCGAGGACTATGCCGGCAACGGCCTGGCCGCGATCCACGCCGGCCCGTTCGGCGACAACGGCCACTGCGCACTGGAGCTGGAATTCGATGGCACTGGAACCTCGATCGACGGCAGCACCCTGCTGCTGGAGGCGCGCTCCGGCATCGACGGCGACAACGACTGGGATTGGCGGTGCGGCAGCGACAGCCTCAAGCACGGACGCCTGCCGCGGCACTGCCGCGACGACGACGCGGACGCCTACTGAGCGGCCCGCCACCACAACGGAACCGGATGGATACGACAACGATGAGCCAGTGGTACTACAGCGACGCGATGAACCGCCGGCAGGGCCCGGTCGATGCCGACACCCTTGCCGGACTGCACCGTGACGGCCGGATCGGACCGGACACCCTGGTCTGGCGCGATGGCATGGACAACTGGCAGCGCTGGCGCAGTGTCTGGACCGAGGTCCTGCCCGAGCCGGCCCGGGAGCAGGCACCCGCCGCGGTCGCCATGGCCGCCGGAGCCACGGCCACTCCCGCCACCCTCGCCGACGGCGCCAATCCCTACGAGGTCGTCGAGCCCAGCGCACCGCCGACCTCGCCCTACGCACCGCCGGCCTCGCACCTGACCGAGCACGACGACTTCCAGTCCGGCGGCGAGGTCGTCTACGCCGGCTTCTGGAAGCGCTTCGCGGCCCTGGCGATCGACAACTTCCTGATCGGCATCGTCTACTACATGATCGTCATCGTGGCGACGATCGCGCTCGGGGTCGGTCTCGGCGCGATGGGCGGCGGCGACCCATCGTCGATTGGCGGCTTCTTCGGCCTGATGGCGGTGATCTACCTCGCCTATCCGCTGCTGAGCGCGCTCTACTACGTCGGCTTCGAGTCCTCGTCCAAGCAGGCCACGCTGGGCAAGATGGCGATCGGCATCAAGGTCACCGACGACGGCGGGCGCCGGCTCAGCCGCGGCCGCGCCCTGGGCCGCTGGGCCTCGCACATGCTGTGCTACTTCACGATCTACATCGGCTACGTGATGGCCGCCTTCACCGACCGCAAGCGCGGCCTGCACGACATGGTCGCCGGCACCCTGGTGGTCGACCGCTGGGCCTATACCGCCTCACCGCAGCTGCAGCGGCGCGAGCTGGGCGCGGTGACCATCGTGATCATCTCGCTGGCCGCGCTGATGGTGGTGGGCTACGCGGTCGTCCTGCTCGCGATCGCGCTGCCGGCCTACCAGGACTTCACCCAGCGCGCCGCCGGTGTCTGAACGGCCGCCGTCCGCGGCCTGCCGGGGCCCCCGTGCTTGACAGCATCGCCCCTGGCATGATTCCACTATTAATAAGGAACATCCCCCAGCGCCCGCGGCCTTGCCGCGGGCGTCGCCTTCTTTGCTGTATACACGTGCGGGGCCTGACCGCCGTTCATATGCCGCCCCGTGGAGTCGCCGCATGGCCAAGAATCTGCTCATCGTCGAGTCGCCCGCCAAGGCCAAGACGATCAACAAATACCTCGGCAAGGACTTCACCGTCCTCGCCTCCTACGGTCACGTCCGTGACCTGGTGCCCAAGGAAGGCGCGGTCGACCCCGACCGCGGCTTCGCGATGCGCTACGACCTGATCGACAAGAACGAGAAGCACGTCGCCGCGATCGCCAAGGCCGCCAAGGCCGCCGAAGCCCTGTATCTGGCGACCGACCCGGATCGCGAGGGCGAGGCGATCAGCTGGCACATCGCCGAGATCCTGGCCGAGCGCGGCCTGCTCGAGGGCAAGAGCCTGCAGCGAGTGGTGTTCACCGAGATCACCCCGCGCGCGATCAAGGAGGCGATGAACCACCCGCGCGACATCTCCGAGCCGCTGGTCGACGCCCAGCAGGCGCGCCGCGCGCTCGACTACCTGGTCGGCTTCAACCTCTCGCCGGTGCTGTGGCGCAAGGTCCAGGCCGGGCTGTCCGCCGGCCGCGTGCAGTCGCCCGCGCTGCGGATGATCGTCGAGCGCGAGGAGGAGATCGAGGCGTTCAAGGCGCGCGAGTACTGGTCGGTCGAGGCCGAGTGCCGGCACCCCAAGCAGGATTTCACCGCGCGCCTGATCAAGCTCGATGGCAAGAAGTTCGAGCAGTTCACCCTGACCAACGCCGACGATGCCGAGGCAGCGCGCCAACGCCTGGTCAAGGCCGCCGGCGGCGTGCTCCAGGTCACCGACGTCACCTCCAAGGAACGCAAGCGCCGCCCGGCGCCGCCGTTCACCACCTCGACCCTGCAGCAGGAGGCCTCGCGCAAGCTGGGCTTCACCACCAAGCGGACCATGCAGGTCGCGCAGAAGCTGTACGAGGGCGTCGCCCTCGGCGACGAGGGCACGGTCGGCCTGATCACCTACATGCGTACCGACTCGGTCAACCTGTCGGCCGACGCGCTGACCGAACTGCGCGACGTGATCGCGCGCGACTTCGGCACCCACGCCCTGCCCGACAAGCCCAACACCTACCAGACCAAGTCCAAGAACGCGCAGGAGGCGCACGAGGCGGTCCGCCCGAGTTCGGCGCTGCGCACGCCGGCCCAGGTCGCGCGCTTCCTCGACGACGACGGCCGCCGCCTGTACGAGCTGATCTGGAAGCGCACGGTCGCCTGTCAGATGATCCCGGCCACCCTGAACACGGTCTCGGTCGACATGGCCGCCGGCAACGAGCACGCGTTCCGCGTCTCCGGCACCACCGTGATCGACCCCGGCTTCCTCGCCGTCTACGAGGAGGGCAAGGACACCAAGGGCAAGGACGACGACGACGAGGGCCGCAAGCTGCCGCAGATGCAGCCGGGCGACCGCATCCCGCTCGAGCGCATCCACGCCGACCAGCACTTCACCGAGCCGCCGCCGCGCTACTCGGAAGCCTCGCTGGTCAAGGCGCTGGAGGAATACGGCATCGGCCGGCCGTCGACCTACGCCTCGATCATCGCGACCCTGCTGTTCCGCAAGTACGTCGAGCTGGAAAGCCGGCGCTTCCGCCCCACCGACGTCGGCCGCGCGGTCAGCAAGTTCCTCTCGACCCACTTCACCCGCTACGTCGACTACGACTTCACCGCGCGGATGGAGGACGAGCTGGACGCGGTCAGCCGCGGCGAGGAGGAATGGGTGCCGCTGATGGAGAAATTCTGGGGCCCGTTCAAGGACATGGTCGCCGACAAGATGGAGTCGGTCGACCGCAGCGAGGCCACCGGCGCGCGCGAGCTGGGCACCGACCCCAAGACCGGCAAGCCGGTCAGCGTGCGACTGGGGCGGTTCGGGCCCTACGCCGCGCTCGGCAGCACCGCCGAGGACGCCGAGGAGAAGCCCAAGTTCTCCTCGCTGCGCCCCGGCCAGAGCATGCACACGATCACCCTCGAGGAGGCGCTTGAGCTGTTCAAGATGCCGCGCACGCTCGGCGAGTCCAACGGCGAGACGGTCAGCGTCGGCATCGGCCGCTTCGGTCCGTTCGCCAAGCGCGGCAGCACCTACGCCTCGCTGAAGAAGGAAGACGACCCGTACACGATCGAGCTCGACCGCGCGGTGTTCCTGATCGAGGAGAAGGAGGAGATCGCCCGCAACCGCATCATCAGGGAGTGGGACGGCCACGACATCCAGGTCCTCAACGGCCGTTTCGGCCCCTACATCAGCGACGGCAAGCTCAACGGCAAGATCCCCAAGGATCGCGAGCCGGCCTCGCTGAGCCTGGAGGAGGCGCAGCAGCTGCTGGCCGAGACCGGCAAGCCGGCGCGCGGGCGCTTCGGCAAGAAGGCCGCCAAGAAGGCCGCTCCGGCCAAGAAGGCGGCGAAGAAGACCGCGGCCAAGAAGGCCCCGGCGAAGAAGGCCGCGAAGAAAGCGACCAAGAAGGCGGCAAAGAAGGCGGCAAAGAAGGCGCCGGCCAAGAAAGCCGCCAAGAAAGCGAGCAAGAAGACCGTCGCCGGCAAGAGCGCAGGCAAGGCCGACGACTGAGCTCGTCGGCGCCGGGTTCGCGCGACACGACGGGGCCGCCATCGAGCGGCCCCTTCCATGCCGCCGCCGCTTGTGCGGCCGCGGCGACGGGATGGCGGGGCGATCGCGGTGGCTGCGCCCTAGTCGGCGACCCGGTACAGGTGAAGCGGCTTCAGCGCCGCCCGTCTGATCCGCCCCTTGGCCTCCAGGTCCAACTGCACCGCCTTCAGCCACCAGCCCGCCGTGCTGCCACCGGGGAACAACTCCTCGGGCAGGCGCGGCAGCAGCGCCTGTTTCGCGTCGGCCACGGTCAAGCCCGGCGCCCGGTCCGGCAGCACCGCGAGCAGGGCGTCGCGCATCGCCAGGTACTTGCCCCGGTTCACCCGCCCGGCGCGTCCGGGCGTGTTGATGTTCTCGATCTCGATCTTGTCGTCAGGCATCGACCTTCTCCATCACCTCGATCTTCGGATTGCGGAATCCCATCCCGACCCAGGCCGCGAACAACTTGGCGAAGAAGCGCGGCGTATGGGTCTTCAGGTTGGGGATGTCGTCCGGTAGCGCCGAGCGGTCGCCCAGATCGCCGGTCATCGTGCGCAGCTCGGGGCGCGGCCGTGTCGCCTCCGGCCACAGGTGCAGATAGAGGCTCAGCCAGTGCGCCCCCTTCAGTTCGAGGAACAGCGGCGTGTTGCAGCAGGTCGCGATCACCCGGCGCGTGCCCGCATCGGCCGACAGCCTGAATTCGCCCAGATGCCGCGCGCCGGCCGCGACCCGCACCCGGTCCTTGCGGTACTCCGCGCACGGCGTCGCCGCATACGGGGTGAGGATGGCGGTCGCGCCGGGCAGTAGCGCCAGCCGCTCGGCCGCCGCCCTGCAACTGGTGCACAGACATTCGGTGACCATGATCGGCGCGCCCTGCAGCGCCAGCCGGGTCTGCCCGCAGGCGCAGGCGAGCCGGGTGCCCTCGCTCATGTCGCGCCCTCCCCGGTGATCCGGAACAACTGCCGGATGTAGCGATCCAGGTGGTCGAGACTCTCCCGCGCCAGCTCCGGATCGTTGCCGGCCTTGGCCAGCACGAAACCGCCCTGGATCACCGCCTGGGTGTGCCGGGCCAGGCTCTCCGCGGTCCAGTCCGCATCGATGCCGCGGGCCCGGCGTGCCGCCTCGATGTCGGCCACCAGCGTCGCCGCATGGCCGAAGATGCTGCGCCCGCAGGCATCGCGGATGTCCGGCGCGCTGGCGTGGACCTCCTGCGCCAGGGTGCCGGCCAGGCAGCTGAACTCGGCCGGCTCGCCGACGATGATCGCGCGGCGGAACGCCACGTAGGCCAGCACCCGCTGCAGCGGATCGTCCGGCCGGTGATAAGGCGCGGCGGCGAAGAACCCGCTCGTCGTCTCGGCCCAGAACTCGGCGGCCGCGACCCCCAGTGCCTGCTTGCTGCCGAAGTGATGGAAGAACGCGCCCTTGGTGACATCGGCATGGCGGCACAACTCGTCGACCGAAGTCGCCGCGAACCCCTGGGCGCGGACCAGCGCCCGCGCCGCCTCCAGCAGGCGTGCGCGCGCGTTGCCGCGCTCCGGCGATTGTTTGGTGGGTCTGGGCATAGGTCGAACATACCATACGGTTGGTATGTATTGGAACACGGCAATGCGCACGTCTTCCACACCTCCGAGCCAACCGCCCACCCGATCGTCGCGAGGGCCTCTGGATATCCCGTAATGTCCATAAAGGACAAAGCAAGACAATCCATTTGAGATATGCATTTGAGACATGAATCCGGTCAAGAGAGACCAAATCATCGGCCCGGTCACGGTTCTTGATGACATCGTTGTCTAACTTGCGTCCCGAGAAGCTCCGTCCGGACAGGACATCCAACGAGGGACGCCGTCATGAAGACCCGCTTTGCCCCCCACACCACGCCCGAACCGCGCCCGCGACCGGCCCTGCGCCCGCTCGCGATCCAACTGATCGCCGCCGGCCTGTTGCTGTCGGCACTGCCGGCGCAACAGACCCGGGCCCACGGCACCATGGTCAAACCGGTCAGCCGCATCTACGCCTGCGCCCAGGGCAACCGCGAGAACCCGACCGACCCGGCCTGCCGCGCCGCCTGGCAGGTCGCCGGCCCGCAACTGTTCTACGACTGGATGGGCATCAACCAGGCCAACGCCGACGGCAATCATCAGGCGGTGGTGCCCGACGGCAAACTGTGCAGCGGCAACAACCCGACCTTCCGCGGCCTCGACCTGGTCCGCGACGACTGGCAGGCCAGCGACATCGCGCCCGGGGCCGACGGCCGCTACACCTTCCAGTTCAGGGGCACCGCACCGCACGCGACCCGCGACTGGGTGTTCTACGTGACCCGCGACGACTGGGACCCCAACAGCGTGCTGAAGTGGTCCGACCTGGAGGAGTTCTGCCGGGTCGGCAACACCCCATTGTCGGCCGACGGCAACTACCACCTCAGTTGCGCCCTGCCGCAGCGCAGCGGCCGCCACGTGATCTACAACACCTGGCAGCGCTCGGACTCGACCGAGGCGTTCTACACCTGCATGGACGTGAAGTTCGCCGGCGGCGGCGATCCGCCCCCGCCGCCGCAGTGGCGCGATGCCGGCGCGCTGATCGCACAGAATCCGCTGCCGGTCGGCACCACGGTCACCCTGCGCGTGTTCAACGCCGACGGCAGCGACGCCGAGCGTATCGAGACCACGATCGACAGCACCGGCCAGGGCACCACCACCGGCTGGCCGCGCCATGTCGGCGAGCAGGTCAACACGCGCGCCGGCTTCGCCCGCATCGGCGTGCTCGACAACGGCGTGATCACCCCGATCGAGTCGGCCACCGGCAACCATGTCTACCTCAACGGCGACGGCCGCAGCCATCAGCTCGACATCCAGCTGCCGTCCGACCCGCCGCCGCCGGGCGACTACGACTACGTCTACCCCGACGGCCTGGGCCAGTACGTGCCCGGACAGACCGTGGTCAAGGGCAGCGACGGCAAGCTGTACGCCTGCCGTCCGTTCCCGCAGGGCGGCTGGTGCAACATCAACAGCCCGGCCCACTACGCGCCCGGCACCGGCTCCAACTGGCAGGACGCCTGGCTCGAATACTGAGTGCACAGCGCCCGCTGAACCGCCCCGGCCGCGTCCGGGGCGGTTCCACATGACAGCCACCACCGGCAGCTGACAGACTGGCGGCATGTCCGTACTGCCCGAACTCACCGCCGCCGTCGACGCGCTGCGCCGCGGCGGCGTCATCGCCTACCCGACCGAGGCCGTCTGGGGCCTGGGCTGCGACCCGTTCGACCAGGCCGCGGTGATGCGCCTGCTCGACATCAAGCAGCGGCCGGTCGACAAGGGACTGATCCTGATCGCCTCGACCCCCGCCCAGCTCGACGGCCTGATCGACTGGGACGGGTTGTCGCCGCCGCAGCGAGACGCGGTCCGCGCCAGCTGGCCGGGCCCCAATACCTGGGTGGTCCCGGCCAGCGCACGGGTGCCGCGCTGGATCACCGGCGATCACGACAGCGTCGCGGTGCGGGTCAGCGCGCACCTGTCGGTGATCGGCCTGTGCGACGCGTTCGGCGGCCCCCTGGTGTCGACCAGCGCCAACCTCGCCGGCCTGCCCCCGGCATTCCTGCGCGACGCGCTGGACCCGGCGCTGCTGCAACGCGTCGATGCGATCGCCCCCGGCGAGACCGGCGGCATGACCGCACCGACCTCGATCCGCGACGCCCGCGACAACCGCCTGCTGCGCGCCTGAGACCGCGCGCGTGCCCCGCACCGCGACGCAACGCTCTGCGGCGGCGCGTCATGCCGACCGCACACGATCGGCGTAGCCTCGTGGGCGGCCGCCGGTCCGGCGGCGATCGCACCACGCACAGGAGCACGACGATGAAGCAGACCCGCCTCACGATGCTGAGCTGCGCGCTCGCCATCGCCACCGTGGCTATTCCCGCCTTCGCCCAGGAGCCGGCCGCCGACCCCACCGCCGCGATGAGCGAGGAACAGAAGGCGATGATGGAAGCCTGGGCCAAGGCCGCCGCGCCGGGGCCGCAGCACGCCCGCCTGGCCGAGCAGTTCGTCGGCGACTGGACCTCGACCACCCAGTTCTGGACCGACCCGTCGGCGCCGCCGATGACCGAGACCGCCAGCGCGACCTCCAAGGCGATGTTCGGTGGCCGCCAGATCCGCATGGACTACAGCGGCCAGATGATGGGCGCGCCGTTCGAAGGCATGAGCCTGACCGGCTACGACAACGTGTCCGGACGCTACAACGCGGTCTGGATGGACAACATGTCGACCGGCACCTATGTGATGAGCGGCGACTACGACGAGGCCAGCAAGACCTATACCTATACCGGCGCATGGCCCGACCCGATGCAGGCCGGCAAGATGGTCCAGGTCCGCGAGACCGTGCGGATCGTCGACCCCGACCACCACGTGATCGAAATGTTCGAGAGCCATGACGGCGACGAACGGCGGACCATGCGGATCGAACTGCGCCGCGTCGAATAGGCGGGGTCACGTTTCCGCCGCCGCGCCCTTCCGTCGCGGCGCGCGCGGGCGCAAGATGGCGGCATGCGTCCGGTATGCCGCCATCGTTGCGCTGTCCTGCTGCCCGCGGTGCTCGCCGCGACGGCCGCGACCGCCCTGCCATGCGCGGCGCTGGCCGAGGACGTCGTCATCTACCGCTGCACCGACGCACAGGGCCGGCTGAGCCTGCGCGACACGCCCTGCGCCAGCGGCGAGCGACAACAGGTGCAGACCATGCTGCGACCGGTCGACCCGCCTCCCCGGCCCGTGGCTCCGGCGCCCCCGCCGTCGCCGCCCGCCGCCGCCCCCGCGGTCGTGCAGACCGTGGTGTTGCAGCCACCGCGACCGATGTACGAGTGCGTGACCCCGGACGGCGAGACCTATACCAGCGAAACCGCGGAGGGCAATCCGCGCTGGGTGCCGCTGTGGACGCTCGGCTACCCGGTGGTGGCACCCTACCGGCGAAGCGGCGGCGAGTTCCGCGCCGACATCGGCGTGCACGACGGCCGCGTCGACGGCCGCATCAGCATCGACAATGCCGTCCGTGGCCGCCGCCACCCGACGGCGGCCGGCTATTCCGCCGGCACGTGGGTCCGCGACGCCTGCCATCCATTGCCGCAACAGGAGGTCTGCGACCGTCTGCGCGACCGCCGCTACGCGCTCGATCGCCGCTACAACAGCGCGCTGCAGAGCGAGCGCACCGAGATCGTCCGCGAGCAACGCGGGATCGACGCGCGCCTGGCCAACGACTGCCGGAACCACTGACCGATGCGATTGAACCTGATCCGGGCCGCGACCCCGGCTGCGATGGCCGCATGGCTGGCCGCCGCGTTGCTGGCCCCCGCCGCACACGCCCAGACCGTGCTGTACCGCTGCACCGACGCCGACGGCAACCTGACGATCCAGAACGGCACGCCGTGCCCGCCCGGCACCCAGGAGCGCAAGCAGGTCGTCGGCGAACTGCCCAGCGCGCCGCCGCAGCCGCCACCGAGGCGCTCGCTGCCGGAGCCGGAATGGCAGCTGCCGCCGCCCGAGTCGCGACCGGCGCCACCGCCTCCGGCACCGGCCGCGGCGGTGGAACCGGCCCTGCCGGCCCCCGGACAACCGTTGCTGCGCCCGGTCCCGCTGACCGTGGAAAGCGACGACATCGGCTCGATCAAGGACGCGCCCGGATTCGGACTGCTCGATTCGGGCACGCCCTCGGCCGAGCGCGAGCCGGTCGCCGACACCGACACCGACACCGACACCGCGATCGAGGCGCCCACGCCTCCGCCGCTGCAGGCCTGCCGCAGCTGGGACAACGACCTCTACTACAGCGAAGCCGAAGAACCGCCGACCCGCTGCATGCCGCTGCGCACCACCGGCATCGGCGGCCAGGCCGGATTCGGCGCGGGCAGCGCCTGCGAAGTGGTCACCGACACCTGCGCGGCGGTGCCGGCCGAGCAACTGTGCGAGGCCTGGCTGCGCCGGCTGCGCGACGAGCAGGCCAAGCTGGTGTTCGCGCGCAGCGACGACCCGGCGGCGACCCGCGTCGAGATCGCGCGGATCGAGGGCGTGCTCAAGGACAGCGGCTGCCACTAGGACGATGGGTTCGCCAGGCCCCCACGCGCCGACACGGGACGACGCCCGCTTCGCCCCGCAGCTGCGGGTCGCCGCGTTCGTGCTGGCGGCGCTGGTCCTGGGCCTGCTGGTCCTGGCCGGCGCGCTGTGGCTGGAATCGCGGCGGCTGACGCCACCGCGCGACTACTTTCCCGAGGGCGTCCTCGAGCCGGCGGACCGGATGCGCTTCGGCCGCCTGCTCGCCGAGATGGGCGAGCCGGTGCTGGCCGCGTCCGGCGACGACGGGCAGTTCGCGCTGCGGATGCTGTACGACCCGTCCTGGGGCGACCCGCTCGCGGTCCGCTACCAGGCGACCGGCGGCCAGGGATTGCGGCGCCAGATCGTGCTCGACGATCCGGCCGATGACCGCGCGGACCGGCGCATCGCCGTGGTGCGCGAAAGCGCGGTTTCCGCCGATGAACTGAGCGCGCTGAAACAACGGCTGGAACAGCAGGGGTTCTGGGCGCTGCCGCCGGGCGAAGAGGTATTCGGCAAGGACGGCTACCTGCTGCTGGTCGAGGCCGTCGACGGCGACCGCTATCAGTTGCTGGTGCGATGGACCCCGGACTCGCAGGCCGCCGAGCGCGGACTGGGCGGCCTGGTCGCGCTGATGAGCGAGGAGTTCAATCGCGACGGCATGCGCGTGTTTGTGGAGGACATGGACGAGCCCAGCCCCTAGTACCGCGAGCGCATGCCGTTGCGAGACAGGCGCCATCGGTATTGGCACCCAGGACGCGCGGCCGCAGATCAGCGATCTTCGTCCACCACCGCCGCATCCACGACTTCCATCTCCTGCGCTTCGAGTCCGATGGAATGAAAGGCACAGGCCTCGCCGTCCTCATCGAACCAGAATTTCCGTACCCAGGGTTGTCCGTACTCGTCGATCTCCTCGATCTCGAAGACCTCTCCGACCATCGACAGGAGGCCGGCTTTCTCATCGTCGGACAGATCGTCCAGCCACTGCGCCGATAGGCCCAGCAGACGGACGCGCATCCCCACGGCGACGGGCGAGCCATTCTTGTCCCTGGGTGCCTTCATGACGCTTCGCTTCCTCCTGCCCTGGTGAAATCAAGTCCAGGCGCCCAGCAAGGCAATCAGGCCGCAACCGGCCCACGCACTTCCTGCGTGCCTTTCAAATGGGCGATGCGCGGGTTGCAAAGAAGCAGCCGACTGCAATCGCATGCGTCAAGCCCTAGAACCCATACCGCAGGAACCCGCCGTCCACCGCGATGCATTCGCCGGTGATGTAGCCCGACGCCGGCAGGCACAGGAAGGCGACCGCGGCGGCGACCTCCTCCGGCTCGCCGATGCGGCCCAGCGGGGTGCGCAGCAGCACGTCGTCGAGGTAGTCCGGATCGGCCAGCTTGCCGGAGGTGCGGCGGGTGCGGATGTACCACGGCGCGACCGCGTTGACGCGGATGCCGTCCTCGGCCCACTCGACCGCCAGGTTGCGGGTCATCTGGTGCAGCGCGGCCTTGCTCATGCCGTAGGGCGCGCCGGTGCGCACGTGGGTGGTGCCGGACACGCTGCCGATGTTGACGATGCTGGCGGCGCCGTGGCGGGCCAGCATCGGGTGCAGGTAACGCGACAGCTCGAACGCGGAGAACAGGTTGACCTCGAAGATCGAGCGCCACTCGTCGTCGGCGTACTCGGTGGCCGGCCGGGTCAGGTTGCCGCCGGCATTGTTGACCAGGATGTGCAGGCCGTCGCCGAAGTCCTCGACCCAGTCCAACAGCGCGCGGCGTTGTTCGTCGTCGGCGACATCGGCGACGAAGCCGGCGATCTCGCGATCCGGAAAGTCCTCGACCAGTTCGTCGCGCGCCGAGTCCAGCGCGGTCGCGTCGCGGGCGGCGATCAGCACGTCGGCGCCGAAGCCCAGCAGTTCGCGCGCGATCGCGCGGCCGATCCCGGCGCTGCCGCCGGTCACCAGCGCGAGTTGTCCGTCCAGCCGCCAGCGTCGAGGGTCCATGCCTGTGTCCCGTGGTCCTGATGTCGTGGATCGCGACGCCGGTGGCCGCCTCGCGGCTGTTCATGGCGTCGTCCCGACGTAGCATAGCGCCGACACCACCGGCATCGGCCGGGAGCGACGGAGGAAGCCATGACCGCAAAGACCACCGCCGCGGCCGCGCTCGCGACCGGCCTGCTGCTCGCCCTGCTCGCCGCTTGCGGCAAGCCACGGGTGCCCGACAAGGAGCATCCGCCGGAACCGCAGGTCGAAGCCGCCGACAACGGCGGGACGACGGCGATGCGCGATGCCATCCAGGCCCCGATCGAACGCGCCAGGGCGGCCGAGCAGGCGGTGCAGGATGCCGCCGACGCACAGCGCGAGGCGATCGACGCGGCAACCGATTGAGCAATGCCGCTCGCCGCTCCACCGGGAGATCCTGGCTGCGTGCTCATGCGCTCCGGAACAGGCTTCGTAGGAGCTGCGTAAGCTGCGACCCCGGCCCTTCCCGGCAAGTCCCCATCGCGGCTCACGCCGCTCCTACGCCATGAAAGCATGGCCCAACCCCCTGAGTCAGGGGGGCGATTCGTGCCGTAGGCGCGAATGGGGGTGTAGAAGCGCAACGGCGGGGCCCAGGGTTTGCGCAGCAAACTTTGGGGATTCCCGGGCAACAGCCCGGGGATCGCGGTTTGCGGCGCCGCTACGGGCGCCGCATGGCGGGCCTTACAGTCCGCAGAAGCAGTGCGCCAGCGACTTCACCGGCACGCCGGCGCTCGGGCGCGCCGACTGCTCGAGGAAGCGCAGGTCGCCGGCCATCTGCGGCAGGCGCTCGCCGAGCAGGGCCTGGGCGAGGCTGGAGTCCTTCAGCAGCGCCTGGCCGATCCGAGCCTGCGCCAGGTCGATGAAGAAGCGCTCGAACGGGGTCGCCAGCTTCTCGATGTAGCGCACGCCGTAGTCGTCGCGCTCGCCCAGTTCGGCGCGCTTGGCGACATCGTCGATCGCGTCCTGGAGGCCACCGAAGGCATCCACCAGTCCGCGCTCCTTGGCCTGCGCGCCGCTCCAGACCCGGCCGCGGGCGACCTCGTCGACCTGCTCGACCGGCTTGTTGCGCGCCTCGGCGACGCGACCGGTGAAGTCGCGATAACCCTTGTCGATCACCGCCTGCACGACCTCGCCGACGCCCGGCGCCAGCTCGCGGGTGATGTCGAACGCGCCGGCGAAGCGGGTGGTGCCGACGCCGTCGCTGTGCACGCCGATCTTGTCCAGCGCGCGCGGAATGGTCGGGAACATGCCGAAGATGCCGATCGAACCGGTGATCGTCGACGGATCGGCGTAGATGCGATCGGCGTTCATGCTGATCCAGTAGCCGCCGGACGCGGCCAGGTCGCCCATCGACACCACCACCGGCTTGCCGGCGTCCTTCAGCGCGACCACCTCGCGACGGATCTGCTCGGAGGCGAACACCTCGCCGCCGGGCGAATCCACCCGCAGCACCACCGCCTTGACCTTCTCGTCGTCGCGGGCCTGGCGCAGCAGCGTCGAGGTCGAGTCGCCGCCGATGCTGCCCGGCGGCTGCTCGCCGCCGGTGATCTCGCCCTCGGCGACGATCACCGCCACCTGCGGACGCGGATCGACCGCGGCCAGCGCGCTGCGATCGACGCGGGCCAGGTAGTCGGCCAGCGCGATCTGGCGGAAACCGCCCTCGGCATCCTCGTCGGCGACGCCGCGCTCGACCAGCATGTCGTCGAATTGCTCGCGGGTCTTCAGACCGTCGACCAGCTTCTGGTCCAGCGCATAGCGGGCCAGGTCGCCACCGGCGGCCTGGATGCCGACATCCATCTGCTCGATGTCCTGCGCGATCGCGGCCGCATCGAGCTTGCGCGCCTTGGCGACATCGGCCAGGTAGCGCTGCCAGAGGTCGTTCATCCAGTACAGATCGGCTTCCTTGGCCTCGGCCGACGCGGCGTCGAGCACGAACGGCTCGGCCGCCGACTTGTACTCGCCGACCTTGAACAGGTGCATGTCGACGCCGAGCTTCTCCTGCAGCAGCTCGCGGTAATAGGTGCGATAGCGGCCCAGGCCCTCGAGCATCATCGCGCCCATCGGATCCAGGTAGACCTCGTTGGCCTCCGCGGCGACCTGGTACTGCCCCTGGCCCATGCCCGCGCCGAAGGCCAGCACTTCCTTGCCGCTCTCGCGCACCCGCGCGATCGCGGCCGCCAGCTCGCGCCGCGACGCCATGCCGCCACCGCCCAGGCCGTCCAGGCGCAGCACCACGCGTTCGATGTGCTTGTCCTTGGCCGCCGAATCCAGCGCCAGCAGCAGGTCGCGCAGCTGCACCTCGCCCTGCTCCTGTCCCATGCTCTGGGCCAGTGCCCGCGACAGCGGATCGGCGCTGTACTGCTCGACCAGGGCGCCCTCCGGCGCGATCACCAGCGCGGTGCGCTCGAGCAGCGGGGCCTGCCCGTCGCCGCGGCCGATCACGATCAGCAGCATCAGCAGGAAGCCGAAGAACAGGATGTTGAAAATCAGTCGCCGGGTGAAATTCATCGCGTCCCAGAGACCGATGAAGAAGCGGACGACGGGACTTTGACGGGATGCTTGGTTCATGTGACGCGACTCCTGGATCAGGCATCCAGCCTAACCGACCGCGACCGCCGGTTCATCCGCCTAACGTCACCCCTGCGATCGGGACATCAGGCGCCGGTTGCGGGCAATTTCAGCCGTTGCGGCGCGCTGGCCCGCAGGAAACGGCTCGACAACAGCACCGCGGCGAAGCTCAACCCGGCGATAAGACCGATCCACATGCCCTTCGGCCCCCAGCCCAGGCCCAGTCCGAGCCCCGCGCCCAGCGGCATGCCGATGCCCCAATAGGCGATCGCGGCCAGCACCATCGGCACCCGGGTGTCCTTGAGTCCGCGCAGGGCGCCGGCCGACAACACCTGGATACCGTCGGGAAACTGGAACGCCGCCGCGTACAGCAGCAGGCTGGCGGCCAGCGCCGCCACCGCGGCATCGGCGGTGTAGAAGCCGACCACGAACTCGTTGCCCGCCAGCAGCAGCAAGGCCGAGCCCAGCTGGGTGCCGAGCATGATGGTGTAGCCGGCGAACGCGGCGCGGCGCACCCCGGAGGCATCGCTGCGACCGAGCGCATGGCCGACCCGCACCGTGGTCGCCTCGGCCAGCCCCATCGGAATCATGAAACACAGCGCGGCGACATTGATCGCGATCTGGTGCGCGGCCGCCGGGATCTCGCCGAGGCGCCCGATCAGCAGGGCGGTGGTGATGAACAGACCGCCCTCCATCGCCACCGTCACCCCGACCGGCAGGCCGGTCGCCAGCAGTCCCCGGATCGCCGGCCAGTCGGGCCCATCGAAGCGCTCGAACAGGTTCAGCTGGGCGAACCGCGGCGAACGCCACAGGTACAGCGCGAACGCCAGCGCCTGCGCCCACATCATCGCCGCCGAGGCCAGGCCCAGGCCGCCGGCGCCGAGTTCGGGCAGGCCGAACAGGCCCCAGGTCAGGGTGTAGCCGATCGGCACCAGCAACAGCAGGCCGCCGAACCCGAACAGCATCGTCGGCAGGGTCCAGTGCAGGCCGTCGCACAGGTAGCGCATGCACAGGTACAGGGTCAGCGCCGGCACGCCCCAGCGGATGCCGCGCAGGAAGGCCTCGGCGCCCGGGCGGATGCCGGCGGCAATGCCCATCGGCTCCAGCACCGCCGTCGCCACCGTCATGAACGCGAACAGCAGCAGGCCGAGCCCGACCGACAGCCACAAGGCCTGCCGGAACAGCGCGCCGATCTCGTGCCGGCGGGCGCCGCCGTCCAGTTGCGAGACCGCCGCCGGCAGCGCCATCAGGGTGCCCATCGGGATCATCACCGGCAGCCAGAACATGGCGGTGCCGACCGAGACCGAGGCCAGGGTGTCGGTACCGTGGTGGCCGGCGATCACGCTGTCGACGAAGCTGATCAGGCCGGTGGCCAGATGGCCGAGCACCAGCGGCGCGGCGAGGATCGCGGAGGCGCGCACCTCCCGGCCGAATGGCGGGCGCGCAGGCAGGGTGGAAGACATGGAAGCACCGTTTGGCGACTTCGGCCGGCAGCGATCGGGTGTCGCGCGCTGGCGCCGGGTCACGGCAGGCGGCTATCTTAGCCGCGATTTCCTGAACCGGTGCGCGGCGAGCGCGCAACCGCCATGACCGATCAAATCGTCGGCTCCCCGGCCGATGCCGTCCCGCCGCTGCCCGAACACGGCCTGTGCGCGAACTGCGATGCCCCGCTGCACGGGCACTACTGCCATGCCTGCGGCCAGTCCACCCACGACCCGGTCCGCCACGTCGCCCACGCGATCGAGGAGGTGTTCGAGTCGTTCTGGCACCTGGACGGGCGCGTGTTCCGCACCCTGCGCGACCTGATGTCGCCGGGCAAGGCCGCGGTCGAATACCTGGCCGGGCACCGGGTGCGCTACATCCCGCCGCTGCGGCTGTTCGTGATCCTCAGCGTGCTGACCTTCTTCATCGGCGCGGCGACGATCCACGTCGAGAACAACCGCGTGGCCGGCCAGACCGAGGGCGCGTCCGTGCCCGGCGTCACCGACATCGACATCTCGGGCATCTCGGATGCGGCGACGGTCGAGGAGGTCGAACGCGAGCGCGACCGGCTGCTGGCCGAGTTCGCCCAGGCCCGCGAGGCGTTCGCCCGGGAAGCGCCGATCCCGGGCCTGGACGCGACGATGATCGCCGGCGAGGTGCGGATCCGCGGCGAGGCCGACAACCGCATCGAACAGCTGCGCCGCAAGGCGGACAAGGCGGCGCCCGCCGACGCCACCGGGGCGCCAGCCGCGGCAGCCGCCCCGGCCACCGCCGTAGCGGAGGCAACGGAGCCCGAAGACACCGGCGCAGGCGGCGAGGCCACGCCCGCTGACGACGGGGTGGAATGGGAAGGCCCCTTGTTCACCAGCGACTCGGAGGCCTTCGATCCCAAACTCAACCCGGTCCGGATCGCCTGGCTGCCTCAGTTCGCCAACGATTGGGTCAACCGCAAGCTCGGCTATGCGATGGCCAACGGCAAGCGGTTCTGGGAGCGTCCGGAGCTGGGTTTCCAGGCCTTCATGGCCTCGCTGCCGTCGGCGCTGTTCCTGCTGGTGCCGGTGTTCGCGCTGCTGCTCAAGCTCGCCTACCTGTTCAAGCGCCGCCTGTACCTGGAGCACATGGTGGTCGCGCTGTACAGCCACTGTTTCCTGCTGCTGGCGCTGGCGGCGACCTTCCTGCTCAGCGCGCTGGGCAACGCGCTCGCGGGCGTGGCGGGCTGGCTGTCGAGCGGAATCGGCCTGGTCGCGATCGCGATCCTGTGCTGGATGCCGATCTACCTGCTGCTGATGCAGAAGCGCGTCTATCGCCAGGGCTGGCTGATGACCACGATCAAGTTCCTCGCCCTGGGCTATGTGTACTGCTTCCTGCTCGCCTTCGCCGCCAGCATCATGTTCATCGCCGCGCTGGCGAAGCCGGTATGAGCGCATGCCGATGACCGCCCGCGACCGCGGCGTCGTCTACGAGGTCAACCTCGATGTCGAGGCGGCGGCGATCGATGCCTTCCGGGTCTGGTTGCACGCGCACGTGGCCGAGATCCGCGCGCTGCCGGGTTTCCTCGGCGCGCGGGTGTTCGATGTCGTCGATCCGGAACCGGCGGGCGGCCGGGTCGCGCTGTGCGTACAGTACCGGCTGCGCGACACCGCGGCGCTGGAGGACTATCTGCGCGAACACGCTCCGCGCATGCGCGCCGACGGCCTGGCGCGCTTCGGCGGCCGTTTCGTGGCCTCCCGGCGGGTCATGGCGGTATCGCCGCCTGCCGGCGACTGACCGCGGCTCAGCGCTCCAGCCGCTCCCACAGCCACTGCTGCAGGCGCTCGCCCGGTGTCGCGATCAACTCCCGGCGCAGGGCGTCGCGCGCCTGCGGCGGAGTGCGCTGGACCAGCACGCCCAACTGCCGGCGCTGGGCCGCGCTCATCGAGTGCAGCACGTCCAGCAACGGCGCCTGCTGTTCGGCCGGGAGCTGCGCCAGCAGCGGGTGCAGCAGCGGATAGTCGGCGCCCAGCGCCGGTCCCAGCAGCCAGCCCCGGCGTTGTTCCCGCGGCAGCGCGGCGAAGCGTTTGCGCAGCTCGGCGCGCTCCGCTTCCGGTCGCTGCGCGAACCCGCGCGCCATCTCGCCCAGCCGTTCGCGCTGGGGTTCCGGCAGCGCCTGCCAGGCGTGCCAGGCCTCGCGGCGCCCGCCGCGGGTATCCGCGTCCAGGCCGTCCCAGCCCACGACCCGCTCGGCAAAGGCCGCGCGCTGCGGCGGCGACCACGCCTGCCAACGCACCGCGTGCCGGCGCAGGCGCATCGCGTCGGCTTCCGGCAGTCGCGACAACAGCTCGGCCAGGGGCGCGGGCAGGGCGTCCAACGATACTGGCGAGACCGGCGCGACCGCGGTCGTGGCGACCGCCCCGGCGGCGCGATCATCGCGATCGTCGTGATCGACAGGCGTCGCGGTGGAGGCCGCCGTGCCGCCCGGCAACGGCGTCGCCGCCAGGGTCGGGACGCCCGCGAGGCCCCCGGCGGCCACGATCCCGGCCACCGCCATCAGTCCCGCCGGCCAGGATCTGCTAGAGCGCATCGCCGGTATCCGTTTCGGGGCCACTGGACGTTTCGTCCGGCCCGGGAACCGCGTGCTCCCCACCCTCCGCCAGGGTCGGCAGCATTGGATCGGGGGGGCCGTCCGCCTCCGCCGCGAGCCAGCTGTAGAACGCCAGATCGTCGGCGATCGCGGCATTTTCGGGGTCGGCCAGGCGTTCGAAGTCGGGGTGCGCGACCAGCGCGGCGACCCCGTCGTAGGTCCGCGCCGGCGGTTCGGCGGCCGACAGCGGCTCGACCCGCACGGTGCCGTCGATGGCCGGCGACCACGAGGCGAACGGCCCCAGGCCCCGGAATGGCCACCAGAACGTGGCGACGAAGGCCAGCGCGCACAGCGCCAGCAACAGCCACAGCAGCGCGATCAGGCCGCGACGACGCGGCGACGGCGACGGCCGGGGCTCGACGCGGGGCATTGGCGCTTCCGCCGCCGGTTCGGGCAGGGCGCCCGCCAAGGCGGTCTCGCGGGCCTGGGCCAGGCGCGACTGGCGCGCCTCCGACAGGCCGCGGATACGCCGCTGCACCTGCTCGCGCAATTGCAGCCAGACCTGCTCCCCGGACAGCCCGCCACCGGGATCGGCCATCGCCTTGTGCAGGGCCAGGCGGTAGCTGGCCGGACTGATGCCCATGACCCGGGCGGCATCGTCCTCGCCCAATCCCGCGGCCATATGCAGCAGCACCGCGGCGCGCGGCCCATGGCCGAGCTCGGCCAGGCGATCGGTCGCCTCCAGTGCGATCGAGACCCCGACATGCCGCTGCAGAGAAGGCTGCGCCAGCAGCACCGCCCAGAAGCACTGCGGCCACTCGTTCATCGACAGGTAGTCGGTCTCGGAGCGGAATGCGTACAGCGCGGCCTCGACCGCGGCATCGCCGATCGCGGCATCGCCGGCCTGGAGCTCGGCCAGCACCGCGGCCCGCCGCTCGACCCCACGCATGAACGCGGCCAGTGCGGCGGAGGCGGGACGAGGTTCGCGGCGTGCGCGGTCGGACACGGGTCGGGCGGCGGAGGTCTGCGGGGGAGATCGACGGCCGACGGCCCTCGTGCGGGCATCATAGCCACGCGCCGCTGAACTGCACCGGCAAACCCGGATCGGCCCGACGGCGCGGTTTCGGGCCCCCGGTCGGCGAACCCGCTGACGCATGTGACAGGGTCGCCGATTCAGGCTTGACATCGACGTATTCCGTGCTCCGCAAGGCGGGGCGGGGTTTGCGCCCTTCATGCGGTTGTGCACAGCAGTAAAGAAAGCGTCACTTGCCTGGTAGGGGCAAACCTGCGGCCTTGGATGTCGCCAATGTTTCACGGCCAAGCCATTGATACAAAAGGGAAATATGGCGATGGCTATTTTTTAGCCAAGCTGGCGGGAAGGCTTGTTGCAATGGGGTTACGCCGATCTGCCGACACGGCATGCACAGAGTTATCCACAGTCAATGTGGATAAGGAAATTTCTCCTTTGGCTACGGTAACTTGCGTGACGTTCATCACGCAGGAGGGAACTTTGACCCGCAACTGACACATCACCTGGCGTTGACGCGGGGTGATCCGCGGATGCCTGTGCCGTGTCGATCCGGCCGCCGGCCTGTCGCGATCGCGGGGCGCGCCCTAGACTGCCGCGATGCCCCCCGTCCCGTCCTCCGAACCGACCGCCGCCGCTGCCCCATCGCGAACGGTCTGGCAGGTCGCACTGCCGATTCCGCTGCCCAGGCTGTTCGATTACCTGCCGCCGGCCGGCGACGACGGCAGCGATCCGGTCGGCTGCCGGGTCCGGGTCCCGTTCGGGCGCAATGGCGAGAAGGTCGGGGTGGTCGCCGCGGTGGCCGACGCCGACACCGCGCCGGCGGAACTGAAGACGGTGGCGGCCCGGCTCGACCCGGCCCCCCTGCTGCATGGCGAACTGCTCGACTCGCTGCGCTGGCTGGCCCGCTACACCCACGCCCCGCTCGGCGAAGCGCTGGCGACCGCCCTGCCCGGTCCGCTGCGGCATGGCGAGCCGCTGCCGGACACCCGCCGCTGG
>NZ_VICD02000133.1 GCF_006546735.2 Marilutibacter maris | reverse complement strand
GCTGGCGCGGCCTGCTGCATGCCGACCGCGAACGTTCCGCCCTGCCCGACGACCTCGACCTGGGATGGGACGGCCGTCAGCCGCTGACCTTGCCCGGCGGCGGCACCCTGTGTCTGGAAGGCACCGAGGCCCTGCCGGCGCCGTGCCGGGTGCGCGCCCGCCGCGGCGGCGAGCGCATCGTCCTGCCAGGCCGCGGTCACCACCATGCGCTCAAGCAGGTGCTGCAGGACCTCGAAGTGCCACCCTGGGTGCGCGAGCGGCTGCCGCTGCTCGAGGACGGCTCCAACCAGCTGCTGGCCGCCGGCGACCTGGTTTACTCGGCGGCCTTCGACGACTGGCTGCGCGCCCGGCAGGCGCGGCTGCTGTGGCACGACGGTCCGCCTTCGCAGGAATCGCCCGAGCCACTGTAGGCGCGGCGAGAGTCGCGATTGGGCCTTCCCATGAAAGCGCTATCGCAGCTTGCGCCACGTCCGCGATCGCCCCACGCACCCACAAAAGCGGCGACCAAGGCGATAGACTTCCCCCATGGCCAAGAAACCCGCCACCGAAGCCTCGCCGGTCGCCGATTTCGAGCAGTCGCTGGACGCGCTCGAACAATTGGTCGAGAAGATGGAACAAGGCGAGATGAGTCTGGAAGACTCGCTCGCCGCCTACGAACGCGGCGTCGGCCTGTATCGCAAGTGCCAGGCCGCGCTCGAACAGGCCGAGCTGCGCGTGCGTCTGCTCAGCGATCCACAGGACCCTGCCAGCGGGCGGCCATTCGACGCCGCCGACGCTCCCCGCTCCGACGATGTCTGAGCGCGATTTCGCGCGCTGGCGCGCGCGCGCGGACGCGGCGCTGGCCCGCTGCCTGCCCGACCCCGACGCTGCGCCACGCAGACTTCATGCGGCGATGCGTCACGCGGTCCTGCTCGGCGGCAAGCGGATGCGGCCGATGCTGGTCTACGCCAGCGGCGAGCTGTGCGGTGCCGCCCCCGAGACCCTGGATGCGCCGGCCGCCGCGATCGAACTGATCCACGCCTATTCGCTGGTCCACGACGACCTGCCGTGCATGGACGACGATGCGCTGCGCCGCGGTCAGCCGACCGTGCACGTCGCCTTCGACGAAGCGACCGCGGTGCTTGCCGGCGACGCCCTGCAGACGCGCGCCTACGAGCTGCTCGCCGACGCCCCGGTGCCGGATGCGACCCGGGTCGCACTGTTCCGGGTGCTGGCCGGCGCCTCCGGCGCGGCCGGCATGTGCGGCGGACAAGCGTTGGACCTGGATGCGACCGGCAACGGCCACGCGATGTCGGTGCAGGCCCTGAAGCGATTGCATGCGCTCAAGACCGGAGCGCTGATCCGCGCGGCGGTGCGGATGGGCGCGCTGTGCGGCGGTGCCGAGCGGGAGCAGACCGAGGCCCTCGACCGCTTCGCCGACGCGATGGGACTGGCGTTCCAGGTCCGCGACGACATCCTCGACATCGAGAGCGACAGCACCACGCTCGGCAAGACCGCGGGCAAGGACCTGGTGCAGGCCAAGGCGACCTTCCCCGCGCTGATCGGCATGGTCGCCTCGCGCTGCCTGCTGTCCGACCTCGCCACGACGATGGACGCGGCCCTGTCGGATTTCGGCGAGAGCGCCTCGGCGCTGGGCGCATTGGGCCGCCTCGCCATCGAACGCGACCGCTAGCGATCGCTGTAAACGAACAACGCCGGCACTGGGCCGGCGTTGTCGTGATGCCGCGCGGAACGCGCAATCGACCGATCGGACTCAGCTGATCAGGCGAAGGGTGAACGGATAGCGGAAGTTTTCTCCGTTCGCCGTCTTCACCGCCGCGACGATGCACAGGATCAGGTTCGCCAGTCCCACCAGCGGCATCAGCAGCGCGCCGATGATGACGAAGGTCAGGATGAAGGAGACGACGAACGCGATCATGATGGTGATCTGGAAGTTCAACGCTTCCTTGGCCTGCTCGTTGAGATAGGCCTTGGCGGAGTTGTCCTTGTTGATCAGCCACACGACCAGCGGCATCACCACGCTGAAGAGCAGACCCGAGAGATGGGTCAGCATCGCCAGGTTGCGGTCGTCGCTGCCGGCCGCATCGGTCGAGGCCGATTCGGGCGCGGCCTGCGGCGGCGGCGGAGACGCCGGCGGCTCGTTGTGCGGGGGCGGCGTCTGGGACGGCTCGTTCGGGTCTTGGGTACCGCTCATCGTGGATCTCCCTGAAGGTTCGGACGAAGGTTTCAGACCTCTCACTGTCGGCTGATCGCTCCTGCCCGTCAACTGCCGGAAGCCATGGCGGCCTCCGCCCGGAGGCGCCGTCGTCGCCTCGACCCTCGCTCAACCCTCGCCGGCGACGGTCATCGCGCCGATCAGGATCGAGCCGGTGCGCACGTGCGAACGCGGGTCGACATCGCTGCCGACCGCCTCGATCGCGCGGAACATGTCCTTCAGATTGCCGGCGACGGTGATGCCGTCGACCGGATAGGCGATCTCGCCGTTCTCGACCCAGAATCCGGCCGCGCCGCGCGAGTAATCGCCGGTGATGCTGTTGACGCCCTGCCCCATCAGCTCGGTGACCAGCAGGCCGCGGCCCATGCCGCGCAACAGGTCCTCGAAGCCGCCGGCGTTGGCCGCGACCTGCAGGTTGTGCACGCCGCCGGCGTTGGCGGTGGTCTGCAGGCCTAGCCTGCGTGCCGAGTAGCTGCCGAGGATGTAGCGCTGCAGCACGCCATCGGAGACCAGCGCCGACTCGCGCGTGGCCACGCCCTCGGCGTCGAAGTTGGCCGAGCGGAAACCGCGGCGCAGGAACGGCTGTTCCTCGATCGCGAACCACTCCGGAAACAACCGGGTACCCGCGCTGTCGAGCAGGAAGCTGGCGCGACGGTACAGGGCGGCGCCGGAGACAGCCCCGAGCAGGTGTCCGACCAGCGAACGCGCCATCTCGGCGGAGAACAGCACCGGATGGCGGCCGGTGGCGAGCTTGCGCGGGGCCAGGCGCGACACCGTGCGCTCGGCGCCACGGCGGCCGATCGTCGCGGCCTGCTCAAGGTCGTCGGCGGCCAGCGCGATGCTGTACCAGCCGTCGCGCTGCATCGCATCGCCACGCCCGGCGATGAAGGCGCTGCCGATGCTGTGCTGGCTGCCGCGCTCGCGACCGATGAAGCCATGCGAGTTCGCGTAGACGCCCAGGCTGGTGCCGGTACCGAGCGAGCTGCCGTCGGAGTTCTCGATCCTGGCGTCGAAGTCGCGCCCGGCCTGCTCGGCGGCCAGCGCCAGCGCGATCGCCCGTTGCGGATCGTGTTCGACCTCCCATGGATGCCAGTCGTCCAGGTCGCGCCAGCCGCCGTCGGCCTGCGGCGTCGCCATCAACTCGGCATCGGCGAGGCCGGCCGCGGCGTCGTCCTCGGTGTGGCGGGCGATCGCGCAGGCCTGCTCGACCGTCGCCGCCAGGCTGTCCTCGCGCAGGTCGGCGGTGCTGGCGCTGCCCTTGCGCTGGCCGAAGTAGACGGTCACCGCGATGCCGCGGTCGCGCGAGGCCTCGACCGTCTCGACCTCGCCCATCCGCACGCTGACGTTGAGTCCGGTCTCCTCGCTGCAGGACACTTCGGCCTGGCTCGCGCCCTGCCCGCGACAGCGCTCGAGCAGTTTCAGGGACAGCGCCTCCAGCGCGTCCAGGCGGGCCTGACTGTCGTCGTGGACGGGAATGCTCGGGGGGGTGGTGGCCAATGCCTTATCCTTTCTGTTCTGGGCCCGGCGCCAGCCGGCTCCGGGTACGACCCTTCATTGGAAACATCGGCCCGACGCCGGCGCAAGCCGGTGCGACGGGCGGTAGAGAAGAACGAATATGCGTGGAACCGACGACGACACCGGCGAATACCTCAGCCCCAGCCGCAGCCAGCGACGCCGCGAGGCGCTGGACGTACTCGAACTGGGCCGCAGGCTGTCGGAGCTGACCGACGCCCAGCTCGAACGCCTGCCGCTGCCGGAATCGCTGCTGCCGCACATCCGCGAGACCCGCCGCATCACTTCGCACATCGCCCGCAAGCGCCAGCTCGCGTTCCTGGCCAAGCAGATGCGCCGCGAGGACGAGGAGGTCCTGGACGCGGTCCGCGACGCGATGGACGAGAGCGGCGAGGCCGCGCGTCGCGAGGTCGCCACGATGCACCGCGCCGAGTCCTGGCGCGAGCGCCTGCTCGAGGACGGCGACGCCGCACTGGCCGAATTCATCGACGCGTTCCCGGCCGCCGACCGCCAGCACCTGCGCCAGCTGGTCCGCAACACCCTGGAGGAACGCAAGCGCAACAAGCCGCCGCGCGCGTTCCGCGAGCTGTTCCGCGAGGTCCGCGAGGCCATCGCCGGCAACGCCGACGACAACGCGGGCAGCGCCGACGACGACCACGGCTGAACGCCCGCGGCGGCATCCGCCGCGCCGCATACGTCGAGCCCCCGCGCCGACACGCCGGTCCGCATCAGGCGCGGGTGCCGCCCACGGTCAGCCCGTCGATCAGCAACGAGGGCTGGCCGACGCCGACCGGAACGCTCTGTCCGTCCTTGCCGCAGACGCCGACGCCCTCGTCCAGCGCCATGTCGTGGCCGACCATGCGCACCTTCTGCATCGTCTCCGGACCGTTGCCGATCAGGGTCGCGCCCTTGACCGGCGCGGTGACCTTGCCGTTCTCGATCAGGTAGGCCTCGGTCGCGCTGAACACGTACTTGCCGCTGGTGATGTCGACCTGGCCGCCGCCGAAGTTGACCGCGTACAGACCGCGCTCGACCGAGCGGATCATCTCCTCCGGGTCGTGCGTGCCGGCCAGCATGTAGGTGTTGGTCATGCGCGGCATCGGCAGGTGGGCGAAGGATTCGCGGCGGCCGTTGCCGGTCGGCGCCATGCCCATCAGCCGTGCGTTGAGGGTGTCCTGCATGTAGCCGACCAGGATGCCGTCCTCGATCAGCGGGGTGCAGTGGGTCGGCGTGCCCTCGTCGTCGATGTTCAAGGAACCGCGGCGGCCGGCCAGGGTGCCGTCGTCGACGATGGTCACGCCCGGCGCGGCGACCCGCTGGCCCATGCGCCCGGCGTAGGTACTGGTGCCCTTGCGGTTGAAGTCGCCCTCCAGGCCATGCCCGACCGCTTCGTGCAGCAGCACGCCGGGCCATCCCGGGCCGAGCACCACCGGCATCACCCCGGCCGGCGCATCGATCGCCTCCAGGTTGACCAGGGCCTGGCGCAGGGCTTCGCGCGCGAGCCGCTCCGGCAGGCCGCCGTCGAGCAGCTCGGCATAGCCGTAGCGGCCGCCACCGCCGGCGTAGCCGCTTTCGCGGCGGCCGTCCTGTTCGACGATGACCTGCACGTTGACCCTGACCAGCGGGCGCACGTCTGCGGCGAGCACGCCGTCGCTGCGCGCGACCAGCACGGTGTCGACGCTGCCGGACAGGCTGACCATCACCTGGCGCACGCGCGGATCGGCCGCGCGCAGCATCCGGTCGACGCGCCGCAGCGCCTCGACCTTGGCCTCGTTGGCATAGCCGTCGATCGGATCCTCGGCCGGATAGAGGCCGCCGCCGCCCGGATTGCGGCTCAGCGCCTGCGCTCCGACCACGCGGCCATCGCGGGCGATCGCCCGCGCCGAGCCGGCGGCTTCGAGCAGGGCCTGGCCGTTGATCTCGTCGGAATAGGCGAAGCCGGTCTTCTCGCCGCTGATCGCACGCACGCCGACGCCCTGCTCGATCGAATGGGCGCCGTCCTTGACGATGCCGTCCTCCACCGACCAGCTCTCGCGCCGGCTGTGCTGGAAATACAGATCGCCGAAATCCACGCCGGGGCCGAGCAGGGTGCCGAAGGCGCGCTCCAGGCCACCGGTGTCGAGCCCGGCGGGAAGCAGGAGACGGGATTCGGCCAGTTGCAGGGGCTGGGTCATGGGTTGGTTGTCCGGAAACAGGGGGTTGCGGCAGCTCGACGGCGGCGCGGGCCGCGATCCTCGGCTGTCACGGGAAGGCCTCGCCGCGGCTTGCGCCGCCGGTACAGGCAGGATGGGTGCCGAAGGGCGGTCAATCAACCCGCCGGTGGCGCCGATTCGGCCGCGGCCCGGCGACTCTGTTCGCGGGTCTGGACCTCGACCTTGGGCGACTTCCAGGGGCCGGTCACGCGGTAGACGCGGGCGGCGATCTGGCCCAGCGGCTTCTCCAGCACCACGTTGGCGGCGGCACCGATCGCCGCACCCACCGGCCCGCCGGCGATCGCCCCGACCGCGGTCAGCAGATTGCCGGCCTTGGGTCGCACCTCGATGGTCTGGTCGAAGCGCTCGCTGCGCAGGTGGGTGGTGCCGCTGATCGCGATCGCCGCGGCCGGTCCGTCGATCAGCAGGTCGTCGCTGCGGGCCAGGCCATCGGCGAACACCACGTTGCCGGCGACCCGGTTGAAGGCGAAGCCCTTGGAGAACAGGTCGCCGAAGTCCAGCAACAGCCGGCGCGGCAGCTGGGCGATGCTCAACAGGCCGAGCATGCGCCCGGCACCAGGCTCGACCTCGAGCAGGTGGCCATCGCGCGCATCGATGCTCAGGCGCCCTTCCAGCGCACCGGCCGAGAACGCCGCCGGACTGCCGGACCACCCGGCATCGAATTGCACGCGGCCGCGGCCGTCGCCGATCCGGCCGGCCAGGCCGAACCCCAGTCCGTCGAACAACTCGCCGAAATCCTCGCTGCGCAGTTCCAGCTGCATCCGGGTCCGCGCGGCGGCGCCGCGGCCGTTCCAGTCGCCGCTGACCTCGATGCTCTGCTTGTCGGCGCGCGTGTGCAGGCGCTCGATGCGCATGCCCGTCGCGGTCGGATGCGAGCGGAACCCGGCCTGTCCCAGCGCCGCGTCGTTGAGACGGAAGTCGGCGACGTCGATCGTCAGCGGCGGCACCGCCGCCGGATCGAGTGCGTCCGCCTCGGCACTGGCGATCGCCGCCGGCACCGCGTCGACCACGTCGCTCGCCTCTATCGTGGCAGTCGCGGCAGGCGCGACGGAAGCGTCCGCGGCCACCGTCGGCGCGCGCCAGTAGACCCGATCGAAGCGGCCGACGATGGCCTGCCCGCCGCTGCGCGGAATCGCCAGCCGCCCTTGCAGGTGTTCGCCGGACGTCGCCACCGCGAGGGCACCGTCGGCGCCGGGCGTGACCACGACGCGGGTGTCGGGGAACACGCCGGCGAGCATCTGCAGCTCGCTGGCGGTCACGTCGATCCGTTGCAGCGGCATCGCGCCGCCGGTGGTCCCGGCCCGGCCGAGCGCGATCCATTCGATCGCATCCAGCTGCGCGGCATGGCCGCTGGCGATCAGACCCTGCGCCGGTGCCGGTTGCGTCACCTCGGTACTGCCCAGGGCGATGCGCACCCCGGTCTGGCCGTTGCCGCTGCGCGCGCGCACCGCCATGCGATCGCCCAGCGCCACCCGCACATCGCCGCTCCCCAGCGGCAATGGCGTTTCGATCGTCGCCGCCAGCGACTCGCCGGCCGGCTTGCGCAACGGCGCCGGCAGTTCCAGCGCGGTGCCGACCAGGTCCGAGCCCAATCGCAACCGCGACGCGGCCTGCACACCGTCGATGGCGCGCGGCACATCGACGCCGACGGTCCAGGACGAGCGCCCGGACAGGTGTGGCCGCAACCAGTCCAGGTCGGGCACCCGCGCGATCAGCTCGCGCACCGGGATCGAAGCCTGCAGTTCGCCCTCGAAGGCATGCCCCGGATCGCGCACATGGCCGTCTCCGGCGCGCAGCGCGAGGGTCCCGGGCAGTCCCTCGTGAACCACGTTCAGGCCGTCGGCCCGGAAGCCGCCGCGCGAGTAGCGGGCGCGACCGCGGACCTGGTCGAACGCCAGGTCCCAGCGCGAATCCGACAGTTTGATGCCGTCGACATCGACGCTGCCGTCGATCTCGGTATGGCTGCCCTTCTTCATCGGCAACCGCAGTGCGAAACCGACCCGGGCCGGACCGCTGGCCTGCAACGAGGCCAGGTGCTCGCCGATGCTGTCGTCGAGCGGACTTTGCCGCAGCAGTTCGAGCAACCGCCTGGCATCGCCGTCGCCGTCGGCATCGACGGACAGACGGCCACCGACGTAACGATCGATGCCGGCCTCGATTCGGCTGATCGCGACGCCGGCGATGCGCCCGCGTCCGCTGACATCGAAACCCTCGGCGACGAAGCGCACGTCCGCGTCGAGCTCCTCGACCGCCGGCCAGCCGGGCTGGAAGCGGATCTCGCCCTGCTCGATCCGCGCGGTGGCCTCGAACAGGCCCTGATGGTCGCGGAACGGCCAGTCGTCGAGATCGCCGCTGATGATCGCGCGGCCGTCGCGGACGGTACCGCCCTGCAGGGCCGCGTCCAGCCAGGCCACCGCCGCCGGCGGCATCCGGTGATGAACCCAGAACCCCTTGGCGACCGGCACCGCGGCATCGTCCAGGCGTGCGGCGATGTCGATCCGCGGCCGGCTGCCATCGCCCTGCCAGCCGAGGCCGCCGCGCACATCGGCGGCGAAACTGCCGCCGTCCAGGCGCAACGCACCGGTCGCGACCCGCCAGCCGGCACCGTCGCGCCAGCCGGCGATGTCGCCGGCGAGCTTGACGGTATGGACCACGCCGAATCCGCTCGGCCAGTCGAACCGCATCGGCGCGGTCTCGTCCAGCCTCAGCACGAAACCCGACTGGTCGCCGTCGATCACCCCGCCCAGGCCGCTGATTCCGGGCGCATCGCCGAGCGCCTGGAAGCCGGCGCGCTCGATCCGGGCATGCGCACGCAGCGCGCCGCCGCTCTCGCCGGCGACACGGATGTCGCGCAGCACCGCCTGCGGCCGGCTGCGCTGCAGCCAATCGCGCAACGCCGGCGACAGGCGGTCGCTGAACGCCGCCACCGCCAGCAACGGGCCGATATCGATGCGCTCGGCCTGCACCGCGAAACGCCGACCACCGGCCACGCCCAGGCCGTCGAGCACCTGGCGCGCGTCGCCCTCGCCGACCCGCAGCACCGGCGCATCGAAGCGCCAGCCATCGTCGATCAGTCGCCAGCGCGCGCGGCCCTCGACACGGCCGAACCGGGCCGTGCGCTCGTCATTGCCGGCCGCCGGCACCAGGGCGACCTCCTCCAGCAGGGTATCCACGGTCACCGCGGTGATCCGATGGCCGCGCAGCTCGGCCCAGGCCTCGGCGCGTCCCTGCCCCGCTTCGACCCGCACGCCTGCCAGCTGCAACAAGCCGCGCCAGTCCGCGAGATCGGCCTCGCGGGCGCCGGCATAGGCCGTGCCATCGCCGCTGCGACGGTCCAGCGACAGCACCGCGGTCAGCGGTGTGCCGTCCAGCTGGGGCCAGGCGCGCAGCGCGGCGCGGACCCTGTCGCCACTGACCTGCAGGCGCACGTTGACCCGCGGGATGTGGGCCTCGATGCCGAACGCGGGCGCGATCACCGACAGCTTGCCGCCGACGACCTGCAATTCGCCCAGAGCCTCCAGGGTCTCGAACACGTCGCCGCCGGCCTTCTGCTGTCCCGGCAGACCGCGCACCTGCCAGCGTCCGTCGCCGGCACGCTCCAGGGTCAGGTCGAGGCCGCGCAGGCGCAGCTCGGACAGCGCCTGTCCCGGCAGCAGGCCTTCGTAGATCGACACCAGCATCTCGGCATCGCCGACCACCACCGCATCGCGCCCGGGGCCGATCCGCAGGTTGTCGAGCTTCAGCAGCGGCCCGCGCCGGGTCCACTCGGTCTCGACCCGGTCGAACGCGACCGGCCGGCCGCTGCGCTCGCTCAGCCACGCCGCGATCCGCTCGGGATGACGCTCGGCCAGCGGCAACAACTGGCTGGCCACGCCCAGCAGCAAGGCGACCAGCACCAGCGATACCGCCATGGCATAGCCGAGGCCGCGACGGGCCATGCGCAGGCGGCGGCGCATCGGGGTCGGCATCAGGCCTCCGTCCCGCGACCGGGCAACGGCCCCGCACCCACCGGCCATGCGCTCATGCGCCGGGCCGTCCGGGGCGAACGCGCGCGAACCCCGCAACAGGTACCGCAAACTCCGCGGTCAGAGCAGCACCACATCGAACTGCTCCTGCGAGTACTGCTCGTCGGCCTGGAAACGGATGCTCTTGCCGAGGAATTCCTCCAGCTCGGCGACCGCCGCCGACTCCTCGTCGGTGATCCGCACCACCACCTGCGGCGAGGCGATCACCAGCAACCGCTGGGCGTCGAACTGACGCACCTGGCGGACGATCTCGCGGAAAATTTCGTAGGTCACCGTTTCCGGCGTCTTCAGGGTGCCGCGGCCGCCGCACTCGTGGCAGGCCTCGCTGAGCTGGCGCTCCAGACTCTCGGTGGTGCGCTTGCGGGTCATCTCGACCAGGCCCAGCGGCGAGAACTCGTAGACGGTCGACTTGGCGTGATCGCGCGCCATCGCCTTCTCCAGCTGCCGCAGCACCTGGCGCCGATGCTCGGGATCGGTCATGTCGATGAAGTCGATGATGATGATCCCGCCCAGATTGCGCAGCCGCAGTTGGCGCGCGACCGACTGCGCGGCCTCCAGGTTGGTGCGGTAGACGGTCTCCTCGAGGTTGCGCTGGCCGAGGAAGGAACCGGTGTTGACGTCGATCGTGGTCATCGCCTCGGTCTGGTCGATGACCAGGTAGCCGCCGGACTTCAGCGGTACCTGCTTGTCGAGCGCGCGGCCGATCTCGTCCTCGACTCCGTACAGGTCGAAGATCGGGCGCGCGCCACTGTAGTGTTCGATCTTCTCGTCGAGCCCCGGCATGAACTGCGCGGCGAAGGTGCGCAGGCGCTCGCAGGTCTCGCGCGAATCGACCTTGACCCGTTCGACGTCCTTGCGCATCAGGTCGCGCACCGCGCGCATCGGCAGGCTCAGGTCCTCGTACACGCGCTCGCCGACCCGTGCCTTGGCGACCCGCGCCTCGATCAGGGACCAGGCCCGCCCGAGGTAGGCGATGTCCTCGGCCAGGGCCTCGGCCGGCTGGCTCTCGGCGTTGGTCCGGACGATGTAGCCGTGGGTCGGCGCCGGGCTGCCGTCGACCTCGCCCGCGGTGGCCGCGCCGGAACGCGCGGCGGCGCACTCGGCCGCACACCCGACCACCAGCGCCTTCAGCCGCGCACGCTCGTCCTCGTCCTCGATCCGCGCCGATACCCCGATCACCCGCGCCCTGGGCAGCAGCACCAGGTAGCGCGACGGGATGCTCAGCTGGGTGGTCAGGCGCGCGCCCTTGCTGCCGATCGGGTCCTTGACCACCTGCACGACGATCTCCTGGCCCTCGCGCAGCAGCTCGGTGATCGGCCGGGTCGGCGCCGGCGGCAACGGTGCCTCCTCGCCCTCGCCGTTGCTGACCGGAGGCGGCTTGGCGATGTCGGCCGCATGCAGGAACGCGGCGCGTTCCAGGCCGATCTCGATGAAGGCCGCCTGCATGCCGGGCATCACCCGCTGGACCTTGCCCTTGTAGATGTTGCCGACCACGCCGCGGGCCCAGCCGCGCTCGATGTGCAGTTCCTGCAGCATGCCGTTCTCGACCACCGCGACGCGGGTCTCGCGCGGGGTGACGTTGACCAGGATTTCCTCGGTCATGCGACGCTCCCGGCCGCCGGCAGCAGCCCGAACCGCCGCAACAAGGCGTCGGTCTCGTACAGGGGCAGGCCCATCACCCCGGAGAAGCTGCCGTCCAGCCGCGACACGAACACCTCGGCCGCGCCCTGGATGCCGTAGGCGCCGGCCTTGCCGAAGGCCTCGCCGGTGGCGACATAGGCGGCGATGCGCGCCTCGTCGAGGCGATCGAAGCTCACCTTCGACTCCGATACCGTCTCCAGCTCGCGTTCGGCCGAAACCAGCCACACCGCCGACACCACCCGATGGGTGCGTCCGGACAGCCTGCGCAGCATCGCCGCCGCGTCATCGGCATCGGCGGGCTTGCCGAACACCTCGTCGTCGAGGATCACCTCGGTGTCGGAGCCCAGCACCACCGCGCCGGGGGTGGCGACGACCTCGAGCAGTCCGGCGCCGGCCTTCTCGCGCGCGACCCGGCGCACGTAGTCGTCGGCCGCCTCGCCGGGAAGGCGCTGTTCGGGGATATCCAGATCGATGGTGTCGAAGTCGACGCCCAGGCGGGCCAGCAGGGCGCGGCGGCGCGGGGATTTCGAAGCGAGATAGAGCATCAAGGCTCCCGGAACGGAAGGAAGCGGCGGACGACAGACCCGGCTTCCCGGAAACTGAATGGGCCCGGACGGCCCGCCCCTGAGACACGGCACGGACCCCTCAAGCACGGCCCGGCCGCCACATCACCATACGGTCCGGAAAGCATAACCCGCACTGACTGAGCGCCAGCCGATGCCGAATCGATAACCCCGACGCAGCTCACGCTCCGTTCACCCGTTCACCTCGTCCTACCGGATGAACAGGCATCGTCTGCGGATGATCCGCCTCGCCACCGGCCAGGCCTTGCCCCACCCCCTGATGGAGTCGAACATGCCCCAATCCCTCACCCGCCCCGCCTTCGCCGCCGCCCTCGCGATCGCCCTGACCCTGGGAGCCCTGCCCGCCATGACCGCCCACGCCCAGACTTCCGCCCCCCAAGCCAGCGCCGACGGCACCCTGCTGTCGATCAGCGCCGAAGCCGAGGCCCGGCGCGTGCCCGACATGGCGACCCTGTCGACCGGCGTGGTCACCCAGGCCGCCGACAGCAATGCCGCGATGCGCGCCAATGCCGAGCAGATGGAGCGGGTGGTCGCGGCGATCCGCAAGGCCGGCATCGCCGAGCGCGACGTCCAGACCAGCGGCGTGAATCTGCATCCGCAGTACCAGCACAACAACGACCGCGCGCCCACGATCACCGGCTACCAGGCCAGCAACACCGTCAACATCACCGTGCGCGACATCGGCAAGCTCGGCCAGGTGATGGATGCGCTGGTCGCGGCCGGCGCCAACCAGATCAACGGCCCCAGCTTCGATGTCGAGGACAAGGAGTCGGCCTACGACGAGGCCCGCCGCGCCGCGGTGGAAAAGGCCCAGGCCCGCGCCGGGATGTACGCCAAGACGCTGGGGCTGCGGGTCCGCCGCATCGTCAGCATCAGCGAAGGCGGCGACGGCTTTCCGCGGCCGATGCCGATGATGGCGATGGCACGCGCCGGCAAGATGGCCGACACCCCGATCGCCGCCGGCGAGAGCAGCCTGTCGGTCAACCTCGACATCGTGTTCGAGCTGGGCCGGTGATCGCCGCCCGCCTCTTCCGGGAGGCGTGACGCACGACGATGCGAATTGCACAGGCCCGCTCCGGCGGGCCTCTTCGCATTGGCGGGCAGCGCCTCAACCCCGCCGGCCCGGGTCGCGCGTTCGTGAACCATACAGACCGCGAATGGAGGTGGCCGATGACCCCCAGCTTCCCCTTTGGACAGCAGCACGTCGAGCAGCAGCATGCCGATCCGCGCCACGGCGAAGGGTCGCGCTTCGAACGCTGGCGGGCCGCGCTGGCGGACGGCAACGGGCCGGACGTCAATCGCATACTGGCGATGGCGGCGATGATCGTCCTGCACCTGGTCGCGGTGATGCTGCTGTTGCGGCCACAGTCGATCGAGCCGGTCGAAGCGAAGCAGGAAACCATCCTGGTCGAGCCGATCAAGCTCGACCAGCCGCCCCCGCCGCCGGTGCCGGTGCCGGTCGAACGCACGCCGACCGCTCCGGTGCGGCAGCCCAGTCCGCCGGTCCGGCAGCCCGACCCGCTGCCCGACAGCCAAGCGCTCGACATCCACGTTCCTCCTGTGGATACGGTCGGCGAGACCACCGACGTCATCGCCGACAACGCGATCGACGACGGTCCGCCGGACCTGTCGCCGATGACCGGCGCCCGCCTCGCCTACGCCAGCGCGCCGGCGCCGCGCTATCCGGTCAAGGCGGTGCGCGAGGGCCGCAGCGGTACCGTCCTGCTGCAGGTCGTCGTCGACGAAACCGGGCAGCCGATCGAGGTTACGGTCTCGCGCAGCAGCGGCCACCGCGACCTCGACCAGGCCGCGGTGCGCCAGGTGCTCAAGAGCTGGCGCTTCCAGCCGGCAACCCGCGACGGCCACCCGATCCGCGCGATCGGCCTGGTGCCGGTCGACTTCAGGCTGTAACCGACCCGTCCCGCCACTGCGGCATTTGCACGGGCGAGCGCGACCGGGCTTTCATGGGGAGGCCCGGTCGCGGCTCACGCCGCTCCTACGAAAAGCGATGCAGCACGGCCCCAACCCCCTGAGTCAGGGGGGAACGATATCCGGCTGCGCCCGGATATCTCCCAAGGTTCGCTGCACAAACCTTGGGCCCCGCCGTTGCGCTTCCACACCCCCATTCGCATCTGCGATGCGAATCGCCCCCTGACTCAGGGGGCTGGGTCATACGCCACCATCCCGTAGGAGCGGCGTGAGCCGCGATGAGGCTTTCCTCCTGGCGCCACCCCGCTCAGGCGCGGTGATAGGGATGGTTGGCCAGCATCGCGGCGGCGCGGTAGAGCTGCTCGGCGACCAGCAGCCGCACCAGCATGTGCGGCAGGGTCGCCGGGCCCAGCGACCACGATTCGTCGGCCTGCGCCAGCACTTCCGGCGCATGCCCTTCCGGCCCGCCGATCAGGAAGGCGAGATCGCGCCCCTGGCCGCGCCAGTGCTCCAACCGTTGCGACAGCCGCTCCGAACTCCACGGCTTCCCGCGGCCGTCGAGGGTGACCACCAGCCCGCCCTTCGGCAGCGCGGCCAGCACCCGGCCGCCCTCGTCCTGCATCGCCCGGGCCGCATCGCGGTTCTTGCCGCGCATCCCCGGTGCGACCTCGACCAGCTCCAGCGGCAGCCAATGCGACAGCCGCTTGCGGTACTCCTCGAAGCCCTCGGTCACCCAGGCCGGGGGACGCTCCCCGACCGCGATCAACTTCGCCTTCATGGATTCGTCTCCATGTCGCGAATGTTACCGGTCGTGGGTCACGGGAAGCCACGCTGAAACCCGCGGGTCATCGGACCGTTATCTGTGCGCCCTAGCGTCGGGCGGCCCCCCACCGGCCGCTCCCTGTTCCGCGGCCGTTCGTGTTGTTCCCACTCTGGTCCCCCCTGACCCCCCAGCCAGCAGGAGTTGCAGATGCACGATTTCGATACGTCCCGCCGCCAGGTCCTCAAGGGCAGCGCCGCCGCCATGGCCATCGGCGCCATCGGCAGCCTCGGCGCCCTACAGTCCCGCCAGGCGCAGGCCCACGGCCGCGGCCCGCGCCACGGCGACCCGGTCCAGCTCGAACCCGTCCCCAGCCCCTACGGCCCGCTGCAACCGGTCGCCGACCTGACCACCGGGCTGCCGCTGCTGCAGCTGCCGCAGGGCTTCAGCTACCGCTCGTTCGGCTGGACCGGCGACATGATGGCCGACGGCCAGCCCTGCCCGAGCAACCACGACGGCATGGCCGTGGTCCGCGCCTACACCCAGGGCCACCCGCGCCGCGGCCGCGGTCGCGGTCGTCCGCACGGCGCCGAGCTGGTGCTGGTCCGCAATCATGAACGCGGCGCGACCACGCCGATCCAGGCGGCGGGCATGTACGACACCGGCGACCTCGGTGGCGGCCAGCGCGCCGGTGGCGGCACCACCAACCTGTTCTGGCGCGACGGCCAGTGGCAGGAGATGGAAGCCAGCCTCGGCGGCACCCTGGTCAACTGCGCCGGCGGCCCGACCCCGTGGGGTACCTGGCTCAGCTGCGAGGAGATCAAGACCAATGCCAGCTCCAGCGAGGGCAAGAAGCACGGTTATGTGTTCGAGGTGCATCCGGAGACCGAACGCACCAGCGGTCGTCCGCTGGTCGGCCTGGGCCGCTTCAGCCACGAGGCGGTCGCGGTAGACCCGCGCACCGGCATCGTCTATCTGACCGAGGACGACCGCAACAAGGCCGGCCTGTATCGCTTCATCCCCAACGATCGCTTCGGCCGCCACGGCTCGCTGGAGAACGGCGGCCGTCTGCAGGCCGCGCGCGTGCGCCGCAAGCCCAATGCCGACCTGACCGTCGCCAACATCGGCGACAGCTACTGGCTGGAATGGGTCGACATCCAGGAGCCGGACATGGATTCGATCGCGGCGCCGGCCGGCTTCCCCGACATCGGCAGCGGCGACACCCTCAGCGGTCCGTTCGCCCAGGCCTGGGCCGAGGGCTGCCTGCGGATGAGCCGTGGCGAGGGGATCTGGTACGCGCACGGCCAGATGTTCATCGTCGACACCGCCACCGGCGTCGACAGCCAGGGCCGCCCCGGTCGCGGCGAGGGCGCGGTCTGGGTGCTCGACCTCTACAGCCAGCGGCTCAAGGCGCTGTTCGTCAGCGGCAACCCGTTGGCCGGCAACAATCCCGACAACATCACCGTCAGCCCGCGCGGCGGCGTGGTGCTGTGCGAGGACGGCGGCTCCAGTCCGGACAACTACGGCCCCGGCGCGCGCCTGCTCGGTCTGACCCGTCGCGGCGAATCGTTCTACCTGTGCAAGAACAACGTCGAGCTGACCGACAGCCAGATCGCCGGCGCCGACAAGGTGGTCGCCGAGGGCGACTACCGCAGCAACGAGTTCGCCGGCGCCTGCTGGGATCCGCACGGACGCACGATGTTCGTCAACATCCAGACCCCGGGCATCACTTTCGCGATCACCGGCCCCTGGGCGCGCGGCGGACTCTGAACCCCGCGCGCAAACGCGAACGGCGCCCCTCGGGGCGCCGTTACGCTTCGGATCCTGCGATGGCCGGGCGCCTGCTCAGGCGTCCTGCGGCGCCTCGTCCGTGTCGGACTCCGGCGGCTGGTCGCCGACCGTCCACAGCCGCTCCAGCGCGTAGAACTCGCGCACCCGCGGCAGCATGATGTGGACGACCACATCGGCCAGGTCGACCAGCACCCACTCGGCCTCGCGCTCGCCTTCCACGCCCAGCGGCATGTAGCCCAACTGCTTGGCGTGCTTGACCACCTCGTCGGCGATCGACTTCACGTGGCGGGTCGACGTGCCGGAGGCCACGACCATGAAGTCGGTGACGCTGCTCTTGCCGCGCACGTCGATCTCGACGACATCCTTGGCCTTGAGTGCCTCCACCGCATCGCGCACGGCGCTGAGCAGTTGCTCGGCGGCAGGAGGCGGATCGGGAATACGGGTCTTGATGACGTGGGCTTGGTTGCTCAAGTGCTCGCTCGGATGGTCGATTCAGGGACGTAGGGTGCGCGAGGATTATAGCGAAGCCCCTGCGGTCGCGCCGACCTCCAGGAACCCGGGTTCAGCAAGTTGAGCAAGACCGCCCGCGGTCCGCTAGCCGGAACCGCCGGCCCGCGAGCGCAGCGGCGCGCGACCGTACAGGCCATGCCGCTCGATATAGGCGGCCACCGCCGGCGGCAGGTCGCCGCGCCAGTCGCCACCCTCGCGCATCCGCCGCCGGATCCCGCTCGCCGAGGTATCCGACAGCGGCTGCCGCAACCGCCAGATCCGCCCGGCGGGCGCCTGCTCCAGCGCCGACGGCGCTTCGGCCCAGCGCCCGGCCACCGCCTCGGCGAGTTGCTCCGGCAGTGCCCCGTCGATCGGACTGCCGGGACGCTCGGCGACGACGAAGTGGGCCAGTTCAAACAACTCCCGCCACTGCTTCCACGACGGCAGCCCGAGGAAGCTGTCGGCGCCGACCAGCAATGCCACCGGCCTCCGCGGGCCGATCTCCTCGCGCAGCGCGCGCAAGGTGTCGGCGGTCCAGGAGCGGCCATCGCGCTCCAGCTCGCGACGATCGACCCGCAGGCCCGGTTCGCCGGCCACCGCGATATCCAGCATCCGGGCCCGCTGCAGGGCGTCGGCGCCGGGCGGCGGACGGTGCGGCGGATCGGCGGCCGGCATCAGCCGCACCGGGGTTCCCAGCGCGTCGCGTGCGGCACGCGCGATCGCCAGATGCCCGTTGTGGATCGGGTCGAAGGTACCGCCGTAGATCAGCCACAGGTCCATGGCGACGGCGCCCTCAGGCCGCGGTCGCGGTCAGCAGCCGCACCGCCTTTGGATCGGCCACCGCCAGCAGCAGCCGCTCCAGTCCCAGCCACGGATCGCCGGCCTCGCGCCCCTTGACCATCCGGTCGACCTTGCCGGCAACGCCGACGAAGGCCTCCCAGCGCGGCGCCGGATGACGCTGCAGCGCACGCCGGTAGACCGACTGCTTGGAATCCCAGATCCGCTGCGCCTTGAACTCGGCGCCGAGATTGCCGCCCGCCGCCGCGACCCGTGCCAGCGATGCGGCGCGCTGCAGCTCCATCACCACCATGCCCATCAGCGCCGGCACCGCAACGCCTTCGCCGCGGAGTCCGGCGAGCATCCGCGACACCTGCACCGGTTGCCCGTTCAGGGCGGCATCGACCAGGCGGAACACGTCGTAGCGCGCGGCATCGGCGACCAGCGCCTGCATCCGCGCCAGGTCCAGCGGCGCCTTGTCGGCACCGGCCAGCAGCGCCAGTTTCTCGATCTCCTGCGCGGCGGCGAGCAGGTTGCCCTCGACCCGGTCGGCCAGCAGTTGCACCGCGTCGCGGTCGGCGGAGAGCCCGTGCCCGCGCAGCCTGCGCTCGATCCACTCGGGCAGCTCGTGCGGCTTGATCGGCCAGGCCACGGCGACATGACCGATCCGCCCGATCGCCTCGCTCCATTTTCCGGCGTGCTTCTTGCTCCACTCGCCCGCGGTCACCAGCAGGGTGACGTCGGCGGCGGGCGCGGCGCAGAAATCGCTGATCACCGCCGCCCCGTCCTTGCCCGGCTTGCCGGTCGGCAACCGCAGCTCGACCAGACGACGGCTGGCGAACAGGCTCGGAGCGTTGAAACTCGCCTCCAGCGCCGCCCAGTCCGGCTCGCGCTGGTTGCCCTCGGCCTCGAACACCTCACGCTCGCTCACGCCCTGCGCACGGGCGGCGGCGCGCACCGCATCGGCCGCCTCCAGCACCCGCAGCGGCTCGGCGCCGGCGATCAGATAGGCCGGTTTCAGCGGCTCGGATTCGAGCCGGCTGGCCAGTTGCTCCGGCTTGAGCTCCACGACTCAGCGACCGTCGTCCGCCGGCTCCGGCTCGGCTGCGCCACCACTGGCCGGCGGCG
>NZ_VICD02000132.1 GCF_006546735.2 Marilutibacter maris | reverse complement strand
CGATGTAGCGCAGCACGTCGTCGTCGATCCTGACCGCCAGGCCGCTGCCGAGCCAGCCGCCCAGCAACAGGCCGGGCACCATCCAGGCGACCGTCGGCCAAAGCACGCTGCCGCGCCGATGGTGCGCGCGCGCAGAGGCCGCCGCGGTCAGCACGATGCTGGCCAGCGAACTGGCCAGCGCGGCGTGCATCGCCGCGTCCTGCGGAACGCCGATCAACGGCAGCAGCCACGCCAGCGCCGCGACCAGGACCAGTCCGCCACCGACCCCGAGCAGGCCGGCCAGCACGCCGGCCACCGCGCCCAGGGCGAGAAACAGCATCAACGAAACCGGCAGCGACATCGGCGATCCGCAAGGTGGGAGAGCAGGCACGCAGGGTACGTGAAAATCCGCCGGCATCATCCCCTTCCGGTGGCCCCGCGAGACCGGCCTGGCCTGGCGCTCGGCACGGGCGGCCGCGCGACGCGAAGCGCACTTGCGATCGCGTTGCCGCAACCGCGTTGGAATTTTCCTTCATGTCGGCTCCGCTATAGTTCCGACGATGATTGCCACCCCCTCCCTGCATGCCGCGCTCGCCCTCGCGCTGGTCGCCTTCGCCACCTCCGCCTGCGCGCAGTCCGCCCCCGCCACGGCCGCCGGCAACGCGACCGCCAATGCCAGTCCGTCCGCGCGCGCCTCGACCCTCGACCCCCTGACCGACCCGCGCCTGCCGCGGATCGAGCAGGCCATCGGCGCGGCGCAGAGCGGTCGGTTCCGCGCCGTCGAGTACCGCGACCTCGCCGACCATCCGCTGTTCGCCTGGGTCGAGTACGCCGGCCTGCGTCGCGGCCTCGACGGCCTGCCCAGCGCACGCGCCCAGGACTTCCTGCAGCGCCGCGGCGGCCAGGCCGCGGGCGAGACCTTCCGCCGCGCCTGGCTGATGCAACTGGCCAGGCGCGAGGACTGGAGCGGCTTCCTCGCGGCCTGGCGCGATGGCGACGACGACACCCCGCTGGCCTGCCACAAGCTGCACGCCGAGCAGGCCCTCGGCCGCGCCGGCCAGGACTGGAACGCGCGCGCCCAGGCGATCTGGCTCAGCAGCGGCCGCTCGCTGCCGAACGCCTGCGATCCGGTGTTCGACACGCTCGCCGCACGCGGCGGCCTGACCGCCGAGCTGCGCTGGCAACGCTTCGACAAGGCCACCGACGCCTGGCAGTCGGGGATGATGCGCAGCATCGCCAGGGGCCTGCCTGCCGATCAACGCGAGCTGGCCAACGACTACGCCGCCTTCATCGACAGCCCGCATACGCGCGCCCTGCGCTGGCCCAGGACCGAGCGCAGCCGCCGGGTCGCCTCGCAGGGGCTGGCACGCCTGGGCAAGGCCGACCCCGACCGCGCCGAGCAACAGCTGCCGCAGTACGCGCAGGCCCTGCAGTTCGACGACGCCGACCACGGCCGCGCGCTGTACCAGATCGCCCTGTGGACAGTGGCCTCCTACCTGCCGGACTCGGCGCGCCGGCTCAATGCGGTGCCCGAAGCCAGCTACGACCCGCGCCTGCACGAGTGGCGCGTGCGCGAAGCGCTGTCGCGCTCGGACTGGGGCGCCGCGCTCACCGCGATCGGCAAGATGGGCGCCGAGCAGCGCGGCGAATCGCGCTGGCGCTATTTCGAGGCACGGCTGAGGGAAAAGACCGGCGACGGCGCGGCTGCGCAGCGGCTGTACCGGCAGACCGCGACCGAAAGCGACTTCCATGGCTTCCTCGCCGCCGACCGCGCCGGGCTCCCGTACACGCTGTGCCCCTTGCAACCGCGCCCGGATGCCGCGGCCGTCGCCAAGGTCACCGGCGACCCCGCGCTGGGCCGCGCGGTGTCGCTGATGCGCCTGGAGAAGATCGGCTGGGCGGTGGCCGAATGGAAGGACGCGTTGTCGCGCTTCAGCGACGCCGAGCGCCTGATCGCGGTCGAGTACGCGCAGGCCAACGGCTGGTTCGACCGCGCGGTGTTCGGGCTGCAGCTGTCCAACCCCGACGAGCGGCGCCTGTACGACCTGCGCTTTCCGCTCCACCACGACGCCACCCTGCGCCGCGAGGCGGCGAAGAACCGCCTCGACCCGGCCTGGGTCGCGGCCGAGATCCGCGCCGAGAGCACCTTCAATCCGCGCGCGCGCTCGCAGGCGAACGCGCTGGGCCTGATGCAGATCCTGCCGGCCACCGGCGCCGCGGTGGCGGCGAAGCTGGGCCTGCCGTGGGGCGGCGCCGCCAGCCTGTACGACGCCGACACCAACATCATCCTCGGCAGCGCCTATCTGCGGCAGATGATGGACGAGAACGGCGGCCAACCCTACTTCGCGATCGCCGGCTACAACGCCGGCCCGACGCCGCTGCTGCGCTGGCGCACCCAGCGTCCGGGCATGGACCCGGACTTCTGGATCGAAACCGTCAGCTATCGCGAGACCCGCGAGTACATCGCCCGGGTGCTGGCCTTCAGCGTGATCTACGACTGGAAGCTCGACGGCGACGCGCTGCGCCTGGAGGACCGGATCCGCGGCCGCACCCAGGGCCCGCGCAAGGGCTTCGTCTGCGCCGCGGCCGGCGCGGAGGGGGCGAACCGGTGAGCGGTGAGCGCATCCGCCATGTGGTCGTGCTCGGCGGCACCGGCTTCGTCGGCCGGCCGCTGGTGCGCCGCCTACTCGACGACGGCCGCCGCGTCACCGTGCTCAGTCGCGGACCGGCGCCGGACCCGGCCGCCTACCGCGCCAAGCGCGCCCAGCTGACCCGCGACGCCAGCCTGCTGGAAGGCGATGTCCACGATGTCGACTTCCTGCGCGCGGTGCTCGACGACGCCGACGCGGTGGTCAACCTCACCGGCATCCTCAACGAGAAGGGCGACAGCGGCGAAGGTTTCGAGCGGGTCTTCACCGAGCTGACCCGTTCGCTGCTGACCGCGATGCACGACAACGATGTGCGCCGGCTGCTGCAGATGAGCGCGCTCAATGCCGGCCTGGGCGAGAGTCACTACCTGCAGGCGCGCGGCCACGCCGAGCGCGAGGTGCGCGCGTCGCGGCTGGACTGGACGATCTTCCAGCCGTCGGTGATCGCCGGCCCCGGCGACGGCCTGTTCTGCCGCTTCGACGGGCTGCTGAAGTTCGCCCCGGTGCTGCCGGTCGGACGCGCGCAGGCGCGGTTCCAGCCGGTCTGGATCGGCGACGTGGTCGAGGCCTTCGCGCGCGCGCTCGAGGACCCGGCCTGCGTCCATCAGACCTACCCGCTGGTCGGCCCGGAAGTGCTGACCCTGGCCGAGATCATCCGCCTGACCGCGCGCGCGCGCGGCCGCCATCGCGCGGTGCTGGCGCTGCCCGAGGCCCTGGGCAAGCTGCAGGCGGACATCGGCGAGTGGCTGCCGGGCAAGCCGATCAGCCGCGACAACTGGCGCTCGCTGCAGCTCGACTCGGTCAGCGGCGAGGACGGCCTGGCCCGGCTCGGCATCGAGGCCACGCCGGTGACGGAGCGGCTGCCGGAGATCCTCGCAACCGACACCTGAGCCCGACCGGCCGCCGGAGCGCGCCCCCGGCGCCTGCGTGCCGGCGGGCGCGTATCGGCCCGCCGGATGCCATCGCGGCATCGTCGCAGCGGTGTCGCGGATCTCAGTGGCCCGCGCCGCCCTTGAGCTTCCCCCAGGTCGTCGCCAACACCTGCCCACGCCACCGCCAGCGCAGGTTCACGCCCAGCGTACCGGTCACGATCAGCGCCACCCCGGCGAGCTGCAGCGCGCCCAGCGCCTGTCCGTAGATGATGAAGTCCAGCAACAGCGCGACCACCGGGTAGACGAAGGCGAGCACCGCGATCGTGGCCACCTTCAGGTGCGGGTACGCCGAATAGAACAGCACGTAGCACACGCCACTGTGAATCAGGCCGAGCCCGGCCAGCCAGGCCCAGTGCGCGCCGGGCCGTGCGACCGCCGCGTAGTCGGCGAACGGCGCCAGCATCAGCACGCCCACCAGGCACTGCACCAGCACCAGCACGAACGGCCGCTCGCGGCCGATCCGGCGCGACAGCAGCATGGCCGCGCCGCACAGGATGGCGGCGACGAAGGTGAGCGCGATCCCGAGCAGATAGTCCGTTCCCGCCTCGCCGAGCATCCGCGCCGGATCGGCGTTCAGCGCCACGCCGGCGAAGGCGATGCCGGACCAGCCCAGATCCGCCGGACGCGTGCGCTCGCCCTGGAACAACGCCGCCATCGCCAGGATCGCGAACGGGAAGAAGTGATAGACCATCGTCGCCACGCCGATCGACGAGCGCGCCATGCCGGCGAACAGCGCCACCCAGTTCAGCACCAGCAATACGCCGCTGAGCGCGGCGGCCCGGAGCAGGGCCGTCTGCCCGAGCAGGCCGCGGAAATACCCGCGCAGCCCGCCCCAGGCCAACAGGAACGCGCTGCCGAACACGCAGCGGAAGAACACCGCGGTGATCGCATCCTGGCCGCTCTCGAGAACGAACACGCCGACCGAACCGATCAGCACCTCGGCCACCAGCAATTGCAGCAACGCGCGACGCGGCGCCGCGCCGGACTGTTCCGGAGGGGACATGCGGGGGATCGCGAAACGACGGGAATGCCAGCCTAGGCACGCGCCGGACACCGGTACAGATTCAGATAGAATCAAAAACGACCAGTACAGATGCGTCGGCCACGGAGGCGTCGCCATGCCCCGCTCCCTGCTCTACGAACGGCTGGCCGAACGTCTGCGCCGGCAGATCCGCGGCGGCACGCTGCGCGCCGGCGAACGGCTGCCCTCGCTGCGCCGGCTTCACCGCGATCAACGCGTCAGCCTGGCCACCGTCCTGGAGGCCTATCTGCAGCTCGAGCGCGAGGGCCTTGTCGAGGCGCGTCCGCGATCGGGCTACTACGTGCGCGCGCCGGCCGCGTCGGCACCGCGCGCGCTCACCGCCCGTCACGCCACGCGTTCGCCGCAACCGGTCCGCAACCCGGCCCTGCTCGGGGTGCTCGACGTGCTCGGCCGCCGCGACATGATTCCGCTGCATGCCGCCACCCCGGCACCGGAACTGCTGCCGACCGCCGCGCTCGCCGCCGCGACCGCGCGCGCATTGCGGCGCGATCCCGGAGCCGCCCTCGGCTACGCGGTGCCGCAGGGTCTGCCGGCACTGCGCGCGCGCATCGCCCTGCGCTATGCGCGATGCGGCCTGGACATCGACCCCGACGAAATCGTCGTCACCGCCGGGGCGATGGAGGCGATCAGCCTGGCCCTGCGAGCCAGCACCCGCCCCGGCGACGTCGTGCTGCTTGAGACACCGACCTACTACGGCCTGCTGCAGGCCGTCGCCGCACAGGGGCTGCGCGTGATCGAGGTGCCCAACCACGCGACCACCGGCATCGATGCCCGCCGCGTCGCCGAGTTGCTGCAGCGGCATCCCGTCCGCGCCGCGGTCCTGGTGCCGAATTTCAACAACCCGCTCGGCAGCCTCACCCGCGAGGCCGACAAGCAGGCCCTGGTCGCCGCCTGTGCCGCACACGGCGTGGTGATCATCGAGGACGATCTGTACGGCGAGCTGGCCTATTCCGGTCAGCGACCCTCGCCCCTGCGCCGCTACGACCGCGACGACGCGGTCGTCACCTGCGGCTCGTACTCCAAGATGCTCGCCCCCGGGATGCGCATCGGCTGGATGCTGGGCGGCCGACGCACCGCGCAACTGTTGCGCGCGAAGTGCTTCACCACCGTCGCCACGGCCACGCTGCCGCAGCTGGCGATCGTCGACTACCTGTCGCGCCACGACCTGGACCGCGCCCTACGCCGCCTGCAGCGCGCGCTTGCGGACAACGCGCAGCGCTACCGCCAGGCACTGCACGAACACTGGCCGGCCGGGACTCGCGTCTCCTCCCCCGCCGGCGGGATGGCGCTGTGGGTGGAGCTGCCCGAACGCGTCGAGGGCCAGGCGTTGTTCGAAGCCGCACTCGCGCACGGCATCGGCACCCTCCCCGGCCATCTGTTTTCCAGCCGCGGCGACTACCGCCACCACCTGCGGTTGAGCTGCGGCCTGCCCTGGGACGCACGGGTGGAGACCGCGCTGCGGACCCTGGGCTCGCTGGTGGAGCGGCTTGCGGCCGACCGGGGGCGTTGACGCAAAGCCGCCGCGAACGGCGATGGCGGCAGCCGCAACCGGGCGCCTTGTCCTCTGGCGGCACGCGCGTTGTGGTATACCCGCCCCCCGCATGTCCGCCGCAGCCCTTGCCATGCCACCTACGCCCATGCCCGACATTCCAAGCGCCTATCTGGTCGGCGGCGCGGTCCGCGACCGCCTGCTCGGGCTGACGCCGGGCGATCGCGACTGGGTCGTGGTCGGCCGCAGCCCGCAGCAGATGCTCGACGCCGGCTTCCGCCAGGTCGGTCGCGACTTCCCGGTGTTCCTGCACCCCGACAGCGGCGAGGAATACGCGCTGGCGCGGACCGAGCGCAAGAGCGGTCGCGGCCACGCCGGCTTCGTCGTCCACGCCGACCCGTCGGTGACGCTGGAACAGGACCTGGCCCGGCGCGATTTCACCATCAACGCGATCGCCGAGGATCCCGACGGCAATCGGGTCGACCCGTTCGGCGGCGCCGAGGACATCCGCACGCGCACCCTGCGTCATGTCGGCCCGGCCTTCGTCGAGGACCCGTTGCGGGTGTTGCGCGCGGCCCGCTTCATGGCCCGGCTGGCGCCGCTGGGCTTCAGCGTCGCCGCCGAGACGATGGCGCTGATGCGCACGATGAGCGACTCCGGCGAACTCGCCGAACTGGTTCCGGAGCGGGTCTGGCAGGAGCTGCGGCGGGCGCTGGGCGCGGCTTCGCCGGCGGCGTTCCTGCGGACCCTGCGCGAGTGCGGGGCGCTGGCGGCGGTGCTGCCCGAGGTCGACGCCCTGTACGGGGTGCCGCAACGCGCCGAGTACCACCCCGAGGTCGATACCGGCACACACATCGAACTGGTCTGCGACATGGCCGCGCAACTGGCGCCCGGCGACGACCTGATCGGCTTCGCCGCGCTGACCCACGACCTGGGCAAGGCGCTGACGCCGGCCGGGAAGCTGCCGGCCCACGTCGGCCACGAGCACGCCGGGGTCGCGCCGCTGCAGGCCCTGTGCGAGCGCCTGAAGGTGCCGAACGAGCATCGCCAGCTGGCCACCATCGCCTGTCGCGAACACCTCAACGTGCACCGCCTGCGCGAGCTGCGCGCGGCCACGCTGCACGACCTGATCGCCCGCTGCGACGGCTTCCGCAAGCCCGAGCGGATCGCCCAGCTGGCCGTGGTCTGCGAGGCCGACAAGCGCGGACGCGGCGGCCTGGCCGAGGCGCCCTATCCCCAGGGCGAAGCCTTGCGCGCGGCCCTGGCCGCGGCCATGGGCGTGCGCGCGCAGGACGTCGCCCGCGGACTCAGCGGCCCGGCGATCGGCGAAGCCCTTCGACGGGCGCGGATTGCGGCGATCGCCGCCGAGCGTGGCGACAACCCGAGCGGTTGAGAAGCGGGCTGCGCCGGCCGCCCGGACCGGTGCCGCAGAAAAAGTGATGCCGGGCGGTCTCCCCACCGCCCGGCATCCCTCCCCCTCTATGAACGCGGCGCGGGCGATCCCCCAATCGGTCCGTCAGCCGCCGTTCAGCCCGGAATGTAACGGTTCCTGAATAAATTGCAAACCTTGCCAGGCCGGCACCCGCTCCGGGTTGCCGATTCCAGGCACCGGGTCGCAGTTCCGGCTCCGGGCCGCGAGGGGCGGCGGGTCGGCGCTGCGACCCGCCGTCCGGGCGCTCAGAAACGGTAGTCCACGCGCACGTAGTAGCTGCCGCCGTTCATGCCGAACGGCAGCGTTTCCCAGCCGTACTTGAAGCCCAGCTGCGGGAACGGGAAGCCATCGACCTCATCCCACTTGTCCGGGTACTCGTCGAAGATGTTGTTGCCGCCGACGGTCAGCGACAGCGCATCGGAGAACGCGTAGCGCACGCTCATGTCGAACAGGGTCTTGCCGCCCCAGGTCTGCTTCAGGCCCGGCGTGAAGCCCTCGCCGGCGACCGAGCCGTAGTAGTTGGCGCGACCGGTGAGCTGCCAGGCGTCCTTGTTCCAGACCGCCTGCAGCACATGGTGCTCGCCGGGCTGGCCCTCTTCGAGCAGGGTCACCTGAGTGTCGTCGAACAGCGCTTCCGGCGACAGGATCGGCGACTGCGAGCGGCGCGCGGTCACCTCGGTCTTGTTGAAGTGCAGCAGCGCGGTCAGGTTCAGGGTCGAACCGCCGGCGAACTCGGTGTTGTGATTGGCGACGACGTCGACGCCGGTGGTGCGGGTGTCGATCGCATTGGTGAAGAACAGCACCTGGCCGACGCCGATCGGGTCCAGGATCGCCGCGATCGGACAGTTGGCGTTGTCCGCCGCGCACGGGTTGCCGTCGTTGCCGACCGCCTCGGGCTGGATGTTGCTGGAGAAGATGATGCGGTCGTCGATGTCGATGCGGAACACGTCGACGGTCAGCGAGAAGCGGTCGTTGGGGGTGAACACCAGGCCCAGCGAACCGCTGGTCGAGGTCTCCTCCTGCAGCGGCTCGATCCCGAACGCCCGGGTCACGTCGCTGTCCTGGCGCGCGGTCAGGGTGTCGGTCAGCACGCCGGCGGCGTTGAGGTTGGTCGAACGCTGGCCGTAGAACAGCTGCTGCACGCCGGGGGCGCGGAATCCGCTCGACACGGTGCCGCGGATCGCGAACGCGTCGGTCGCGTCGAAGCGCGCCGACAGCTTGCCGGTCACCGTGCTGCCGAAGTCGGAGTAGTCCTCCCAGCGCGCCGCCGCGCCGAGCAGGAAGCGTTCGCTGAGGTTGGTCTCGGCGTCGAGGTAGACGGCGACGTTGTGGCGACCCTCGTCGACCGCTTCGCGCGGCGAGAAGCCGGGGAAGCCCTGCATGCCCGGCTGGGCGGTGTCGCCGGTCTGGCCGACGATGTCGATGCCGCGGTCGTCGGTGCGGCCGTAGGTGTAGGAGACCGGGTCGCCGGCGCGGATCGCGTAATTCTCGCGGCGGTACTCAAGACCGGTGCCGAGGTAGATCGGCTCGTCGTTGAAGCCGCCGACGCTGCCGCGGAAATCCAGGTTGAAGGTGGTCTGGTCGTACTCGAGGGTGCCGGTGTCGGCCGAGGTCGGCGAGGTGCCGTGGATGCCGGCGGACGGGTCGGTCGGATCGATCGGCTCGTACCACCAGCTGACGTTGACCGAGTTGCTCTCCTCGAAACCGAACTTGCTGCGACCGTGGTTGATCGAGATGTCCCAGTCCCAGATGTCGCCCAGCGGCGCGCGGTAACCGACCGCGATCGAACCGTCGTCGACCGTGGTCAGGATGTTCGGCAGGAAGCCGTCCGGATACAGGTCGGGCACGGTGCGGTTGTCGCCGGCGCTGCGGAAGAAGCCGGAGGAGTCGCCCTCGCGCCGCGACAGGCCGCCGAACGCGTACAGCTCGCCATTGCCGACCGGCAGGCCGCTGTTGAACCACAGGTAGTAGTCCTTGGCGTCGGCATCGCCCAGGCGCTGGGTCACCCGCGGCGGGTCCACGCGCAGGCTGTCGGGGCCGGCACGGTTGGTCTCGTTGCGGTTGCGCGCCTCCGCCGAGAGGTTGATGAAGCCGTCGCCGCCGAGCTTGAAGCCGGTGTTGACCGAACCGTGCAGCATCTCGCCGTCGCCGGCGTAGTACTGCAGGCCCTCGACCGATACCTCGGTGTGGTCGGTCTGCTTCTTCAGGATGATGTTGATCACGCCGGAGATCGCATCCGAGCCGTACTGCGCGGCCGCGCCGTCGCGCAGCACCTCGATGCGCTCGATCGCCGAAACCGGGATCGCATTGATGTCGGTGCCGGCCGAGCCGCGGCCGATGGTCTGCTGCACGTTGACCAGCGCCTGCTGATGGCGGCGCTTGCCGTTGACCAGCACCAGCACCTGGTCCGGGCCCAGCGCGCGCAGGGTGGCCGGGCGCAGGATGTCGGTGCCGTCGGAGACGAAGGTGCGCGAGAAGTTGAACGAAGGCTCCAGCATCTGCAGGATCTGGCCGACCTCCATCGCGCCGGTGGTGCGGATCTCCTCGGCGCTGATGATGTCGACCGGCGCCGCGGTGTCCTCGGCGGTGCGACCGAGCACGCGCGAGCCGACGACTTCGATGCGGTCGAGGGTGGTGGCGTCCTGGGCCTGGACGGCGGGCGCGGCGAACGCGCCGGCGGCGAAGGTGGCGGCGATGGCCAGGGTCAGGCGGTGACGTTGGGTGGCGACGGGCATGTCTCGATTTCCTTGCTCGGTGACGGATGGCGCCGGCCTTCCCCGACCGGTCCGAAGCGAGATTTACCCTTTCTTAACCTTTGCGCAATCAGTCGGAATCCTTTTCTGCGCCCATCCTTGTGACGTGGTTGGCGGTATTGCGATCTTGTTGCGGCGCGCCACCCACGCCCCCCGCTTCCGCGCCGCCGGCGACGCGAATCGGAGCCAGATCAATCGGTTACGGAGAAAACGGTTTCAGCGACCCCGCCGATCGCCGGTCGCGATCGGCAGTCACCTCGATGCCGGCACCGCCGGGCCAGGCGAGCGCCGGTTACGGCAGCCGCGCGTCCAACCGGAGCAGCCACAGCCGCGCCGGGGTCCAGCCCAGGCTGGCGCCCGCCAGCACCCCAAGCGTGTTGGCCAGTGCGTCCGCAGCGTCGGCCTGGCGCGACGCGGTCAGCGCGCCCTGGGCGAACTCCAGGCCGACCCCCAGCGCGACCAGCGCGATCGCCAGCAGCCAGTGGATCCCGCCACGGGCGAACAGCATCACCGCCCCGGCGGCGAGCACCGCGTAGGCGAGGAAGTGCTCCAACTTGTCGACGCCGTCGAACGGCGCCGCCGGCAGTTCCGCGGCCGGCAACAGCGAGGCGGTCACCACCGCCGCGACCAGCGCCAGCCAGGCGCCCAGCCACAGCGCGGGCCGGCGGAATCCGCGCAGCAGCGGCGACGCTTCCCGGCTCACAGGCGGAAGCTGAGATCGCCGGCGAGAAAGGCGGTGCCGAACTCGACGTCCTTCTCGAAGCCCATCACCTGGAAGCGCTCGCCCATCGCGCTGGGCAGGGTCAGCTTCTTGACCTCCTCGGTGCGGCGCAGGCGCTCGCCCTCGTCGGCGATCCGCTCGATCCGCTCCAGCACCCCGGCCAGCCCGTTGCCCATCAGGAAGCTGGCCTGCGAACAGTAGCCTGCGAAGTCGAAACCGGCGCCGACGCCGGCCTCGGCCAGCGCGGTGAAGTCGACCGAGGCGGTGAGGTCCTGCAGGCCCGGCCACAGCATCGGATCGGCATGCATGCGCTGACGGTAGAACGCGCGCAGGGTGCCGTCGCTGCGCTCGGGCAGGTAGTACTCGCCGCGCGGGTAGCCGTAGTCGACGAACAGCATCGCGCCGCGCTTCATGCCGCCGGACACCGCCTGGATCCAGTACGGCAGCTGCGGCAGCAGCTCGGAACGGTAGCCGTCCGGCAGCCGCCGTTCCAGCCGCTGCTCGATGTGGCGCACCGCATTGGTCAGGAACGCGTCGGCCGGGCGGGTGATGCGGGCGAAGCCGTGGCCGTCGCCGGCCTCGTCGATCACCACGAACTCCTCGTGCACCTGCCCATCGACGATCGCGAAGCGCGGCGTCGGCAGCGCATCGATCACCTCGTTGGCGAACAACACGCCTTCCCAGTCGTGCGGAAACGGGCCGTCGACCCACTCGACCAGATCGAACAGCGGTGGCGGCAGCCGCCGTTGCAGGCGTTCGCGCTGGCGCTGGCGCAACTGCGCGCTGGGCTCGAGGATCGCGTAACGGTCCGGCAGCGCGTCCAGTTCGGTCAGGCGCTTGAGCGCGACTTCGGCGAAGGCGCCGGTACCGCCTCCCAGCTCCAGGAACAGGCCCTCCGGACCGACCTGCTGCATCACCGGGGCCAGCGCCTCGGCGGTGCAGGCGGCGAACACCGGCCCCAGCTCGGGCGCGGTGACGAAGTCGCCTTCCTCACCGAACTTGCTGGCGCCGGCGCTGTAGTAGCCCAGACCCGGCGCGTACAGCGCCAGCTCCATGAAGCGCGAGAACGGGATCGCGGCATCGTCGCTGGCCTGGATCTCGGCGCGCAGGTGCGCCGACAGGCGGCCGCTGTGGGCGAGCGCGTCGGTATCGGGGGTCGGAAGTGAGGTCATCGGACAAGTATCGCAGCCCGGACGCTTGCAGCCCCAGTTTTCGTAGCAGCGGCGCAAGCCGCGATCCCCGAGGCTGCGCCCGCGAACCCCGTAGGAGCGGCGTAAGCCGCGATGGAGCTTTCCCATGAACGCCCGGTCGCGGCTTACGCCGCTCCTACGAAAAGCCCAGGGCCCGAAAAACACAGAGTCGCGACCGGATCGTTTCCCACGTGTCGACCCGGCCATGGCCGACGCCCGTCAGTCCAGCGCCGCGCGGCGCCTCGCCGCTCCCAGGCATCGACGGCCGGGGCAAGCGGTTGGCGGTGACGCGCTCACTCGCTACGCTCGGGGCCGGTCCTTCCGCGACATCCGCAATGCCCGCCAACCGCCCCGTCGCCCTCATCACCGGCGCGGCCCGCCGCATCGGCGCCGCCATCGTCCGCCATCTGCATGCGGCCGGCTACGACATCGCCCTGCACTACCGCGGCTCCACCGATGCGGCGCAGGCGCTTGCCGCCGCGCTGAACGACGCGCGCGCCGACAGCGTGCTGCCGCTGCAGACGGACCTGGGCGAGTTCGACCGCCTGCCGGAACTGGTCGCGGCCACCATCGGCCGTTTCGGCCGGCTCGACGCCCTGGTCAACAACGCCTCCACCTTCGAGCCCTCGCCGATCGGCGCCACCACCCCGGCGCAGTGGGACCGCCTGTTCGCCAGCAACGCGCACGCACCGTTCTTCCTCGCCCAGGCCGCGGCCCCGCATCTGCGCCAGGCCGGCGGCGCGATCGTCAACCTGACCGACCTGTACGCCGAGCGTCCGCTGCGCGACCACACCGTCTATTGCATGGCCAAGGCCGCACTGCTGGCGATGACCCGGTCGCTGGCGCTGGAACTGGCGCCGCAGGTGCGGGTCAACGCGGTCGCCCCCGGCGCGATCCTGTGGCCGGAGCCCAACGGCAGCGACATCGCCGGCGACAGCTGCAGCCTCAAGCAGGCGCAGATGCTCGAACGCACGCCGCTGGCCCGCACCGGCACCCCCGAGGAGGTCGCCGAGGCGGTGCGCTGGCTGCTGATGGATGCCCGCTACAGCACCGGCCAGGTCCTGCACCTGGACGGCGGCCGGATGCTGTCGGTCTGACCCGGCCGGGGACGCGGCAGCGCGCCGCGCCCCGACCCTTGCGCTCACTTGCCGGCGAAGGCCTGCGCCAGCGGCACGTCCTCGAACCCGGCCGGCGTCTCGCCGCGGGTCACGTACTGGTACAGCGCCGCCGAGTACACCCCGCTCAGCGCCGACTGGTAGATGCCCAGCAGCAGCACGGCGATCACGAACACGACCGCGACCGCGATGCCCAGCCCGGCCGAGACCATCCACGCGGCGACGGTGCAGCCGGCGCCGATCAGGACCACCACCACGGTGATCAGCCCGAACGCGGTGCCGATCCCGATCTGGCCGATCGCGTTCTCGCCCCAGGTCCGCTTGAGCAGGTTGACGCTGCTCCTGAGCGCATCGACCGGGCCGACGTCGGTACTGACCAGCACCGGCACCACCAGGAAGGTCGCCAGCGTCCACATCATGCCCAGGCCGCTGCCGATCAGGCGCACGATGAAGTTGTTCTCGCGGTTCTTCATCGCGTTGAGCAGCATGCCGACGGTGGCGGCGATCGCGGCGTAGCCGAGGATCGCGCCCAGCCGCGACCGCGCCGCCCTGAGGCCGTCGGCCAGGGTCGGATCGCCGCCTTCGAGCCGGATCAACGCCGCCCCCACCAGGGCGCTGTTGAAGAAGATGATCACGGTGTACTGGCAGAAGTAGAACGCGAACGCCCAGATCGCTCCGACCGGGCCGAATCCATTCTCGAAGATGCGCAACGCGAAGGTCGGGACCGCGAAGGTCGCCAGCACCAGCACGGTGGCGGCCGACGAAACCAACGGGAACAGCATCAATTCCTTGTCGGAGCGCAACACCGACGCGCTGGCCTTGACCAGCGCCCAACTGCGCCTGAACTTTTCGAACATGTGCCTGAGATCCTCTCGAAGGATCCCCCCTGCGGCCAATTATGCCCGTTCCGGCGCGCCGATGAAGCTCCCTCAGTAGTCGGCGCCCAGGGCGAAGATCCGCGCCCGGTCGCGCCAGCGGCCCTCGGTGAAGTCCGGGAACGCCAGGGTCCGGTTGTCCTCGCGGATCGACTGTTCGGACAACGGCGTGATCGCGCTCCAGGCGACCGCGTCGTAGATGTCGATCGGCATCGGGTCGCCGGCCTTGAGCGCCTCGACGAAGGCGTGCACGACGAAGAAGTCCATGCCGCCGTGCCCAGCGCCCTCGGCCTGGGCGGCGAAGCGCTTCCACAGCGGATGGTCGTAGCGCTCCAGCCAGCCCTGGGCGTCCTCCCAGCGATGCGGCTCGGGACTCCTGCCCTCCAGATAGATCGACTTGTTGACGTCCATCCACAGGCCGCCGGTGCCCTGCACCCGGAACCCGAGCGAGTACGGCCGCGGCAACGAAGTGTCGTGGGTCAGCAGGATGGTCTCGCCGTTCGCGCAGACCAGTTGGGTGGTGACCACGTCGCCCAGCGCGAATCCGACCTTGGCGCTGGGGTGGTCGGCGCCGCCCTGTTTGACCACGTAATCGTGCAGGCCGCGCGCCTTGCTGGCATAGCTGGTCAGCCGCTCGAAGCGGTTGCCGCGATGGATGTCGGCCCACATCGCGCACGGGCCGATGCCGTGACTGGGATAGAGCTCGCCGTTGCGGCGCACCGAGTGCGGGGTGCGCCACTTCGCCTCCGACCAGCCCTTGTCGCCGAACTCGACGCCGCCGCCGTAGGGCTTGCCCGGCTCGCCGGAGTTGAACTTGACTGCGCGCAGATCGTGCTCGTAGCCGCCCTCCAGGTGCACCAGCTCGCCGAACAGGCCCTGGCGGACCATGTTCAGCACCGCCAGCACGTCGCGGCGGTAGCAGACGTTTTCCAGCAGCATGTACGGGGTGCCGGTGCGCTGCTGCGCCCGCAGCACGCGCCAGTGATCGTCGAGGGTGATGCCGGCGACGACCTCGCAGCCGACCGCGACCTTCGCCTCCATCGCCGCGATCGCCTGCGGTGCGTGCCACTCCCACGGGGTGGCGATGATCACCGCGTCCAGGTCGGCGTCGGCGAGCATCTGCTCGTAGGCATGATCGCTGCCGGTGAACACGCGCGGCCTGGGCTTCCCGGCCGCGGCCACCATCGCCAGCGCGGTATCGAGCATGTAGGCCTCGATGTCGCACAGCGCGACGACCTCGACATCCTCGCGCTTGAGCAGCTCGGCCAGATGGACCTGGCCGCGCATGCCGACGCCGATCAGACCGACCTTCAACCGCGATGCCGAGCGCGCCCAGCCCATGCCCGGCGCGGTCAACGCCGCGCTCGCCGCGGTCGCCAGCAGGAAGTCCCGTCGTTGCATCGTGCGCTCCGGTATCGGTGTCAGGCCGCCGATGATGCCCCAGGCGGCCCGCCGCGGCACGGCCGCACTACAGCGCGACCGTCTCCATCGCCGCCCCGTGATCGGGATGGGCCGCCCACAGCTGCGCCAGGGTGCGTCCGTCGTCGGGCACCACCGTCTCCGGCGCGATCTCCGCCAGCGGCCTCAGCACGAAGGCGTGCTTGAGTTCCGGCCGCGGGATGTGCAGGTTGCCGGGGCCGCTGAGCACACGGTTGTCGAACAGCACGATGTCGATGTCGAGCGTGCGGTTGCCGAAGCGCGGGCCGCTGCGATCGCGGCCATGCGCGTCCTCCAGCGCATGCAGCCAGGCATTGAGCGCATACGGATCCATCGTGGTCTCGATCACCGCCGCGGCATTGAGGAAGTCGCCACCGTCGAACCCGACCGCCGCGGTGCGGTAGACCTCCGACAGCACGATCGCGCCGAACTGCTCGCGCAGCGCGGCGATGCCGCTGGCCAGGTTGGCCTCCGGGTCCAGATTGCTGCCCAGGCTCAGGTAGGCGCGGCTGACCCGTGGCCGGTTCACGCGGCGGCGTCCAGCGGCGCCCGCAGCGCCGCGATGCCGGCCATCAGGTCGCCGCCGCCGGGCTGCTGGAACAAGCGCAGCCCGAACTCCGGCAGGATCGCCAGCAGGTGATCGAAGATGTCGGCCTGGATCGCCTCGTAGGCCCCCCACTCGGTGGTCGCGGCGAAGCAGTACAGCTCCAGCGGCAATCCGGTCGGCCCCGGCTCGAGCTGGCGCACCATCAGGGTCTTGCCGTGATCGACCTTCGGGTGCGACTCGAGATAGGCGGTCACGTAGGCGCGGAAGCAGCCCAGATTGGTCAGCCGGCGCGCATTGACCGGCTCGGCGCTGCGCTCGGGCGCCTGCGCGTTCCATTCGTCCAGCTCGGCCTTCTTGCGTTCGAAGTGCGACTTCAACAACGCGAAGCGGCCCAGCTTGCGGCGCATCGCCTCGTCGAGGAAACCGACGCTGCCCTGATCCACGTACAGCGCGCGCTTGATCCGGCGGCCGCCCGAATCGCTCATGCCGCGCCAGTTCTTGACGCTGTCCTCGATCAGCCGGTGGGTCGGCACGGTGACGATGGTCTTGTCGAAGTTCTGCACCTTGATCGTGTGCAGGGCGATGTCGACCACGTCGCCGTCCACGCCCAGCGACGGCATCTCGATCCAGTCGCCGACCCGGACCATGTCGTTGGAGGCGATCTGCACGCTGGCGACCAGCGACAGGATGGTGTCCTTGAACACCAGCAGCAGGACCGCGGCGAACGCGCCCAGGCCGCCGAGCAGGACCAGCGGCGACTTGCCGATCAGCACCGCGATGATGCCGATCAGCGCGATCGTGTAGACGATGATCTTGCCGAGCTGGACGTAGCCCTTGATCGGACGGCTGTGGCCGGCCGGACGCCGCTCGTAGATGTCGTTGAGCGCGGACAGGAACGCGCTGATCGCGATCGCGACCACCAGCACCATGTAGGCGATCGCGCCCTTGCCGATCACCTGCACCAGGGTCTCGTGCAGGTTCGGCACCAGAGCGATGCCGAAATGGATCACCAGCGCCGGGGCGATGTGCGAGAGCTGCTTGATCACGCCATGGGCGAGCAGCGCATCGTCGATCTTGGTCGGACTGACCCGCACCGCCCGGGATACCAGCGGGCGGACGATGCGCTGGGTCAGCCAGTCCACCAGCGCGGCCAGCACCACCAGGCCGGCCAGCACGCCCAGGGTCACGGTCCAGTCCATGCCGGCGGACTGGGCGGCGATGGCGTCGAGCTGGGCTTTGATCGATTCGGCTTGCGCTTGCATGGATACGGGTTGCTGGGGCTCAGTCCTTCAGGGTAGGTGCGTCCGGTTCAGGTTCAACCCCCGCGGCGACGGCGGAGGCCCCCCCGGTTCAGTCGGCGGCCGCCGCCGGCAGGGTATCGCCCGCCCGCGAACGCTCGATGACCACACCGACCGCGCGCGCGCCGCGGACCGCACCGGGCTTGCTGAGCTTGAGCCGCAACCGGCGCACGCCGAACTCGTCGAGGATGATCTGCGCGACCCGCTCGGCCAGCGTCTCGACCAGACCGAACTCCGATGCCTGCACATAGGCGATCACGCGCTTGCTGACCGCCTTGTAGTTCAAGGTGTCGGCGATGTCGTCGGTCGCCGCAGGGACCCGGTTGTCGAACGCCATCTCGATATCGAACACCAGGGTCTGGCGGACCCGGCGCTCCCAGTCGTAGATGCCGATCAGGGCATCGATCTCGAGGCCTTCGATGAAAACGTGATCCATGGGGGTAGGGCCAGAAGTGAGAGGGAAGAAGCTAGAAATGAGAGGGGAGGAGTGAGAAGTGAGAGAAGAGCTCAGGGGCCGTCGGGGGGGATTGTCGTCCCCGCACCGGCATCGATCCAGCAGATGTCCATGATCCTTTGCCTTTTCTCACTCCTCACTTCTCTTCACTCGCTACTTGGGGCAGAAGTGAGAGGGAAGAAGTGAGGAGTGAGAGAAGAGCTCGGGGCCGACGGAGGGATTGTCATGGCGGCAGCGGCTTCGATCCAGCAGTTGCCCGTGACCCAATGCCTTTTCTCACTCCTCACTCCTCTTCACTCGCTACTCATCCACTCGCTACTGGCTGCAAAGACGCCATGTCCCAGCGCGGGGTCACCCGCACCGAGGCGTCGTCGTGCTGGCCGGCCTGCAGCCGCAGCGCCCCGGCAAACGCGATCATCGCGCCGTTGTCGGTGCAGAACGCTGGCCGCGGAAACGCGACCCGGCCGCCGCGCTGCTCGGCCATCGCCTGCAGCCTCGCGCGCAGCCGCTTGTTGGCGCCGACGCCACCGGCCACCACCAGGGTGTCGCAACCGGCCGCGTCCAGCGCGCGCCCGCACTTGATCGCCAGGGTATCGACCACCGCATCCTCGAAGCCGCGGGCCACATCGGCGCGGGTGCGGTCGGCCTGGTCGCTGTCGCGCCAGGCCAGCAGCACCTGGGTCTTCAGCCCGCTGAAGCTGAAATCCAGGCCGGGCCGGTCGGTCATCGGCCGCGAGAAGCGGAACGCCTGCGGGCGGCCCCGTTCGGCCAGCATCGCCAGTTGCGGACCGCCCGGATACGGCAGGCCCATCAGCTTGGCGGTCTTGTCGAAGGCCTCGCCGGCGGCGTCGTCGAGGGTCTCGCCCAACAGCCGGTAGCGGCCGATCGCCTCGACATGGATCAGCTGGGTATGCCCGCCGGACACCAGCAGGGCGACGAACGGCGGCTGCGGCCGCCCGGCCGGGTCGTCCTCCAGCAGGGGCGCCAGAAGGTGCCCCTCCATGTGATGGACGCCGATCGCCGGTACCTCCAGCGCCCAGGCCAGCGCGCGGGCCACGCCGGCGCCGACCAGCAGGGCGCCGACCAGGCCCGGACCGGCGGTGTAGGCGACGCCGTCGAGATCCTCGATGCCCAACCCGGCCTCGGCCAGGGTCTGGCGGATCAGCGGCAGCAGCTTGCGGACGTGGTCGCGGCTGGCCAGCTCGGGCACCACGCCGCCGTACTCGGCGTGCAGGGCGATCTGGCTGTACAGGGCATGCGCGCGCAGGCCGGCGTCGGTGTCGTAGACCGCCACACCGGTTTCGTCGCAACTGGTTTCGATGCCAAGGACTTTCATTAACTGGGCTGGGGCTGGGACTGGGGGCTGGGGGCCGTAGGAGCGGCGTGAGCCGCGATGGGTTTTCGCGGGAAGCGCGGTCGCGGCTCACGTCGCTCCTACAACGAGCAAAGGGCAACGGCCCATTGTCCGTCGTCGGGACGACTTGCGACGCAGGACCCGATACGGCTATCATACGCGGCTCGCCCGGAAGGACCGGGCCTGTTCCCGTACCGAGATACCACATGCCCAGCGTCAAAGTCCGCGAAAACGAGCCTTTCGAGTTTGCCCTGCGCCGCTTCAAGCGCACCTGCGAGAAGGCCGGCGTCCTCGCCGAGACCCGCAAGCGCGAGTACTACGAGAAGCCGACCCAGGAACGCAAGCGCAAGGCCGCCGCGGCGGTGAAGCGTCAGGCCCGTCGCGCCTCGCGCGATGTGACCAAGCGCCAGCGCCTGTACTGATCCAGGCACGCCGGGTCGGGCCTGCCCGTTCGGGCTGCTCGATCCTCGGCGCGCGGTCGCCAGCCGCCCGGGACTCCGGTCCTGGGCGCCGCTTGAGCCGCCGAAGTCCGCAAGAAGCCGGCCGCGCCCAGCGCTGCCGGCTTTTTGTGTTGTCGCGCCCAGCCTGGGCGCCTCTCCCTTCCCTCCTTACGGACCCGATGCCATGAGCCTCAAGCAACGACTCACCGACGACATGAAGGCCGCGATGAAGGCCGGCGACAAGCACAGCCTGGGCGTGATCCGCCTGGTCAACGCCGCGATCAAGCAGAAGGAAGTCGACGAGCGCGTCGAACTCGACGACGCCGCCGTGCTCGCCGTGCTCGACAAGATGGTCAAGCAGCGCAAGGACTCGGTCAGCCAGTACGAGGGTGCCGGCCGCGAGGACCTGGCCCAGGTCGAGCGCGACGAGATCGTGGTGATCGAGCGCTACCTGCCGGCCAAGCTGGGCGAGGCCGAGATCCTGGCCGCGGTCGACGCGGCGATCGCCCAGACCGGTGCCAGCGCCCCCGCCGACATGGGCAAGCTGATGGGCGTGCTCAAGCCCCAGCTGGCCGGCCAGGCCGACATGGGCCTGGTCTCGAAGCTGGTCAAGCAACGCCTGGCGGGCTGAGCGCGGTGACGCAGACCGTGACCACCGCGCACCCGGGCGTGGTGCTGCGCCCCGCGGTCCGCGCCGACGTGGCGCTGATCCTGGCGTTGATCCGCGAGCTGGCCGAGTACGAACGCGAACCCGACGCGGTCCTCGCCACCGAGGCCTTGCTGGAGGCGCAGCTGTTCGGCGCGCAGCCGGCGGCCGAGGTGATGATCGCCGAGGCCGACGGCCAGCCGGCCGGGTTCGCGCTGTTCTTCCACAACTTCTCGACCTGGCAGGGCCGGCGCGGCTTGTACCTGGAGGACCTGTTCGTGCGCCCGCAGTTCCGCGGCCGCGGGGTCGGCCATGCCCTGATCGCCTACCTGGCCCGGCTGGCGGTGCAGCGCGACTGCGCCCGCTTCGAGTGGAGCGTGCTGGACTGGAACGCCCCGGCGATCGGGTTCTATCGCCGGATCGGCGCGGTCGGCATGGACGGATGGACCGTGCAGCGCATCGACGGCGAGGCCCTGCGGCGCCTGGCGGCCAGTTTCGCCGACGCCGCCGACCACCCCGAATCCGACTGACCGGAGCCGCCGCCGCGCGTGGCATCCTAGCCGATCATGGCCCGCATCCCCGACGCCTTCATCGATGACCTGCTCGCGCGCACCGATATCGTCGAGCTGATCAACGCGCGCGTGCCGCTCAAGCGCCAGGGCAAGGAGTACTCGGCGCGCTGCCCGTTCCACGACGAACGTTCGCCGAGCTTCACCGTCTCGCCGACCAAGCAGTTCTATCACTGCTTCGGCTGCGGCGCGCACGGCACCGCGATCAGCTTCCTGATGAACTACGACCGCCTCGAGTTCCTCGACGCGGTCGAGGAACTTGCGCGGCACGCCGGCATGGAGGTCCCGCGCGAGACCCAGCAGCGCAACGCCAATCCCGAGAGCCAGGACCTGTACGCGGCACTGGAGGCCTGCGCCCGCTTCTACCGCAAGCAGCTCGACGGCAACGCCAAGGCGCAGGCCTATCTCGACGACCGCGGCGTCGACGCCGCCATCCGCGAACGCTTCGGCATCGGCTTCGCGCCGCCCGGCTTCAACGCGCTGCGCGACGCGCTCGGCGGCGACGAGCGCCGGCTGCGCCTGCTCGAGCGCGGCGGCATGATGTCGCGCAACGACAGCGGCCGCGTCTACGACAAGTTCCGCAACCGGGTGATGTTCCCGATCCTCGACCGGCGCGGCCGCACGATCGCGTTCGGCGGGCGCGTGGTCGACGCCGACGACTCGCCCAAGTACCTCAACTCGCCGGAGACGCCGCTGTTCCACAAGGGCCGCGAGTTGTACGGGCTGTGGCAGGTGCGTCAGGCGCACAACAAGATCCCGCACATCGTCGTCGTCGAGGGCTACATGGACGTGGTCGCGCTGTTCCAGCACGGCGTCGACACCGCGGTCGCCACCCTCGGCACCGCGACCACCCCCGACCACGTCGAGCTGCTGTTCCGCAACGCGCCGGACGTGCATTTCTGTTTCGACGGCGACCGCGCCGGCCGCGCCGCCGCCTGGAAGGCAGTCGAGTCGGTGCTGCCGCGGATGAAGGACGGCCGCCAGGCGTTCTTCCTGTTCCTGCCCGACGGCGAGGACCCCGACTCGCTGGTGCGTCAGGAGGGCCGCGACGGCTTCAACGCGCGCCTGAAGCAGGCCACCCCGCTGTCGCAATTCCTGTTCGACTCGCTGTCCGCCGACGTCAATCTCGCCACGCTCGAAGGCAAGGGCCGGCTGGCCGAGCGCGCCAAGCCGCTGCTGGCGCAGATTCCGGACGGCGCCTTCGCCGACCTGATGCGGCAGCGGCTGACCGAGTTGACCGGGGTCGGCGCCCGCGCCAGTACCCCGGACACCCACGTCCCCGCGCAACGCGCGCGCGCCGGCGCGGGCCCGGCACCGGCCAGACGCAGCCTGGTGCGCAGCGCGATCGCCCTGCTGCTGCAGTCGCCCACACTGGGGCTGGAGCTGCTGCCTCCCTACCGTTTCGCACCGCTGCGCCAACCCGGCGTCGACCTGCTGTGCGAGATGCTGCAACTGGTCTACGAGCGTCCGGACATCGGCACCGGCAGCCTGATCGAACACTTCGCCGACCGCGACGAGCAGGCCTCGCTGCAGAAGCTGGCGGCACAGTCGCTGCCCGGCGAGGAAGCCGCGTGGCGCGCCGAGTTCCACGAGGCGATCGCCCGGCTCGAACACCAGACCCTGCTGCAACGCGTCGAGGAACTCCAGCAGCGCCTGCGCGAGGGCGGGTCCGCGGCGCTGTCGCCACAGGAGAAGACCGAGCTGAGCCAGACCCTGGCCAACTGGCGCAAATAGCCTCGCGCTGCGACGCGGGTCAGAAGTACTTCAGCCAGCCCAGATCGCGACGCCGCACCTTCAACCGGGCGAATCCGCGCGTCGGCCAGTACAGCGCGAACGCCAGCGCGACGCTGACCAGCCACAGGCTGCCGACGCCGGAGAACCCGAACAGCTCGCCCCCGGTTCGGCCCGAACCCGTGCAGGCACGCCAGGTACAACAGTTTCAGCAGGTAGAGGTGCAGCAGGTAGAAGAACATCGGCGCGGCGCCGAATGCGGCCAGGAAACCCAGCCATGACGGCGCCGATTCGAACGCCCTCAGCAACAGCAGACCGACCCCGAGGGTCAGCAGCACGAACAGCAGCGACGGCGGGTATTTGGTCAGGTTGAATACGCTCATCGCGGTCGTCACCGGATCGCTGCCGGCGACCCAGGGCGCATCGCCATAGACGTTCAGCGCGCGCAGCAGGAGGAAGCCCGCCAGCGCGCCGATCGCGGTCAGCGCCAGCCAGTGCCTGCGCTCTGCGGCGGCGACCTCGGCGCGGTACCAGCTGCCGGCGGCATAGCCCAGCGCGATCACCCCGATCCACGGCAGCAGCGGGTACGAACTGCGCAGCCGGAGCCCGCCCAGCTCGATCCAGTCGCGCTGGTGCAGCACCGCCCACAGCGGATGCCAGGGCGAGTCCGCGCTCAGCCGCACACCGTCGAACAGGTTGTGCCCGGCGATCAGCGCCAGCCCCAGCACGACCAGCCACGGCCGCGGCAACCACAGCAGGACGGCCAGCGCCAGCATGCTCAGCCCGATCGCCCAGATCACCTGCAGGTAGATCGCGTCCGGCGGAAACGCCAAGGTCCAGGCGAAGTTGACCAGGGTCAGTTCCAGCACGACCAGGAACAGGCCGCGCTTGAGCAGGAACCCGGCCACGGCCGCGTCGCTGCCCTGTCTGTCGCGGTAGAGGGACGCCGACAACCCGGTCAGGAACACGAACACCGGCGCGCACAGATGCGCCAGCAGGCGGCTGGCGAACAGTGCCGGATCGACCCGGTCCAGGTCCATCGGATCGGCGACCTGGTGATGCAGGTAGAAGGTCTCGCGCACGTGGTCGAGCAGCATGATCAGCATCACCGTCCCGCGCAGCAGGTCGATGGCGGGCAGGCGATGGGTCGGAGCGGCAGGCATCGGCAACGGGAAGGCGCGCAAAAAGGACCGGGAGGGAAGCGAATGGAACGATATAATATTTCATATCGTTCCAAGCAGGCGCCCTACCCGTGCCCGCCTGCCCGGCCCCGCTGCTGCCGACGGGCTCAAACAGCCCGGCGCCGGTCCCGCCATCGGGTGGCTCCGCGGACACCGTCAACCGGCGGTCCCGCGCCCGCTTGCCGCAAGCTCAGCCCCACACCTCGCGCATCACCCGGGCGAAGTTGCCGCCGAGGATCTTGCCGATGCGCGCATCGGAATGGCCGCGTCGGGACAGCAGCGCGGCGAGGGTGTCGAAGCGGTCGGCGCTGTTGAGATCCGGAATGAAGGTGTACAGGTCGTCGGGACGGTCCTTGGCGAAGATGCCGTCCTCCTTCATCCCGCGCATGAACTCGCGGTTGTTGCGCTCGAACTCCGGCGTGCGCTCCACCGGCGCGATGGGCGTGTCGGTGCCGATGCCGACGTGGTCCTCGCCACAGACATCGATCGCGTGCTCGATATGGCGAACCACGTCGATCGCCATCGGCTGGGTGTCGGTGCGCAGGTAGGGCCAGAAGATGATCCCGGCCACGCCGCCGCGCTCGGCCATCGCCCGCAGCTCGGCATCGGCGGTGTTGCGCGGCAGGTCGGCCAGCGCGCGGCAGCCGGTGTGGCTGATCAGCACCGGCGCCTTCGAGGCCGCGATGCCCTCGCGGATCGTGCGCTGCGAGCCGTGCGCGAGGTCGACCACGATGCGCTCGGCATTGAGCCGCTCGACCACCTGGTGGCCATAGTTGCTGAGCCCGGCGTTGCCCGGCTCCATGCAGCCGTCGCCGACCAGGTTGCGGCGGTTGTGGGTCAGCTGGATCACCCGCACGCCCAGTTCGCGGAACATCGGGATGCGCTCGATGTCCTCGCCCAACGGCTCGGTGCCCTGGAAGCCGAAGATCATTCCGACCCGACCGGACGCATGCGCCCGCTGCAGGTCGTCATGGCTGCGGATCGCGGCCAGGTGGCCTGGATGGCGCTCGATCAAGCCATTCCACTTGTCGATGTTGGCCCTGGCCCGTTCGAACGCGGCGTCGTCGAGCCAGAAGCGGCCGGCCGGGGCGACGGTAAGCAGGGTCGCGGCCAGTCCGCAATCGCGCGCGGCCCGCAGTTCGCCCGCGATCGCCGGGTCGCCCTCCTCCAGGTAGACCAGCATCAATCCCGAGGCGCCATCGATCGCGACCGTATCCCGGTAGGGTGGCCAGGCCGGCGTCCGCGGGCCGGCCGCCATGGCCAGGGACGGCAGCGCCACGCCGGCCGCGGCTGCCGCGGTCAAGGCGGTGAGCTGTCCAAGGAACTCGCGTCGGTCCGACATGCCATTCTCCCCGATGGATGCTGTCCGGACTCTAGCGCAACCCATTCGATGGCTCACCTGCCCCCGCGGCGCCCGCGCTAAGCTCAGCGGTTCCAACGCCCCGGGGAAGCGCCACGCCATGCCGCACGCTCGAATCCGCAAGACCGCCCTGCTCGCCACCGCCCTGGTCGTGGTCAGCGCCACCGTCCAGTCAGCACCCGCGGCCGGCCAGGACGTTGTCCGGGTCGAGGAGGGCAACCGCATCAGCGAGGACATCCCGGCGATCCCGGACGCGCTGGTCGAGCGCCTGAACCGCTACCAGAACACCCGTGGCGCCAACGTCGCCGGCTGGCTCGGCGACGATTGCCTGCTGGTCGCGACCCGCTTCGCCGAAACCGCGCAGGCCCATCGCGTGTGCCAGCCGCTGGGCATGCGCGAGCAGCTGACCTTCTACCCCGAGCCGCTCGCCGGCATGGTCGCGGCACCGCCGCGGGCCTGGCGCCAGGGCTTCGTGTTCGCCAAGGACAGCGGTGGAGACGAGTTCTCGCAGCTGTACTGGTTCGATGCCCGGACCCGTGGCAGCACCCTGCTGACCGATGGCGGACGCACCCAGAACAACGAGGTCGTGCTCAGCCGCGACGGCGCCCTGATGGCCTACACCAGCACCGCCCGCAACGGCACCGATCGCGACATCTGGGTGCGCGACACCCGCAGCGGCCAGGCCCGGGCGGTGGTCACCGAGGGCGGCAGTTGGGGCGCCCTGGATTTCTCCGCCGACGGCAAGCGTCTGCTGGTCAGCCGCTACGTCTCCATCGCCGAAGCCCATCCGGGCGAGGTCGATCTCGACAGCGGCGAGCTGACGATGTTTCCGGTCGACGGCGGCAAGGCCGCCTTCGGCGCCTTCCGCTACGCGCCGGATGATCGTGCGGTGTACTACGTCTCCGACGAGGCGGTCGACGGCGCGCCGCAGGAGTTCCGCAGCCTGCGCCATCACGACCCGGCCGGCGGCGCGCCGGCCATCCTCAGCGCCGACATCCCGTGGGACGTGAGCGAGTTCGCGCTCGCCGACGACGGCCGCCATCTGGCCTTCGTCAGCAACGAGGACGGCATCGGCCGGCTGCACCTGCTGTCGCTGCCCGGACACCGCCCGGTCGCGCTGCCCGAGCTGCCGATCGGTCTGCTCGGCGGCCTGGCGTTCTCGCCCGACGGCCGGCGCCTGGCGCTGACCCTCAACAGCGCGACCTCGCCCAGCGACGCCTATGTGATCGACATCGACGCGCGCACCCTGACCCGCTGGACCCGCAGCGAGGTCGGCGGCCTCGACACCGGCCGCTTCGTCGCCCCCAGCCTGATCCACTTCCCGACCTTCGACCAGGCCGGGAACGGCGGGCCGCGGATGATTCCCGCGTTCTACTACCGCCCGGCCGAGGCCGCACCGGGGCGCAGGCTGCCGGTGGTGATCCAGATCCATGGCGGCCCGGAGAGCCAGGCGCGTCCGGGCTTCAGCCCGACCGCGCAGTTCCTCGCCAACGAGCTCGGCATCGCCGTGCTGGTGCCGAACGTGCGCGGCTCGGCCGGCTACGGCAAGACCTATCTGAGCCTGGACAACGGCCCCCGCCGCGAGGACTCGGTGCGCGACATCGGTGCGCTGCTCGACTGGATCGCGACCCGGCCCGAGCTGGATGCCGACCGCGTCGGCGTCTACGGCGGCAGCTACGGCGGCTACATGGTGCTGGCCTCGCTGATGCACTACCCCGAGCGCATCCGCGCCGGCGTCGACATCGTCGGCATCTCGCACTTCGGCACCTTCCTGAAGAACACCGAGGACTACCGCCGCGACCTGCGCCGCGCCGAGTACGGCGACGAGCGCGACCCGGCGATGGCGGCGCTGTTCGACCGGATCTCGCCGCTCAACGGCGCCGCGAAGATCACCTCGCCGCTGTTCGTCGCCCAGGGCCGCAACGACCCGCGGGTGCCCTGGACCGAGGCCGAGCAGATCGTCGAGGCGGTGCGCGGCAACGGCCAGCCGGTCTGGTACCTGCTGTTCAACGACGAGGGCCACGGTTTCCGCAAGAAGAGCAATGCCGACCACTTCACCGCGGCGACGATGCTGTTCTGGCAACAGCATCTGCTCAAGTGATGCGAATCAGTCACGAAGTGGGCATGCCTCATTCCTCCAGCCGCAGCCATACCGAGACTGGGATGCTGCCGTCCGGCCGCGGAGGCACCCGGTAGCTCAGCGTGTTCCCCTCCAGGGTGTAGCTGCGCTGTTGCACGCTACCTTCCCAGTTGGGGAATGAAGCCCCTTCGATGCGGAACCGCAGGACGCCCTGCTGTGCGTCCGATTCAATCGTGCCGTAGTGGGTGCTGGAACCCAGCACCGCTGCGGCGAATTCGTCGCCGCTGCCGCCGGCCTTGCCGGCGGAAGCGAAGCGCGGGCGCTCGGACTTGAAGATCTGCAGCGAATAGCGCCCGTGCGCATCGACGATCAAGCGCCCCTTCGGTGCATTGCCGTAATCACGCACGCGGCTGCCATCGGCAAGGATCTTGTCCGCCGCCAGCAGGTTCCAAGTGCCGCGCAGCGGCGAAACCGGCGCCGGCGGCTCGGGTACATCACGGATGGCCAGTCCAGTCAGAGTGGCAAGGGTCATGGTGATCAAGGCTTTCATTGGCGGCTCCAAAGCAGGCGATGACGGCAGCCTACGTCGCCTGTATCATTCCAAGAAGACATCCATAGATGTTTCTATAATTCCATAATCGAATTTTTGAGTGAAATCGCTTGATGTCGACGCAGTAAAGGCCTTCGTCCTGGTCGCCGAGCTGCAGGGCTTCACCCGCGCGGCCGATGCTCTGGGCGTCAGCCAGTCCGCGGTCAGCATGAAGCTGCGCAAGCTGGAACAGCAGCTGGGCCGACGCCTGCTGGAACGCACGCCAAGGCACGTGCGTTTGTCCGCCGAAGGCCTGATTTTCCTGGCGGCCGCACGCGAACTGGTATCCAGTCACGACCGCGCCGCCGAGGCGTTCGCCATCGGAGTGCGGCGACTGGCGGTCGGCGTCAGCCACCAACTGGTCGGCGGTGAATTGCCGGGCCTGTTGCGGCGACTGCATGAACGCCACCCTGGCCTGCGGCTGGAAATGCGGGTGGCCGGCACCCGCGAGCTGATGCAAGCCTTCGAACACAATGAACTGGATGCGGCGCTGGTGCTACGTCCGGACGATGGGCGCAAGCGCGGCCAAGCCGCGTTCGCCGAGGAGTTCTCGTGGTTCGCCGCGGCCCGCTGGCAGCCCCGCGCCGACCAGCCGCTGCCGCTGGCCACTCAAGGCAACCTCTGCCGGGTGCGCGCCGCAGCGGTGGCGGCGCTCGACCGGGCCGGGATCGCATGGAACGAGGTCTTCGTCGGCAAGGGCGCGGCGGTGCTGGGCGCCGCCGCCGCCGGAGGTCTGGCGGTGGCCCTGCTGGCCAAGCGCACGGCCCCTTCCGGCACGGTCGACGTGGGTGCGGAACTGGGCCTACCGCCGATTCCCGCCCAGGACGTGATGCTTTATGGCGCGCTGGGCGACCCCGGCTCGCGCGAGGCGCTGCGCACCCTGGTGTTGGCCTTCCGCCAGTAGCGCCTGCTCAACCGGCGTGCAGCCACGGCCGCAGCCAGTGATCGACCATCAGGAACGCGAACAGCGCCATCAGGTAGACGATCGAGTAGTTGAACACCCGCATCGCGTAGAACTCGTCCGGCGGGTCCATCAGCTTCCAGGCATGGGCGAGGAACACCAGGCCCAGCACCAGCGCGCCGCCGAGGTAGAACAGCCCGCTCATGCCGAACACCACCGGCAGCACGCTGACCACCACCAGCAGCACGGTGTAGAACAGGATCTGCCAGCGGGTGTATTCGACGCCGTGGGTGACCGGCAGCATCGGCACCAGCGCGCGCGCGTAGTCGTCGCGGCGGAAGATCGCCAGCGCCCAGAAGTGCGGCGGCGTCCACACGAAGATGATCAGCACCAGCAGCAGCGCATGCGGCCAGTCCCACTCGCCGCGCATGCCGGTGACCGCGGCCCAGCCCAGCAGCGGCGGCGCCGCGCCGGCGATGCCGCCGATCACAATGTTCTGCGGCGTCGCCCGCTTCAGGAACACGGTGTAGATCACCGCGTAGCCGATCAGCGAGGCGAAGGTGAGGATCGCGGTGATCGTGTTGACCCAGACCACCAGCACCGTCATCGACAGCACCGCCAGGACCAGCGCGAACGCCAGCGCCCTGGCCGGGGTGATCTGCCCGACCACGATCGGCCGCCACGCGGTGCGCGCCATCTTGGCGTCGATCCGCGAATCCAGCAGTTGATTGATCGCGGCCGCGCTCGAGGCCGCCAGCCAGATGCCCAGGAAGCCCAGCACCGACTCGCGCAGCGGCGGCATTCCGGGCACCGCCAGGAACATGCCCACCAGCGCGGTGAACACGATCAGGGCGACCACCCGCGGCTTGGTCAGGTCCCAGTACTGCTTCGCGGTCGCCGCGAAGCCTTGGCCGGTGGAGGAAGTCATCAGTGCTCCGGCGCCTCCAGGCGGGCCAGCAGCGACACCATCGCGAACAGCAGCACGACCGCGCCGGCGTTGTGCAGCACCGCCACCACCAGCGGCAGGCCCAGCATCACGTTGGCGATGCCCAGGCCGACCTGGACCAGCGCCATCGCCAGCACGAACACGCCCCAGCCGCGCATGCCGGGCAGGCGCATCAGCCGCACCGCGAACGCGATCAGGTAGGCGAACACCACCATCGCCATCATCCGGTGGGCGAGCTGGATCGCGATGCGGGCCTCGCCGTCGAGGATGCCGCCCTCGTAGTCGACGCCGATCCCGCGCCACAGCACGAAGGCCTCGCCGAAGTCGTGACGCGGCCACCACTGGCCGACGCAGGTCGGGAAGTCGTTGCCGCAGGCCAGCGCCGCGTAGTTGGCGCTGGTCCAGCCGCCCAGTGCGATCTGCACGCCCAACAGCAACAGGCCGAGCATCACCCAGCGCCGCAGCTGCGGGGTATCGGCCAGCCGGATCGGCGCGGCGGTCGCGCGCCAGGCCATCCACAACAGCAGCGAGAAGGTCAGCAGGCCGCCGAGCAGGTGCCCCATCACCACGATCGGTTTGAGCAGCCAGGTCACCGTCCACATGCCCAGCAGGGCCTGGAAGATGATCACCGCCAGGGTCAGCGCCGCCACGCGCGACAGGTCCAGATTGCTCCAGCGCAGCGCCGCCGCCAGCAGGATCGCCTCGCCGAGGATCGCCAGCGCCGATGCCGCGACGTGCTCGCCATGCATGTAGAGCGGAATGCCGATCGCGACCAGGCCGGCCGCGACCAGGATCTGGGCCATGCCGTAGCGCCGCTTTCGCGCCGCCAGCAGGGCCAGCGCCAGCACCAGCAGGCCCAGGGTCGCGGCCAGATGGCGGTGGACCTGTTCGCGCCAGGCCTTGTGCGACTCGAACGGACGGATCGCCGAGGCGGCGTGGTCGAGCGCGTCGGCGCTGGCGCCGGGCCAGGTCGCGCGGCCGTAGCAGGTCGGCCAGTCCGGACAGCTCAGACCGGCATTGGACAGGCGCACGAACGCGCCGAACACGATCACGCAGGTCGCCAGCGCCACCGCCAGCCAGGCGATGCGGTGGAAGTGCTTGGAGAAGGTAGCGGCCTTGAATGGGGTATTCATTGGATTCTTGTCATGGGGCCCCGTTGGACGCGGGCCTGTCGGTCATTTCCATCGATCGCAGCCGGGCCGCGCACGGTCCCGCTGCGGGACGCTGGCCCTCAGCGCAGCTTGAGCAGCTTGACCATGTCCTTGCGCAGGCCGCCGGGATCGAAGCCCGGAGCGTACCGCAGAACCACGAAGCCGTTCGGGTCGAGCACGTAGACCGGCGCGCCGCCGGCATCGGCCTGCGGCAGGTGGCCGCGCAGGCCGCCATCGTCGGCGATCTCGAACAGGGTCCCCGGGCGCTTGACCGCCTCCGGCCAGCGCCCCAGCCACAACACGTGGACGCGGTCGGCATCCTTGTTGAACAGTTCCCAGACCAGCTCGACCTGGCGCGCGACCTCGGCGCATTCGGTGCCGCACCCGGTGGGCGCCGCGACCACGATGCGCCAGGTACGCGCCTCCGGGTTCCACAGGTAGTCGGCGCCGTCGATGTCGCGCGGCACGCTGGCGCGGGCGTCCACCGCCGGCTGCAACAGCTCGCCGTGGTTCTTCATCCCCTCCGGCTTCCAGCCGGAGAAACGCAGCAGGCCGGCCACGGCCATGCTGCCGAAGAACAGGACCGCGATCAGGATCAGCGCGGTGCGGTTGCGGTTGCGGGTCTGGGTGTCGTTCATCGATTCGTGGATTTTCTTCTGAAAGTCAGTACCAGCGCGGTTACCAGCACCGCCAGCGCCAGCGCGAACCACTGCACGGCATAGCCGCGATGCTTTTCCGGCGGCAGGGTGTTGGGCAACAGCTCCAGGTCGCGCTGATAGCCGATCTCCAACTGCGGGTCCAAGCGCAACACCCGCGGCGGCAGGGCTTGCAGCCCCAGCGCCGACGGCAGCGCCTGCGCATCCAGCCGCGTCACCAGCAGATTGTCGCCATCGTCCGTCTTTTCGACGTCCGCGCCGACCAGGCCGGCGGAAGGCGGCCGGACCAGCAGGCCGCGCACCGCCATCCGGCCCTCGGGACGCGGCACCGCCGGCATCCGCCGGTCGCCGGGCAGTGGCAGCCAGCCCAGGTCGGCCAGCAGCATCATGCCGTCGTCTTCGGCGAACAGCCGGTACACCCGCACACCGGTGCGGCCCTCGTGCTGCTGATTGTCGAGCAGCACCGCCGGCGCGTCGACGAACTCGCCCTGGCCCTGTGTCCAGTCGTAGTCGCGCGCACGTGCGGGGTCGGCCGCGAGCGACAGCGGCAACGGCCGCCGCGCCGTCAGCACCGCCTGCGCGGCATCCAGCATGCCCTGCTTCTCGACCGCCCGGCGCGACTGCCACAGGCCGAGATTGACGAACCCGACCATCGTCAAGATCGCCAGCGTCCAGCCGACCAGCAGGTTGCGGCGACGACTCATCGGCCCGTCACCGGCGACTTGGCGGACACGGCCTGCGATAATGACAGGCTCGCATCAGCCGGCAGTCGATCGGAGGCCGCCATGAACGACTCGTTGAAGACCCTGCTGGTCATTGCCTTTCTGATCGTCATCCTCTGGAACCTGGGCGCCGGCCTCTACTACATGCTCGTCGACAAGGGCGAGAGCCGCCGCACCGTCAAGGCGCTGACCCGCCGCGTCGCCCTGTCCGTGGCCTTGATCCTGCTGGTCGTCCTGGCCAGCTACATGGGCTGGATCGAATTCCACGGCGTCGGCCGCAACCCGTAAACCGACAGCGGGATTTCGGGATTCGCAGAAAGCAAAAGAGCGACGGGGTGCCGTCGCCTCTTGCTTGGGGACGGGAATTCCGCCGCGGCGGACTCCCGGTCCCGATTTCGATGGTCCGCCCTTACAGCACGTAGACGAACAGGAACAGGCCCAGCCAGACCACGTCGACGAAGTGCCAGTACCAGGCCACCGCCTCGAACCCGAAGTGGTCGTTCTTGCTGAAGTGCCCCTTCAGGCAGCGGAACCAGATCACCGCCAGCATGATCGTGCCGAGGGTGACGTGGGCGCCGTGGAAGCCGGTCAGCATGAAGAAGGTCGAACCGTAGATGCCCGAACCCAGGGTCAGATTCAGCTCCTTGTAGGCGTGGATGTATTCCTCGGCCTGGAAGAACAGGAACACGCAGCCCAGCAGCACGGTCAGGCCCAGGAACAGCAACAGCTGGGCGCGGTGGCCGGCCTTGAGCGCGTGGTGGGCGATGGTGACGGTGACGCCGGAGGTCAGCAGGATCAGGGTGTTCAGCAGCGGCAGGCCCCAGGCCGGAATGGTCTGGAAGCTGCCGCCGATCGAACCCGGGCCGTTGGTCGGCCAGGCGTTGCTGAAGCTGTTCCACAGCAGGCTGTGGGTCATCACGCCGTCGCCCTCGCCGCCCAGCCACGGCAGCGCGAACTGGCGGGCATAGAACAGCGCGCCGAAGAAGGCGCCGAAGAACATCACCTCGGAGAAGATGAACCAGACCATGCCCATCCGGAACGAGGTGTCGACCTGCTTGTTGTAGTTGCCGCCGACCGACTCGCGGATCACGTCGCCGAACCAGCCGAACAGCACGCCGACCAGCAGCGCGACACCGACCAGGAAGGCCTTGCTGCCCCAGCTGATGTCGTTCATCCAGCTGGCGAGGCCGATCATGGTCACGAACAGCGCGATCGAGCCGAGGAAGGGCCAGCGGCTGCTGTGCGGGACGAAGTAGACGTTGGCGTCTGGCGAATGTGCTTGGGCCATGGCGGCGGTTCCGTTCAGAGCTGGAGCGTTTACAGATCAGGGCGCGGCCCGCGGTGCGGACGTCGCGTTCCCGTGCGGGGAAGCGGCGGCCTGCTCTGCGGTCAGCACGTCGTTCTTGAAGAAAGTGTAGGACAGCGTGACCGTCTTGACGTCGGCCGGCAGGTCCGGATCGATGATGAAGCGTACCGGCATGTCGCGGGTTTCGCCCGCCTGCAGGGTCTGCGCGGTGAAGCAGAAGCACTCGGTCTTGTTGAAATAGCCCGAGGCGCGCGCCGGCGCGACCGACGGCACGGCGCTGCCGACGATGACGCGGTCGCTGTTGTTGTGCGCGTAATAGGTGGTGTCGTAGGGCTGGCCGACCTTGACCTTCATCGTGGTCTGGTTCGGCTTGAACGCCCACGGCAGCTTGGAGTTCACGCCGCCGTCGAACTCGACCGTGACCCAGCGCGCCTCGACCGCCGTGGCCGAGGTCTCCTCGGCGGCGGTACGTTCCAGGCGGATGCCGAACACCTTCTCGCAGGCGATCCGGTACAGCGGCACCAGCATGAACGAGAACGCGAACGCGCAGACGCCGACCCCGACCATCACCACCGCCATCCGCGCGCTGGCGCTGCGGCCGCCGCCGGACGACGCCTTGTCGGTCGACGGCGCGGTCATTGTCCGAACACCCCGCTGAGCAGGAACGCCACGTACACGCCGACCGCGATCAGCGCGACCCAGACCGCCGTGCGACGCGCCGCCTTGCGGCGGGCATCGAGATCATGGCGCGGGTCGTGGGATGCGGTCATCGACTGATTTGGATCAAGCGTGGCTTTCGTGAAAAGTCCGCAAAAGTCCGCACATGAAGTGCGGGCCCTTGCGAGGGATTCGCATCAATGACTGACGTCGCCGTGGGCGAGGTCGCCGTCGCGGATCACCGGCGGGGTGCCGAAGGTGTGGTGCGGCGCCGGGCTCGGCACGGTCCACTCCAGGCCCTTCGCGCTTTCCCACGAACGTGCCTCGGCCTTGGCGCCGGTCTTCTTCGAACGCCACAGGATGAAGGCCATCATGAACGGCGTGACGAACATGCCGAACGCACCGATCGAGCTGACCAGGTTCCAGTCCGCGAACACCACGTTGTAGTCCGGGATGCGGCGCGGCATGCCGGCCAGGCCCAGGAAGTGCTGCGGGAAGAACAACAGGTTGACGAAGATCATCGTCCACCAGAAGTGGAACTTGGCCATGCCCTCGTTGTACATGCGCCCGGTCCACTTCGGCCACCAGTAGTAGACCGCGGCGATGATCGAGAACAGCGCGCCGGTCACCAGCACGTAGTGGAAGTGGGCGACCACGAAGTAGGTGTCGTGGTACTGGAAGTCGGCCGGCACGATCGCCAGCATCAGGCCCGAGAAGCCGCCGATGGTGAACAGGATCACGAAGGCGATCGCCCACAGCATCGGCGACTCGAACGAGATCGAGCCGCGCCACATCGTGGTGACCCAGTTGAACACCTTCACGCCGGTCGGCACCGCGATCAGCATCGTCGCGAACATGAAGTAGATCTCGCCACCCAGCGGCATGCCGACGGTGAACATGTGGTGGGCCCACACGATGAACGAGAGGAAGGCGATCGACGCGGTCGCGTACACCATGGCCTGGTAGCCGAACAGCGGCTTGCGGCTGAAGGTCGGGATGATCTCCGAGACCACGCCGAACGCCGGCAGGATCATGATGTAGACCTCGGGGTGACCGAAGAACCAGAAGATGTGCTGGTACATCACCGGGTCGCCGCCGCCGGCCGCGTTGAAGAAGCTGGTGGCGAAGAACTTGTCGGTCAGCAGCATGGTGACCGCGCCCGCCAGCACCGGCATGACCGCGATCAGCAGGAAGGCGGTGATCAGCCAGGTCCAGCAGAAGATCGGCATCTTCAGCAGGTCGATGCCCGGCGCGCGCATGTTGAGCACGGTCGCGATCACGTTGATCGCGCCCATGATCGAGCTGATGCCCATCATGTGGATGGCGAAGATCACGAAGGCGACGTTGTTGCCGCCCTGCAACGACAGCGGCGGGTACAGGGTCCAGCCGCCGGCCGGGCCGCCGCCCGGCAGGAACAGGGTCATCAGCAGCAGGCTGAAGGCGAACGGCAGGATCCAGAACGACCAGTTGTTCATGCGCGGCAGCGCCATGTCCGGCGCGCCGATCTGCAGCGGGATCATCCAGTTGGCCAGGCCGACGAAGGCCGGCATCACGCCGCCGAAGATCATCACCAGCGCATGCATGGTGGTCATCGAATTGAAGAACTCGGGGCTGACGTGCTGCAGGCCCGGGTGCGCCAGCTCGGTGCGGATGATCACGCTCATCGCCGCGCCGACGATGAACATGATGAAGCTGAACACCAGGTACAGCGTGCCGATGTCCTTGTGGTTGGTCGAGAAGAACCAACGCTCGATGAAGCCCTGCTTGTGGGCGTGGTCGTCGTGGTGGTGATCTGCGTGGGTGACGGCCATGGCCTAACCTCGAAGAAACGTGCTTGCGCGAAGCAAAAAGGGGGGTCAGCCGGCGACTGCCGCGTCGTCGACGTCGGCAGCGGCGGTGGCTTCGGTGTTCTGCTCGTCGGCATCCGCCGGCGCGGCTTCGTCGGCGGGCGCGGCGGGCGCGGCCTCGACCGGCGCGGGCACGGGCTTCTGCGCCGCCAGCCACTGCTGGTACTCGTCCTTCGGCACCGCCTTGACCACGATCGGCATGAAGCCGTGGTCCTTGCCGCACAGCTCGGCGCACTGGCCGCGGTAGATGCCAGGCTCGTCGATCTGGGTCCAGGCTTCGTTGACGATGCCGGGGATCGCGTCCTGCTTCCAGCCCAGCGCCGGCACCCACCAGGCGTGGATCACGTCGTCGGCGGTGATCACGAAGCGGATCTTGGTGTCGGTCGGCAGCACCAGCACGTTGTCGACGTCGAGCAGGTAGTGCTCGTGGTCCTCGGCGGTGACGGTCTGGCGGGTCTGGCGGGTCTGCTGGCGCAGCTCGTCGCTCTTGCGGTCCAGGCGGCTGGTGAACTCCACGCCCTCGCCCAGGTACTCGTACTTCCACATCCACTGGAAGCCGGTGACCTTGACGGTCATCTCCGAGTCGCGGGTGTCGTACATGTTGATCAGCTTGCTGGTGGCCGGGAAGGCCATCAGCACCAGCAACGCCACCGGAACCACGGTCCAGATGACCTCCAGCTTGGTGCTGTGGGTGAAGCTGGTGTCGGGCTTGGCGCCCTTGGAATGGCGGAACTTGACCATCGCCACCGCCATCGCACCGAACACCAGGATGCCGATGCCGACGCAGATCCACAGCGCCAGCATGTGGGCCTCGTAGGCATTGTGCGACAGGTGGGTCACGCCACGGCCCATGTTGAGCTGCCACGGCTTGGGATCCGCCGCCTGCGCCTGCGCCAGCATCGGCAGCGCCATCACGGCGACGCCTGCTGCCCACTGCTTGAACCAACCGGCTTTCATCACTCTCGAGCCCCAGTAAATCGAATCAATCAAATGGTGTCTTGGGTTGCTCCGCGGGCTGCCCGACCCGGCCCGGTTCGCGCACCCCGGTACAGGCAGGTGTGCGCGGAAGGACCGTCCGACTCAGGTGGCTGGCGAGCCCATCGCGCCATGCGGGGGCCCATCACGCCGCGTCCGGCGCTACGGAAAACCGGGAAATGGTAGCGAGCGGGGGGCCCTGCGACAAGACGCCGCATCTCATCGACTCCCCGGCAAGGCCCGCACCTCCGCCCCCAAGCGACTGATAACACAGGCAAAAGCCACGGGGTTTGCGCTCCCGGTCGGGTTCCGGCGGTGGCCGCGCCGACCCCGGTCCGGGGCCCGTGCGG
>NZ_VICD02000131.1 GCF_006546735.2 Marilutibacter maris | reverse complement strand
TGGGCCGAGGCCGGCCTGCGCGAGGCGGCCGATGCCAATGTCCTGGCCGACCGCTGGGAAGCCCTGCCCAAACCGCTGCGCAGCGACCCCGCCGCGGTCGCCGCCTACGCCGAACGCGCCGCCGCGCTGCGCTGGGAGGACGCCGCCGCGAGCAGCATCGAACACGCGCTCGACAACCGCTGGAGCGACGAACTGGCAAGCCTCTACGGACGCCTGCCAATCGGCCGCCTCGACGCCCGCCTGGCCCATGCCGAGCGCTGGCTGCAGGCGCACCCGGCCAGCCCCGGACTGCTGCTGAGCCTGGCCCGCCTGCACCGCGCCAAGGGCCAGTGGTCGCAGGCCGAGGCCTACCTGCATCGCGCGCTCGCCCAGGGCGGCAATGCCGAGGCCTGGGAAGAACTCGGCAACGGATTCGCCCAGGCCGGCGACGCGCGCGCCAGCCAGTGCTACGCCAATGCGCTGCGGGTCGCCCGCGGCGAGGCACCGGTGGAAGTTCCGGGCCGCGACCTGAAGCAGAAGATCTACGACCAGGCCGCGATCGAGGAACGCGACGAGCACGGCCTGCCGCGCCTGCGCGGCTGAGCGACCGCATCGGCCGTCGGCACGCAAGCCATCGCATGCTCACCAACGTTATCCTCGGCAGCAACGACCTCGAGCGATCCGCCGCCTTCTACGACGGCCTGCTGGCGCTGCTGGGCGCGCGGCAGGTGATGCGGAACGATCGCTCGATCCTGTGGAAGGGGCCGGACGACGGCGTCGGGCTGGCGGTATGCCGCCCCTACGACGAACAGCCGGCCCGCCACGGCAACGGTTCTATGGTCGGACTCAAGGCGCACTCGATCGACGACGTCGCCCGCATCCATGGCACCGCGCTCCGTCTCGGCGGGCGCTGCGAAGGCCCGCCGGGCGAGCGCCGGCCGGGTGTGCACGCGGCCTACTTCCGCGATCCCGACGGCAACAAGTTCGGCGTGTTCCACATCGCCGCGGCGGCCTGAGGCCAACCGCGCCGGCTCGCCGGCGGACACCGCAGGCATGGTGTCTGTCGATGCCCGCGGGAAGCGCTCAGCGCTCCAGGATCGCGAGCAGGCAATGCGGCCAGGTCACGCGGCGGCGGGGGTGATCTCGCGTTCGATCCGCCGCAGGTTCTCGATCTCGGCCACCCGCAGGTCATAGGCGGCCTGCAGATCGAGCCACGAGCGCGCGTCCCCGCCGAAGTAGCGCGCCAGACGCATCGCCGTATCGGCGGAAATGCCCCGACGTTCGCGCACGATGTCGTTGATCCGCGGCGCCGGCACATGCAGCCGTCGCGCCAGCGCGTTCGCGCTCAGCTCAAGGGGCACCAGGTAGTCCTCGCGCAGAATCTCGCCGGGGTGTACCGGCCGCATGCCGTTCTTGAACATGATCAAGCCTCAGTGATAGTCGACGATCTCCACATCTTCCGGTCCATCGTCGGTCCAGCGGAAGCACAGCCGGAACTGATCGTTGATCCGGATGCTGTGCTGACCCCGACGGTCGCCCCGCAGGGCCTCGAGCCGATTGCCCCGCGGTGCGCGCAGAAAGTCCAGCGTGTGCGCCGCGTCCAGCTGGACCAGCTTGCGTGTGGCAATCCTGGCGATCGCGCTGAAACGACGGCACTTTCCGCTCTCGAACAACCGTTGCGTATCCATGCACCGGAAGCTGCGTATCATTCCGGCAAAATATAACGCTTAACGTTAAACGTCAAGCGTTAAACCTGCTCAGCGCTCCAGGATCGCGACCACGCCCATGCCGCCGGCGGTGCAGATCGAGATCAGGCAGCGGCCGCCGCCGCGCTGCTTGAGCTCCTTGGCGGCGGTGGCGACGATGCGCGCGCCGGTCGCGGCGAACGGGTGTCCGGCCGCCAGCGAGGAGCCGTTGGGGTTGATCTTGTCCGGATCGATCCGGCCCAGCGGCGCGTCCAGGCCCAGCCGCGAGCGGCAGTACTCCTCGCTCTCCCAGGCGCGCAGCGTGCACAGCACCTGGGCGGCGAAGGCTTCGTGGATCTCGTAGAAGTCGAAGTCCTGCAGGCTCAGGCCGTTGCGCGCCAGCATCTCCGGCACCGCCACGGTCGGCGCCATCAGCAGGCCCTCGCCATGGACGAAGTCGACCGCGGCGACCTGGGCATCGCGCAGGTAGCACAGCACCTCGTGGCCGTGCGCCTGCGCCCACTCGTCGCTGGCCAGCAGGCAGGCGGCGGCGCCGTCGGTGAGCGGCGTCGAGTTGGCCGCGGTCAGGGTGCCGCGCCCGGACACCTTGTCGAACGCCGGCTTCAGCGTCGCCAGCTTCTCCAGGGTCGAGTCCGGCCGCAGGATGTTGTCGCGGGACACGCCGCGGAAGCTCACCACCAGGTCATCGAAGAAGCCGCGCTCGTAGGCGGCGGCGAGCTTCTGGTGCGAGGACAGCGCCCACTCGTCCTGCGAGTCGCGGCCGATGTTCCACTGCTTGGCCATGTCCTCGCAGTGCTCGCCCATGCTCTTGCCGGTGCGCGGCTCGGCCACGCCGGGGAACTCGGGCTTGAGCTCGCGCAGCGAGAAGCCCTTGAACGCGGCCAGCCTGCCCTTGAGGTCGCGCGCGGCATTGGCGGCGAGCAGGCGCCGGCGCAGCTTCTTGCCATAGACGATCGGCACGTCGGAGGTGGTGTCCGAGCCGCCGCCGATGCCGGATTCGATCTGGCCGACCGCGATCTTGTTGGCGACGGTGATGATCGAGTCCAGCGAGGTGCCGCAGGCGCGTTGCAGGGTGATGCCCGGGGTCAGCGACGACAGTCCCGACGACAACGCCGCCTCGCGGCCGAGGTTCCAGTCGCTGCTGTGCTTGATCACCGCGCCCATCGCGACCTCGCCCAGCACCTGTCCGTGCAGGCCGAATTTCTCGACCAGCGCGCCGAGCGTGCGTACCGACATGCCGAGGTTGCCCACGTCCGCATAGGCGGTGTTCTGGCGGCAGAACGGGATGCGGACGCCACCGAGCACGGCGACGGGACGGATTGGGCGCATCGGTATACCTCGTGGGGCTTGTGGAGCTGACGACTCGCGGGAATGGACGGGAATGTGGACGGCGGCGGCGCTGACCGCCACGACCAGCGGGCATAATGGACGGCGACGGCCCGCGACACATTGGGGCTGCGCCGAGTGTAGCGCCGGCCCCGCGCACAACCAAACGCCACCGTATCCTGCTGCCGATGACCGCTCCCGACCCGACCGCCATGCCGGCCCCGCATGCGCCTGACCTGGCCGTGCTCGGCGCCCTCGCGCTGGAGCTGACCGCCGGCGCCGCGATCGCCCGCACCACCCTGCCGCAGGGCGATGCCGGCGCCCTGGCCGGACTGATCGCCCGCGACCTGGCCGACTTCGAGGCCGACGCCGCGCGGCTGCAGCTGGTCACCGTCGGCGCCCACTACGACCCGGTCGAGCTGCTGCGGCCGGGCTGGCCGCTGCATCGCGAGCTCGACGACCTGGCCGCACGTGCGCCGGGGGGCGGCCACGACGGCGAAGGCCACGGCCGGATCATCGCCTTCGGCAGCCACGACGGCCGCCTGCCCGGCGCGCTGACCCCGTCGCCCGACTACGACGGCGGCACCTTCCGGTTGCTGCCGTTCCTGCTCTCCGGCGACGCCGACACCATCGCCCGGGTCGGCGATGCGTTCGAGAACGGACTGCTGGAGCGCGGCATGGCCGGCGCCGAGACCGCGCTGCAGGCGCAGACCGCGTTCGGCCTGCGGATCGAGCATGCGCGCTACCTGACCGTGCACGACCTCGCCGCGATGACCGCGATGCAGTACGACCACGCCGGCCTGGCGCCGCTGTGGCCGCTGCTGGAAACCGCCTTGCTGGAACCCGGCGGCGAGGCCTGGCTGGACGCGGTGCCGGAACCGTTGCTGCGCTATGCCGATGGCGAAGCGCGCATCGCCCTGTTCTCGCCGCGCGCCTGGCACGCGCGCTACGCACCGGAGGCGCCCTGCGACAGCGACGAATGCCGCGACCGGCTGGAACGCCGCTTCCAGCAGTTCCAGGCGCGCCTGCGCCAGTTCGCGGCGGTGCTCGGCGCCCACGGCGTGGCGGTCAACTTCGTCGACTGCCAGGACGCCGAACGCGCCCGCGACGCGCTGGCCTGAGCCCCGCCGCCAGGGAAGGTCCGAACAAACCCATCCTGGACGTGTTCGGACGTCGCAAGGTCAAGCCCTTGCGTGCTTGATCCGCGCGTGCACTCCCTGGCGCGCGGAACCTCTGAATCAGTCAGAGGCTCCCTGGCCCGTCGCCGGGGGCTCGAACCCGGCCTCGAACACCCGATAGCCGGCATCGTCCATGCCCAGCGCGCGGTAGCTGCGCTGGGCATTGCCGTTGTCGCGCTCGACATACAGGCGCAGGCCGATCACCCCGGCGGTCGCACGGGCGCGTGCCTCGACGTGGCGGTAGAGCGCGGCGAACACGCCCTGGCGTCGATGGGCCTCGGCGACGTAGACGCTCTGGATCCACCACCACTCACCGTTTCGCCAGTCGCTCCATTCCCTGGTCAGCATCAGGGTGCCGACCGGCACCGAGACCAGCTCGTCGCCGGCCAGCGGCGCATCGCGCATCGCGATCAGATAGCGGGCCCTGGCCGGATCGACGATGCCGGCATGGACGCCGGCCAGCACCGTCTCCGGGTCCAGCCGCTTGTGCTCGGTCTCCCACGCCATCGCCTGCGCCCACTGCGCCAGCAGCGGGGCATCGGCGGCGTGAGCATCGCGGATGCGCAGGCTCGACATCGGCGCCCTCAGCGGGTGACCTTGATGATCCCGCAGGCCACCCGCTTGCCGGCGTTGCCGGAGGGCTGGCTGGCGTAGTCGTCGGCCGCGGCATGGACGATCACCGCGCGGCCGGCGACGTCGTTGACCGCGCCGCCGCCGAGGGTCACGCCCAGCGCATGCACGTTGACCTGGGCCACGCCCTCGCCATTGGCCTGGATGTTGTCCATGTCGCCGCCATGGTGGGGGCCATGCCCGACCCGGCCATGCGGGTTGGCGGAAGGATTGAAGTGGCCACCGGCGCTGGACGCGTCGACCGCACTGCAATCGCCCTTCTCGTGGATATGGATCGCGTGCAGGCTGCCGGGGGTCAGGCCGCCGATCTCGCCGGCCAGGAACACGCCGCCCTCGCCGGGGCGGACATTGAG
>NZ_VICD02000130.1 GCF_006546735.2 Marilutibacter maris | reverse complement strand
CATCCTGCGCGGCGCCCTCGCCCGCCTCGTCGGCCGGCGCCTCGACCGGCAAGCCGACACTCTCCAGCGCGCGCCGCAACGACCGGTTGTCCGGGTCCAGCGCCCGCGCCTTGTCGAACACGCGGCGGGCCTCCTCGCGCCGCCCCAGCACCCACAGCACTTCGGCCAGGTGGGCGGCGATCTCGGCATCGTCCTGCATCGCGAACGCGCGGCGCAGCTCGATCACCGCCTCCTCGTTGCGACCCAGCCGGTACAACACCCACCCGTAGCTGTCGATGATCGCGGCGTTCTCCGGCTCGGCGGCGCGGGCACGGTTGATTAGCTCCAAGGCCTCCTGGTAGCGCTCGGTGCGGTCGGCCAGGGTGTAGCCCAAGGCATTCAGGGCCGCGGTGCTTTCAGGGTCGATCACCAGGATCTTGCGAAAGTCCGCCTCGGCGCGGGCGATGTCGTCGCGCCGCTCCCACGCCAGCGCACGGGCATAGAGGATGTCCAGCTCGTCCGGGAACGCCGCCAGGCCGCGCGCGAACGCATCCAGCTCACCGGCCGGGTCCTTGTCCTCCTCGCGTAGCGCGGCCTCGAGCAGGTAGGCATCGCGACGGACATCGTCCTCGGCGGCGGCATCGGACTGGATCCCGCGCAGCAGGTCGTAAGCCTCCTGTTTGCGATCGAGCTTGTGCAGCACCGTGCTGGTGCGCAGCCGGGCCTGCCAGCGCGCGGCCCCGCCGGGGACGCCGGCGTACCACTCCAGGGCCTCGTCGTTGCGCTCGAGGAACTCGGCGATCTGGCCGAGCAGCATCCGCCGGCGCGGGTCCGGGCGCCCGGCGTCGCGCCGCAGCTCGTCGTACAGCGCGCCCAGGGCCTGCTTGTCCTCGGCCTGGGCCAGCAGCGAGGCGCGGAACGCGTAGATCTGCTCGCTCTGCGGCCCCTCGGCCAGGGTGCGCTCGGCCCGATGCAGGTCGCCGAGGCGTTCGTACTCGTTGGCCAGGCTCTGCCGCAGCAACGGATCGTCCGCGGCGACCTCGATGCCGTCGAGGACCTCGCGCGCCTGTTCGGGCTTGCCGGCCTCGCGCAGCTGACCGGCATGCAGCAGGGCGACCCGGGGCTCGCCCGGGAAGCGTTCGATCACCCGGGCGACGATGTCCTCGACCACCTCCGGCGCATCCAGGCGCAACGCCAGGCCGCCGAACGCCATCCACGCCTCCAGCACCTGCGGAATGCGGTCGCGGCGGACCAGGTATTCGAGCACCTGCGCGCTCAGGCGCGGGTCGTGGCTGCCTGTGGCCAGGACCCCGAAGGCATGTCGCCAGCCGTCTCGCCCCGGCATCGCCAGCAGTGCCGACAACTGTCGGCGCGCCGCACGCTGGCGGCCCTGGCGCAACGACAGCGCGGCCTCGGACGCCATCAGGCTGCCGGCCTGCTCCGGGTCCTGCTCGCCGCCCAGCTCGCGCCACAGCACCAGCGCCTCGGCGGTCCCGGTGTCGTCCTTGGCCAACAGAGCGATGCGGGTGGCGCGCTCGGCCAGGGCCGGATCGCGGGCATCGCGCGCGGCCTGCAGGTACCAGCCGGCCGCCTCGTCCAGACGCCCGGCCTGCAGCGCGAACTCGGCCGCCAACAGCGGCTCCAGCGCGCGCACCGCCGGATCGTCGCTGGCCGACGGGGGCGCCAGCTCGGGTGCGGGCGGCCCCGAGCCGGCGGCAGGCTCGGCGGCATGCAGCGTCGGCACACCGGTCAGGACCAGGGCAATGGCAAGGGTGACGAGGCTCGGTCGCATCGAATCAGCGGGCTCCCATGGGGTCGGACGGTGGAATTCAGACAGCGGTTTCGGACGGGACGGAACGGGGGCGGCTGCGGCGGACGGGCCGGCCGCGTGAACGAATCCGGCGCTTCGGCGAGCCCAAGCCGTCCGGGCCCGGGTAGAATGTCGGCCTTCGGAAGCCAGCAGCTTATCGCAAGCACCTGAACGGGAAAGCCGACGCGCCCCGGCATTCGATCGCCACGCGCCCGCCCCCGAACGAGAACCGCCCGTGAGTTTGTTCGTCCTCGGCATCAACCATCAGACCGCGCCGGTTTCGCTGCGCGAACGGGTGGCGTTTGCCGGCGACGCGATCGGGCCGGCGCTGGGCGCGGTCCGCGCCCTGCCCGGTGTCCGCGAGGCGGCGCTGCTGTCGACCTGCAACCGCACCGAACTGTATGCGGTCGCCGAGGGCGACGGCAGCGTGCTGGCCGACTGGCTGGCGACCCATCCCGACGATACCGGCGACCTGCACGGCTATCTGTACCGGCACGCCGATGCCGACGCCGTGCGCCATCTGTTCAGGGTCGCGACCGGGCTCGATTCGCTGGTCCTCGGCGAACCGCAGATCCTTGGCCAGGTCAAGGATGCCTGGGCCACCGCGCGCGGCGCCGGCAGCCTCGGCGGTCAGCTCGACCGGTTGTTCCAGCACGCGTTCTCGACCGCCAAGCGCGCCCGCACCCATACCCGGATCGGCACCAACCCGGTGTCGGTCGCGTCGGCCGCGGTGCGACTGGCGCAGGAATCGTTCGCCCGGCTGGAGGATTCCACGGTGCTGCTGATCGGCGCCGGCGAGACCATCGAGCTGGCCGCGCGCCACCTTGCCCAGGCCCGCGCCAAGCGCCTGCTGGTCGCCAACCGCACCCTCGCCCACGCGCAGGAGCTGGCCAGCCGCCACGGCGGCGTCGCGCTGCCGCTGAGCGAACTCGACAAGCACCTGGACGAGGCCGACATCGTGTTGTCGGCCACCGCCGCGCAACAGGCGATCCTGCACCGGCCCCAGGTCGCCGCCGCGCTGGCGCGACGCCGGCACCGACCGATGCTGCTGCTGGACCTGGCGGTGCCGCGCGACATCGCCGCCGAGGTCGCCGAGCTGGCCGATGTCTACCTCTATACCGTCGACGACCTGGAACGCACGATCGAGGACAACCGCCGCGGCCGTCGCGAGGCGGCCGACGAGGCCGAGGCGATCATCGACCTGCAGGTCGCGCGCTACGTCGAGAATCTCGCCGCCAGCACCCGCACCGAGCCGCTCAAGCGGCTGCGTGCGCACGGCGAAGCGGCCAAGGCCGAAGTGCTGGCGCGCGCGCGCCAGCAGCTGGCCGCCGGCGGCGACCCCGACGAACTGCTGGGCTATCTCGCCCATACCCTGACCAACCGGCTGCTGCACGCGCCCACCGTCGCCCTGCGCGAGGCCGCGCTGACCGGCAACGCCGAGCTGGGCCGGGCGGTCGACAAGCTGTTCCCGCAGGACGCGCCCGGCGCGCGGGACGACGAGGAGCGGGAGCGCTAGCGGGCCTGTCGCCCATACTGCGTCTTCCGCTCCCGTCCACTCCCACGCCCGGTCCGTCCCATGCTGGAAACCCTCCGCCGCAAACTCGAAGCCCTGGTCGAACGTCGCGAGGAGCTCGAACGCCTGCTCGCCGACCCCGACGTAATCGGCAACGCCCGGCGCTTCCGCGGACTGTCGCGCGAGTTCGCCCAGCTCGAACCGGTCGCGCTCGCCCTGGCCGAGGAGACGCGCGCCCGCGACGACCTCGCCACCGCCGAGGCGATGCGCGCCGACCCGGAACTGCGCGAGCTGGCCGACGAGGAGATCGCCTCGGCCAACGCGCGGCTGGAGCGGCTCGACCGCGAGCTGCTTTCGCATCTGGTGCCGAAGGACCCGCGCGACGACGGCGACCTGTACCTGGAGGTGCGCGCCGGCACCGGCGGCGACGAGGCCGCGATCTTCGCCGGCGACCTGTTCCGGATGTATTCGCGCTACGCCGAGCGCCAGGGCTGGCGGGTCGAGGTCGAGTCGGCCAACCCCGGCGAGCACGGCGGTTTCAGGGAAGTGATCGCCCGGGTCGAGGGCCAGGGCGCGTACTCGAAGCTGAAGTTCGAATCGGGCACCCACCGCGTGCAGCGGGTGCCGGAGACCGAATCGCAGGGCCGCATCCATACCTCGGCGGCGACGGTGGCGATCATCCCGGTCGAGCCGGAGGGCGAGCCGATCGTGATCAGCCCGGCCGATCTCAAGGTCGACACCTTCCGGTCCAGCGGCGCCGGCGGCCAGCACGTCAACAAGACCGACTCGGCGATCCGCATCACCCACCTGCCCAGCGGCATCGTGGTCGAGAGCCAGACCGAGCGCAGCCAGCATGCCAACCGCGACAAGGCGATGAAGCGGCTGCAGGCGATGCTGGCCGAGGCGCAGGCTGCGCAGGCCGCCGCCGCCCAGGCTGAGACCCGCAAGCTGCAGGTCGGCAGCGGGGACCGCAGCCAGCGCATCCGCACCTACAACTTCCCGCAGGGACGGATCACCGACCATCGCGTCGACGGCCTGACCCTGTACGACCTGCCCAACATCGTCGAGGGCGAGCTCGATGCGCTGATCGAGCGCCTGCAGGCCGAGCACCAGGCCGACGAACTCGCGCGCCTGACCGCTGGTTCCTGAGCCCGCACGCCGCTCCCGCCGCACGCCAGAACCGCAGGAGCGGCGCAAGCCGCGAGCCCCGGGTTCCGGAGGCAGACCCCATCGCGGCTTACGCCGCTCCTACCGGGTCAAGGCGCGTGCCCCAGCCCCCTGAGTCAGGGGGCGATTCGCGCGCAGCGCGAATGGGGGTGTGGCAGCGCAACGGCGGGGCCCGAGGTTTGCGCAGCAAACCTTGGGAGATATCCGGGCGCAGCCGGATATCGTTCCCCCCTG
>NZ_VICD02000129.1 GCF_006546735.2 Marilutibacter maris | reverse complement strand
CGGCTCCGGCCCCGGCGGCTACACCGCCGCCTTCCGCGCCGCCGATCTGGGCCTGGATACCGTGCTGGTCGAACGCTACCCGACCCTGGGCGGCGTCTGCCTCAACGTCGGCTGCATTCCGTCCAAGGCGCTGCTGCATGCCGCCGCGCTGATCGACGAGGCCTCGCATTCGTCGACGATCGGCATCGACTTCGGCAAACCGAAGATCGACCTCGACACCCTGCGCGGCTTCAAGCAGGACAAGGTGGTCGGCCAGTTCACCAAGGGCCTGGCCGGGATGGCGAAGCAGCGCAAGGTACGCACCGTGCAGGGCGTGGGCCGGTTCCTGTCGCCGAACGAGATGGAGATCGCCGACGCCGACGGCAACACCCGGGTGCTGCGCTTCGAGCAGTGCATCATCGCCGCCGGCTCGCAGGCGGTGAAGCTGCCGAACTTCCCGTGGGACGATCCGCGGGTGATGGATTCGACCGATGCGCTGGAGCTGGCCGAGGTGCCCAAGCGTCTGCTGGTCGTCGGTGGCGGCATCATCGGCCTGGAGATGGCGACCGTCTATCGCGCGCTGGGCAGCGAGGTCACCGTGGTCGAATTCATGGACCAGCTGATGCCGGGCGCCGACAAGGACTTGGTCAAGCCGCTCGCCGACCGCCTGAAGAAGCAGGGCGTGAGCGTGCACCTGAAGACCAAGGCGGCCCGGGTCGAGGCGGCGAAGAAGGGCATCACCGTGCACTTCGAGAGCGCCGACGCGGGCCAGAAGCCGGCGCTGGAATCCGGCACCTGGGACCGCGTGCTGGTCGCGGTCGGCCGCGCGCCCAACGGCGGCAGGATCGACGCCGACAAGGCCGGCGTGCAGGTCACCGAGCGCGGCTTCATTCCGGTCGATCGGCAGATGCGCACCAATGTGCCGCACATCTTCGCGATCGGCGATCTGGTCGGGCAGCCGATGCTCGCGCACAAGGCGACCCACGAGGGCAAGCTCGCCGCCGAGGTCGCCGCTGGCGAGAAGAAGGAGTGGGTCGCGCGGGTGATCCCGTCGGTGGCCTATACCGATCCGGAAATCGCATGGGTCGGCGTCACCGAAACCGAGGCCAAGGCCAAGGGATTGAAGATCGGCGTCGGCAAGTTCCCGTGGGTGGCCTCGGCACGCGCGGTGGGGATCGGCCGCGGCGAGGGTTTCACCAAGCTGGTCTTCGACGAGGCGACCCATCGGATCATCGGCGCCGGCATCGCCGGCGTGCATGCCGGCGACCTGATCTCCGAGCTGGCGCTGGCGATCGAGATGGGCTGCGAGGCGGCCGACATCGGCCACACCGTGCATCCGCATCCGACCCTGGGTGAGACCGTGGCGATGGCCGCCGAGGTCTACGAGGGCACGATCACCGACCTGTACATCCCCAAGCGCAAGTAGCCGGAGCGGTTCCGCAGCGCGCCGTTCCGCAGGAGCGGCGCCGAATGGCGGCCAGCGCCCGCGATCCGGTCGAAACGGGCGTGGAATGCCCCGGCCCGGTCCGCCCCACGCCGTAGGAGCGGCGTGAGCCGCGATTGGGTGGGGCGGTCGCGGTGTGTGCGATGCCTGCGCGTCGCGCGGGCGCCGGACAGACAGAAGCCCCGGCATGCCGGGGCTTCTGCTTTGAGGCCACCGCGGTTCAGGCCTTTGACGAGGAAGTAGTGGCGGGGCGCTCGCAGGGTATGACCGCGCCGACGCACTTTGGTTCCCGGCGCTGCGCCGCACGTGCCGATCCGCGCGGCGGCGATGGTCAGCCGGCGAGCATTCCGGTGGAGGGCGGGCCGCGGCGGGCCTCGAGCCGCTTCCAGACCTTCTCGTGCAGGTGGAAGGCGACGGTGTTCAAGGCCGGCTCGACCAGGGCCAGGGCGCCGCCCACCAGCACGCTGCCGGTCATCAGATAGCCGACGCTGAAGGCGACGCTGAAATGCACTGCGGCGAAGCTGAGGGTCTTGCCCATGACGGCGGCCTTTAATGAGAATGGTTCTCAATAATCACCAAGCGCGGGCCGGATGTCCAACCGAAAACCGCGTTCGGGCCGATAGCCGGGGGCTATCCCGGCCGGTGGCCGGTGCGCACTTGTGGCGGTTGCTGGAGGGCGGTCCTCAATCTATACTCTCGGGGCTCACCCGGGCGTTTTTCTCCAAATACAACCGAGTCCCGCGTGTACGATCCCTTGCAAGCAGGCCATCGCCTGGCGCGCCGCAGCGCTGCCTGGCAGGCCGGAACAACGGCGCTGTTGGCTCTGATGTTCCTGCTGCAGGGGGTTCCGCACGCCCTCTCGGCGCTGGTTGGAGGCGCGTCCATGCTGGCTGGCGGGGCGGTCGCGGCACGACTCATGGTCGGCGGCGGCGTCCAGGCCGCGGCGGGGGTGATGATCCGCTGGTTCGCCGGTGCGGTCATCAAATGGGTGTTGGTGGTCGTGGTGCTGGCGCTGGGGCTGCTGTTGTGGCGCCTGCCGCCGGTTCCGATGCTGCTGGGCGTGATTGTCAGCCTGGTCGCACAGATGCTGGCGATGAGCCGGCGCTGACCCGGCCGGCAGCTCCAAATTCATTTCACTTCAATCCAGGATTCAGGATAAATGGCGGGCGAGGCAGAACTGACTCCCACCGGGTATATCAACCACCACTTGCACAACCTGACCACGTCGGTTGGCGAGGGCGGCTTCTGGACCCTCCACCTGGATACGCTCATCACCGCGGTGCTGATGGGCCTGTTGATCGTTGTCGCATTCTGGGCCGCGACCCGCAAGGCCACCTCGGGCGTGCCGGGCAAGTGGCAGGCCTTCGTCGAGATCTGCCTGGAGTTCGTCGACAAGCAGGCGCGCGACACCTACCACGGTCCGAGCAAGCTGGTGACGCCGATCGCGATCACCCTGTTCTTCTGGATCCTGATGATGAACCTGCTGAAGATGATCCCGGCAGACTTCATCGCCAAGCCGCTCGAACTGCTCGGCGTGCATTACTGGAAGCCGGTCCCGACCGCCGACGTCAACGCGACCCTCGGCATGTCGATCAGCGTGTTCTTCCTGATGCTGTTCTTCGCCATCCGCGCCAAGGGCTTCGGTGGTTTCACCAAGGAATTCCTGACCGCCCCGTTCGGCAAGTGGATGATGCCGTTCAACCTGATCCTGAACATCGTCGAGTGGCTGAGCAAGCCGATCTCGCTGGCGATGCGACTGTTCGGCAACATGTTCGGCGGCGAGATCGTGTTCCTGCTGATCTGGGTGCTCGGCGGCGCCGGCATCCTCGGTGCCCTCGCAGGCGGCGCGTTCGGCCTGGGCTGGATGCTGTTCCACCTGCTGGTGATCCCGCTGCAGGCATTCATCTTCATGATGCTGTCCATCGTGTACCTGAGCCTGTCGGAAGACGCGCACTGACCGCCGGCCAGACCGCAACAAACTCCAGTTTCACCCTTCCACCCTTAAGCAACACAACAAAACCCGTTCGGAGAAAACCATGGAAATTCTTGCCCACCTCGCTCAAGTCCAGGCTTCCACCGTGCTGGCCGTCGGCATCATGATCGGTCTGGCTGCGCTGGGTGCGGGTCTCGGTCTGGCGATCATGGCCGGCAAGTTCCTCGAGTCCGCCGCGCGTCAGCCGGAGCTGATCCCGGTCCTGCAGGTCCGCATGTTCATCACCGCCGGCCTGATCGACGCCGCGTTCATCATCAGCGTCGCCGTCGGCCTGCTGCTGGCCTTCGCCAACCCGCTGGCCTCCGCGCTGCTGGCCGAAGCCGCGAAGGTCGCCGGCTAAGCACCGGTTGAGCGTGTCGCACCGGGTGCCCTGCGCGGGTACCCGGTGCGGAGATGAAGGGTCGGCGCCGTCGGTGCCGTTCGCCCCATTCCATCTGGCAGAGCCTTACGTATGAGCATCAACCTGACCCTATTCGCCCAGGCGCTGGCATTTGCCGGCTTGATCTGGATCATCGCGACCAAGATCTGGCCGCCGCTGCTCAACGCCATCGAGGAGCGCCAGAAGAAGATCGCCGAGGGCCTGGCCGCCGCCGATCTGAGCCAGAAGCACCTGGCCCAGGCCCAGGAAAAGATCGACGCGGAGCTGCGTGCGGCCCGTACCAAGGCCAACGAGATCATCGAGCAGGCGCATCAGCGCGCCAATCAGATCGTCGATCAGGCCAAGAACGAGGCAATCACCGAAGCCGCCCGCCAGAAGGCGCTGGCCGAGGACGAGATCGCCGCGGCCGCCAACCGTGCCCGCGAGGACCTGCGCAAGCAGGTGTCCGCGCTGGCCGTCAGCGGTGCCGAGAAGCTGATCCGCCGCGAGATCGACGCCGCCGCCCACAAGGCGCTGCTCGACGAACTCGCGGCCGAGATCTGAGCAGGGAAGGCTGAGCGATGACCCAGGCCCTGACTCTCGCCCGACCCTACGCCCGCGCGGCGTTCCAGCTGGCCCGCGAGGCCGGCCGTGCCGCCGACTGGTCGCAGGCGCTGGCGTTCGCCGCCCGCGTCGCCGCGGACCCGCAGGCGCATGCGCTGCTGGGCCACCCCCAGCTGGGCGAGGCCGATGCCGTCGCCCTGCTGGCTCCGGACGGCGCGGACGACACCTTCAAGCGCTTCCTCGGTCTGCTGGTGAGCAACCACCGCGCCGCCCTGCTTCCGGAAGTCGCCGGTCTCTACGAGGACCTGCGCGCCGAGGCCGACCGCGTGGTCAACGCCAGGGTGACCTCCGCCAGCGAATTGCCGGTGTCCGAGCTGGAGTCGATCAAGGCTGCGCTCAAGCGCCGTTTCGGCCGCGAGGTCGAGGTCAGCACCGCGGTCGATCCGACCCTGATCGGCGGCGCGGTGATCGACGCCGGCGACGTGGTCATCGACGGCTCGCTCCGCGGCAAGCTCGCGCGCCTGCAGACGCAGCTCGCCCAGTAACCGAATTCACGTACACGCATTCACTCCGGTTTTGGCCGGATCAAGGGAACCACCCATGGCAACCACCCAGCTCAACCCGTCCGAAATCAGCGAACTGATCAAGACCCGCATCGACCAGGTCAAGCTGACCGCCGAGGCGCGCAACGAAGGCACCGTTACCTCGGTGTCCGACGGCATCGTGCGCATCTACGGTCTGGCCGACGTGATGCAGGGCGAAATGATCGAACTGCCAGGCAACACCTACGCGCTGGCGCTGAACCTGGAGCGCGACTCCGTCGGCGCGGTGGTCCTGGGTGACTACGAGCACCTGCGCGAGGGCGACGTCGCCAAGACCACCGGCCGCATCCTCGAGGTGCCGGTCGGCCGCGAACTGCTCGGCCGCGTGGTCAACGCGCTGGGCGAGCCGATCGACGGCAAGGGTCCGATCAATGCCGCGCAGACCGCGCCGGTGGAGCGCGTCGCGCCGGGCGTGATCTGGCGCAAGTCGGTCGACCAGCCGGTCCAGACCGGTTACAAGTCGGTCGACTCGATGATCCCGATCGGCCGCGGCCAGCGCGAGCTGGTCATCGGCGACCGCCAGACCGGCAAGACCGCGCTGGCGATCGACGCGATCATCAATCAGAAGGACACCGGCATCAAGTGCATCTACGTCGCGATCGGCCAGAAGGCCAGCTCGGTCGCGAACGTGGTGCGCAAGCTGGAAGAGAACGGCGCGCTGGCGCACACCATCGTGGTCGCCGCGACCGCGTCCGAGTCGGCCGCGATGCAGTACATCTCCGCCTACTCCGGCTGCACCATGGGCGAGTTCTTCATGGATCGCGGCGAAGACGCGCTGATCGTGTACGACGACCTGTCCAAGCAGGCCGTCGCCTACCGCCAGATCTCGCTGCTGCTGAAGCGTCCGCCGGGCCGCGAGGCCTACCCGGGCGACGTGTTCTACCTGCACAGCCGCCTGCTCGAGCGCGCCGCCCGCGTCTCCGCCGACTACGTCGAGAAGTTCACCAACGGCGAGGTCAAGGGCCAGACCGGTTCGCTGACCGCGCTGCCGATCATCGAGACCCAGGCCGGCGACGTCTCCGCGTTCGTGCCGACCAACGTGATCTCGATCACCGACGGCCAGATCTTCCTGGAGACCGACCTGTTCAACGCCGGCATCCGCCCGGCCGTGAACGCCGGCATCTCGGTGTCGCGCGTCGGTGGCGCGGCCCAGACCAAGATCATCAAGAAGCTGTCGGGCGGCATCCGCATCTCGCTCGCCCAGTACCGTGAGCTGGCCGCGTTCGCGCAGTTCGCCTCGGACCTGGACGAAGCCACCCGCAAGCAGCTCGAGCGCGGCCAGCGCGTCACCGAGCTGATGAAGCAGCGCCAGTACGCGCCGATGTCCATCGCGATGCAGGCGCTGTCGATCTACGCCGTCAACGAGGGCTACCTGGACGACGTTCCGGTCAACAAGATCGGCGCCTTCGAGGACGGTCTGCACGCCCACTTCGTCAACACCAAGGGCGAGCTGGTCGATCAGGTCAACTCGACCGGCGGCTGGAACGACGACATCGAGGGCGCCTTCAAGAAGGGCATCGAAGAGTTCAAGTCGACCGGTACCTGGTAACAGGCGCAGGACACAACGGACGGCCCGCGGCGCGGGCCCGGCCCCAGCAGCGACAACAGCGAGCGATACATGGCAGGCGGACGCGAAATCAAATCCAAGATCAAGAGCGTGCAGAACACCCGCAAGGTGACGCGCGCGCTCGAGATGGTCTCGGCTTCCAAGATCCGGAAGGCGCAGGACCGGATGCGCGCCTCGCGGCCGTACGCGCGGGTGATGAAGCAGGTGATCGGTCATCTGGCGCAGGCCAATACCGACTATCAGCATCCGTTCCTGCAGGAGCGCGAGCAGATCAAGCGGGTCGGCTACATCATCGTCTCCTCCGATCGCGGCCTGGCCGGCGGCCTGAACAACAACATGTTCCGCAAGCTGCTGGCCGAGTTCCGCGGCTGGCAGGAGAAGGGCGTCGAGATCGACGTGGTGACGATCGGCCAGAAGGCTTCGGTCTACTTCCGCCGCCTCAAGGTCAACATGGTCGGCTCGGTGACCCATCTGGGCGACACCCCCAAGCTCGAGCAGATCGTCGGCGTGGTCAAGGTGATGCTGGACGGCTACAGCGACGGCAACCTCGATCGCGTGTTCGTCTGCTACAACGACTTCGTCAACACCATGACCCAGCGGGCGACCTTCGACCAGCTGCTGCCGCTGCCGAAGTCGGAAGAGCAGGTCGCCAAGCACGACTGGGACTACATCTACGAGCCCGGCCCGCAGGATGTGCTGGACATGGTGCTGACCCGCTACGTCGAGTCGCTGGTGTATCAGGCGGTGCTGGAGAATGTGGCTTCCGAGCACGCCGCGCGCATGGTCGCGATGAAGGCGGCTTCGGACAACGCCAGCAAGCTGATCGACACCCTGCAGCTGGTCTACAACAAGGCCCGCCAGGCGGCGATCACCCAGGAAATCTCCGAGATCGTCGGTGGCGCCGCCGCTGTTTGACGAAACCCTATGTGGGAGCGGCGTGTGCCGCGGCCTGCAAACCACCAAGCGGTCGCGGCTGACGCCGCTCTTACAACAAGATTTGAGAGTTCAGAGGAAACAACCATGAGCCAGGGCAAGATCGTTCAGATCATCGGTGCCGTCGTCGACGTCGAGTTCCCGCGCGCCGAAGTACCGAAGGTGTACGACGCGCTGAAGGTCGAGAACACCGCCATCACGCTGGAAGTCCAGCAGCAGCTCGGTGACGGCGTTGTCCGCACGATCGCCCTCGGTTCGACCGACGGCCTGAAGCGCAACCTGGTCGCCACCAACACCGGTCGCGCGATCTCGGTCCCGGTCGGCGCCGGCACCCTGGGCCGCATCATGGACGTGCTCGGCAACCCGATCGACGAGGCCGGTCCGGTCGAGGCCAGCGATGCCTGGGAAATCCACCGCAGCGCCCCGAGCTTCGACGAGCAGGCCTCGGCCACCGAGCTGCTGGAAACCGGCATCAAGGTCATCGACCTGATGTGTCCGTTCGCGAAGGGCGGCAAGGTCGGCCTGTTCGGCGGCGCCGGCGTCGGCAAGACCGTCAACATGATGGAGCTGATCAACAACATCGCCAAGGCGCACTCGGGCCTGTCCGTGTTCGCCGGCGTGGGCGAGCGTACCCGCGAGGGCAACGACTTCTACCACGAGATGATCGAGTCGGGCGTCGTCAACCAGGACAATCCGAAGGAGTCCAAGGTGGCGATGGTCTACGGCCAGATGAACGAGCCGCCGGGCAACCGTCTGCGCGTGGCGCTGACCGGCCTGACCATGGCCGAGTACTTCCGCGACGAGAAGGACGCCAGCGGCAAGGGCAAGGACGTGCTGCTGTTCGTCGACAACATCTACCGCTACACCCTGGCCGGTACCGAAGTGTCGGCGCTGCTGGGCCGCATGCCGTCGGCGGTGGGCTACCAGCCGACCCTGGCCGAGGAAATGGGCGTCCTGCAGGAGCGCATCACCTCGACCAAGACCGGTTCGATCACCTCGATCCAGGCCGTGTACGTGCCCGCGGACGATCTGACCGATCCGTCGCCGGCGACCACCTTCGCCCACCTGGACTCGACCGTGACCCTGTCGCGTTCGATCGCCTCGCTGGGCATCTATCCGGCGGTGGATCCGCTGGATTCGACCAGCCGCCAGATGGACCCCAACGTCATCGGCCACGAGCATTACGACACCGCCCAGCGCGTCCAGCAGACCCTGCAGAAGTACAAGGAGCTGAAGGACATCATCGCGATCCTGGGCATGGACGAGCTGTCGGAAGAGGACAAGCAGGCCGTGTCGCGCGCGCGCAAGATCGAGCGCTTCTTCAGCCAGCCGTTCCACGTCGCCGAGGTGTTCACCGGCTCGCCGGGCAAGTACGTGTCGCTGAAGGACACCATCCGCGGCTTCAAGGGCATCGTCGATGGCGAGTACGACCACCTGCCGGAGCAGGCGTTCTACATGGTCGGTACCATCGAGGACGCGGTCGAGAAGGGCAACAAGATGATCGAGAAGGCCTGACCGGTTTTCTCTCCCGTCCGCGGGAGAGAACCAGGGTGAAGGCATTGCTGCCCGCACCCTCACTCCTGCCCTCTCTCGTCTGCGAGAGAGGGGGAATCGGAAGAGAAGCGAGTTATGAGTACCACGATCCGTTGCGACATCGTCAGCGCCGAGAGCGAGATCTTCCACGGTGAGGCCGAGCTGGTCGTCGCCACCGGCGAGATGGGCGAGCTGGGCATCGCGCCCAAGCACGCGCCGCTGATCACCCGGCTCAAGCCCGGCAAGGTCGTGGTGACCCTGCCCGGCGGCGAGAAGCTCGACTTCGCGATTTCCGGCGGTCTGCTGGAGGTGCAGCCGCAGGTGGTGACCGTGCTGGCCGACACCGCGATCCGCGCCGAGGACATCGACGAGGCCGCGGTGCGTTCGGCGAAGGAAGAGGCCGAGCGCATCCTCGCCCATCGCGGCGAGCAGATGGAGATCGCCGAGGCCCAGGCCAAGCTCGCCGAGGCGATGGCGCAGCTGCAGGCGCTGGAGCGTCTGCGCCGCAACATGAAGCACTGACGGCGGGCGGCGTCAGCCGCCTGTCCGAGCGAAAGACGCCGGCCCCGTGCCGGCGTTTTTTGTGCCCGAGCGTCCGACAAGGGGAGGGCGACGCGGCGCTAGCGGCGATAGACCCAGTGACGCGAGACCACGAATCCGACCATTGCGAGCAGGGCCTCGACCGGCAGCTTGGCCATCCAGGCCCATTTGAGCCCCAGTTGGGCGTCGATCGTGGTCATCGCGGCGGTGCTGACCGCGGTCGTGCACAGCCACATGGCGATGAACCGGCCGAGCTGGCGACCGCCGACCCGGGTATCGTCGCCGGCGAAGGTGATCCGGCCGTTCAACCAGAATCCCAGCAGCGCGCCGCTGACGCGCCCGCCGATGTTGGCGGCGACCATGGGGACGCCGGCATGGCTGAGCATGACCATCACCGCCCAGTCGACCAGCCACTGGATGCCGCCGATGATCAGGTAGTGCCGCGACTGCCTGAAGAGGGTCATGGCGCGGATCGGATCCGCCAGGCGCGGGTTTGCCGGGCGCAGGGTCCATCGGACCGGCGCGGCAGCGCTACCGGACGGTGTCGGGCGGACGGGATGAAGACCGGCATCGCGGGAGCATAGCAGGGCGACGATCGCTAGAATGCAGGGTCCGATATCGAGTTGCGAATACGCCGGAGCCCGCATGAGCGCACCCCTGCACGTCGTCATCCTCGCCGCCGGCGAGGGCAAGCGCATGAAGTCCGCGGTGCCGAAGGTGCTGCAGAAGATCGCCGGAAGGCCGATGCTGGGGCACGTGATCGATACCGCGCGCGCGCTGGCGCCGGCCGGCATCCACGTCGTCTACGGCCATGGCGGCGAACAGGTGCGCGCGGCCTTCGCCGACGATGGCGAGCTGTCGTGGAGCGAGCAGAGCGAGCGCCTGGGCACCGGTCACGCGGTGCAGCAGGCGATGCCGGACGTGCCGCAGGACGCGCGGGTGCTGGTGCTGTACGGCGACGTGCCGCTGATCACCGCCGACACCCTGCGGCGGCTGCTGGACGCGCCGGGGCGGGTCGCGGTGCTGGTCGCCGATCTCGACGATCCGACCGGCTACGGCCGCATCGTCCGCAATGCCGAGGGCAACGTCGCCCGCATCGTCGAGCACAAGGACGCCGACGACGAGCAGCGCGAGATCCGCACCGTCAACACCGGCATCCTGGTCGCCGACGGCGAGCCGCTGCGGCGCTGGCTCGACCGCCTGGACAACGACAACGCCCAGGGCGAGTACTACCTGACCGACGTGTTCACCTCCGCGGCGGCGGAGTTCAACGCCGCCGAGATGGTGCATGTCGCGACCCCGGTCGAGGTCGAGGGCGCCAACGATCCCTGGCAGCTGTCCCAGCTTGAGCGCGCATTCCAGTTGCGTGCGGCGCGTGCGCTGTGCGTCGCCGGCGCGCGCCTGGCCGATCCGGTGCGCTGCGACATCCGCGGCGAGGTCAGCGTCGGGCGCGACGTCGAGATCGATGTCGACGTGGTGTTCGAGGGCCGGGTCGAACTGGCCGACGGCGTCCGGATCGGTCCGTTCTGCCGGCTCAAGGACGTGCGCCTCGGACCGGGCACCCAGGTCCACGCGCACTGCGACCTGGAGGGAGCGGTGGTCGAGGGCGCGGCGGCGATCGGGCCGTATGCGCGCCTGCGTCCGGGCACCGTGCTCGCCGACGGCGCGCGTATCGGCAACTTCGTCGAGACCAAGAACGCGCGCCTGGGCGTCGGCAGCAAGGCCAATCATCTCAGTTACCTCGGCGATGCCGACATCGGCGCCGGAGTCAACGTCGGCGCCGGCACCATCACCTGCAACTACGACGGGGTGAACAAGTCGAAGACGGTGATCGGCGATGGCGCCTTCATCGGTTCCAACAGCTCGCTGGTCGCGCCGGTCACGATCGGCGCCCGGGCCACCATCGCTGCCGGCTCGGTGATTACCCGGCCGGCGCCGGAGGGTCAGTTGACCGTTGCGCGGGCCCGGCAGAGCGTCGTCGAGGGCTGGCAGCGGCCGGTGAAGCGGGCACGCCAGGACCAGGAATGACCGCACTGGCGCGGCCGTCTACGCCGCGCGACTCCGCCTTCCCCGCGTTGCCGCCGGGCGGGTCCGCGGTGTGGGGCGGGCACGATGGCGCGCCGATCTCGCACGACCCCCCATCGCAAGGCGGGACGACCGGGGCACATCGACGCTTGGCCATGAGCGCGATGGTCCTGGGGACGTTGCTGTTGTGCGCGCTGCCGGGCAGCGTGCAGGCGGCATTCCGTCTGTACCTGTCGGCCGACGGCGACGATGCCCGCGACGGCAGGCGCGCGGCGACCGCGATCCGGACGCTGTCCCGTGCCGACCGTCTGCTGCACCGCTACTCGCCGAAGGAAGAGGTCGAGATACTGATCGCGCCCGGCCTCTATCTCGACCAGCAGGTGCGCTGGACCTATCTCAACGGCTACCGGATCAGCTTCATGCCGATGCCGGACGCATCCGGGCGCGCGGTGTTCGACGGGCGCGGCGATGGCACCTGGTTCCAGCTCAGAAGCGGCTCCGGCGCATCCAAACTGCGCTTCCGCGGTCTGACGGTGACCCGCTACTGGTTGGGGATCGACCTCGTCGGAGACCGCGACGACCCCGGGCGGTGGAATGCGGGCAACGAGCTCGACGGCATGCACTTCCTGCGGATCGGCAACAAGTACCCTTCCACGGGCGGGCGCTATTCGTATGCCGCGGTACGGCTGGTCAACTCGCGATCGAACCTGATCGTCGGCAACGTGTTCGAGAAGATCGAGAACGTCGAGGCCCGGTCCGGCTATGTGCACGCGATCTACGCCGCGCACCACTCGCGGTGGAACCGGATCGAGAACAACGCCTTCATCGATGTCAGCGGCGATGCGATCCGCACCCGCGATGCCTCGAACGGCAACCGGATCATTGGCAACAGCTTTGTGCGCGCCGGCAAGTACGCCGCCTATTCGGACTGGTTCTGCACCCGCAACTGCGGTCTGTTCCGCCACGAGTGCCCTTCGGTTTCCAACGTCTTCCGCGACAACCGCGTCCAGGACGGCTACCACGGGGCGCTGGCGGCGACCCGGGCGTTCGGGCCGGACGATGCCTGCGGCGCACCCGGACAGGCGAGAATCATCGAGGTGCGCTCGCCGTAACCGCCCCGAGACGGGAGGCCCGGCGGAGACGTTCAGCCGCGCGCATCGTGCGCGCTGGAAAAATACAGCGACACGCACAGCCCGCCGTTCTCGCGGTTGAGCAGGGCGATGCGGCCGCCATGGGCCTCGGCGATCTCGCGCGCCAGGGCCAGGCCGAGGCCGGTGCCGTTGCGCTTGGTCGAATAGAACGGCAGCAGCGCATTGGCCAGCACCGCCTCGTTCATGCCGCTGCCGCGATCGAGCACGTCGACGCGCCAGGCGTCGGGCAGGCGCCGCAGGGACAGCCTCACGTCCTCCGGCGCGGAGCCGGATTCGTGCGCGTTCTTGAGCAGGTTGAGCAGGCACTGTTCGAGCTGGGCGGCGTCGACGCTGATTCCGCCTTCGTCCGGCACACCCTCGGCCTGGAACGGCACCTGGGCCTGCAACTGGGCAACGAAGCGCCGCCACTCGATCGGCTGCAGGCGCGGTGCCGGCAGCTTGGCGAAGCGCGCGTAGTCGCGGATGAACCCTTCCAGGTGGCGTGCGCGCTCCTCGATCGTCGCCAGCGCCTGCGGTACCCGTTCGGTCTGGCCGCGCCGTAGCAGCTCGGCGCCGGAGTGCGCCAGCGACGCGATCGGCGCCAGCGAGTTGTTGAGCTCGTGGCTGATCACCCGGATCACCTTCTTCCAGGTCTGCACCTCCTGTCGGCGCAGTTCCGCGGTCAGCAGCCGCAGCATCACCAGTTCGTGGCGGCGTCCGTTGAGACGGAAGTGGCGCCGCGACAGATGGTAGATGTCCTCATTGTCCTCGTCGCCGACGGTGAACATGCCGTCGCCGCCGCGGGCCAGCGCCTCTCGCAGCGCCTCGGGCGCGCTGTCGACGATCGTGTCGAAGGCGTGGCCTTCGAGCCGGCGGCCATCGCCAAGCATCTTGCGCGCGGCCAGATTGCCGTGGACGACGCGTCCGCTGGGGTCGACCAACAGCATCGCGACCGGTGTGTTCTGGACCATGGTATCGAGCAGCAGTTCGCGCTGGACCAGCGCGTTGCGTTGCTCGCGCAGGGCGGCGCCGAGACGGTTGTGGGTTTCGACCAGCTCGCCCAGTTCGCCCTTGCCCTTCCAGTTCAGCCCGAAGCTGTAGTCGCCGTCGCGGTAGCTGGCCACGGTGCCGCTGAGCGCGCGGAACAGCGAGCGCATCGGCGCGAATGCGCGGCGCACGTGATAGATCAGCAAGGGCACCGGCAGCACGGTGGCCAGCGCCACCGCCATCCAGGTGTGCGGCAGCAGCCGCGACAGGCCCGCCGTCAGCAAGGCCGTCGCCAACATGTAGGCCACGGCGATGCCGGTGTAGATCAGGCTCAGCGGCAGACGGCGCCAGTCGAACATGCTCAGTCCCGCTTGATGCCCAGGCGCTCGAGCCGGCGATACAGCGCCTGCCGCGACAGCCCCAGGTCGCTGGCGGTCTGTGCCATCACCCCGTCGTTGCGTTCCAGCGCCGCCTCGATCGCGGCGCGATCGGGTTCGTCGCCGGAGTTGCCGCTGTTCGACGAGGCCGCGGCCGGGGGCGGCGGCAGGCCCAGGTCGGCGGCGGCCACGGTCTCGCCGCGGGCGAGCAGGGCGCCACGCTGGAGCGTGTTGCGCAGCTCGCGGACGTTGCCCGGCCAGGCGTGCGCGAGCAGCGCGCGCTCGGCGTCGGCCGACAGCGAGCGGCCGTCGGGAAGGAAGTGCCGGGCCAGCGGCAGGATGTCGTCGCCGCGCTCGGCCAGCGCCGGCACCTTCACCTCGATCGCGTTGAGGCGGTAGTACAGGTCCTCGCGGAACTGGCCGTCGCGGATCATCGCCGCCAGGTCGGCATTGGTCGCGCTGACCACGCGGACCCTGACGCTGCGCTCGCGGTTGCTGCCCAGGCGCTCGAAGCGCCCGGTTTCCAGCACCCGCAGCAGCTTGACCTGTCCGGCGGGGGGCAGGGTGCCGATCTCGTCCAGGAACAGGGTGCCGCCGTCGGCGGCCTCGAACTTGCCTTCGCGCGCCCGGCTGGCACCGGTGTAGGCACCGGCATCGGCGCCGAACAGCTCGGCCTCGATCAGTTCGCCGGGAATCGCGCCGCAATTGAGGGCGACGAACGGGCCGTCCTTGACCAGGGAGTTGGCGTGGACGATCTGCGCGTACTTTTCCTTGCCGGCGCCGTTCGGACCGGTGATCAGGATCGGCAGGTCGGAGCGCGCGACCTGGCAGGCCAGGGAGATCGCGCGTTCGCTGGCCGCGTCCGCATAGACGATGCCGCGCAGGTCGTATTCGGCCAGCGCGTCGCGCCGGCGCTTCTCGCTGCGGCGGTGGCGGGCCAGCTCGCGCCTCGTCTCCGACAGCTCCAGCAGGTTGTTGACCGTCGCCAGCAGCTTCTGGTCGTCCCAGGGCTTGCCCAGATAGTCGGCGGCGCCGGCGCGCACCAGCTCGACCGCGGACTCGAGGTGGGTCCAGGCGGTCAGCAGGATCACCGGCAGGTCGGGGTGGCGTTCGCGGATCGCGTGGAACAGCGCCACGCCCTCGTCGCCGGAGGTGGTGTCGGCGTGGAAATTCATGTCCTGCACCACCAGGTCGATCGCGTGCGACTGCAGCATCGCCAGGCCTTCGTCGGGGTCGCCCGCCGAGACGGCTTCGATGTCGTGCAGCGAGAACAGCGTTTCCAGCGCCGTGGCGACAGCGGGGTTGTCGTCGATGACGAGAACGGTGGGCATGGGGCAGGCGGGTCCATGGGGCCCTGCGTCCATCGACGCGGGCGGGCTGGCCAGGTGGCGCGGGACGTGCGACTCAGTTGCCGGAGGCGTGGCCGGGAGCCTGGTGATCGTAGCTCAGAACTTCCTTGAGCAGCCAGCGGCCGTCCTTGCGGACATAGACGTGGGTGAAGCGCGCCGAGCTGGTCGGGGTATCGGGCCGGCCCGGTTCGCGCATGTGGAAATGATGGACGCCGCTGTGGATCGCCGCGTAGAGGACGCCGTCGTCGTAGAGCGGGAACGCGGCCAGGCTGTCGGGGTCGACCTTGCGGATCGGCTTGCGCGCGGGATCGGCGCAGATGTACCGGCGGGTGTTGTCGAGGAAGGCGTCGTAGTCCTGGAAGCCGCCCTGGTCGTGATAGAAGCGCAGCTGCGGATGCACGGCGTCGGCCAGGTAGTCGAGGTCGCAGCGGTTGAAGCCGCGTTCGAAGAACTCGGCGTCGTGGGCCTTCAGGCTCCGGTACAGGTCCTCGCCGCCCGCGTCCTGCGCCTGGGCGGCGCAGGCGCAGGACGCGAGCAGGATCATTGCGGGAATGCGGTGCATGCGCTGTGCTCCTGATCGCATGGCGGAAGCCGTCGGTTACACGCTGCGGGTGGCGACGGCCGGCGGCACCGAGGCCGCGCGCCGGGCCGGGCCGTAGACCGCGATCTGCCCGAGCAGCCACAGCGTGGCCGCGCCCACCGGCAGGTAGATCGCCGGCAGCCGGGCCAGCTCGTAGTGCGACATCAGCCACTGGTTGATGCCGTACGCGCCGAGCATGCCGATCGCGATGCCGAAGCTCGCCAGGAGGAAGTTCTCGGTCTGGAAGTAGCGCAGCACCTGGCCACGGGTCGCGCCGAGCGCGCGTCGCACGCCGATCTGCTTGGTCCGCTGCTGGACCCAGAAGCTGGCCAGGCCGACGATGCCGAACGCGGTCACCACCAGCAGGGCGACGCAGACCGAGATCAGCAGCCAGACCATCGCCTTGTCCGACCGGTAGTAGCTGGCCTTGATCTCCTCGAAGGTCCTCTCGGTGATCAGCACGCGGCGCGGGTTGAGCTTCTCCATCTCCTCGATCGCCGCCTTCATGACCTCGCCGCGGCGCTCGGGACTGGTGCGGATCACCGTATTGCCGGTGGGGTGGCGGATCGGCAGGACCATCGACAGGTAGGCGCCGGCCGGGCCGCCCTGGTTGTTGGGACGGATCAGCGGGTCGACGATGCCGACCACCCGGTGCGGCTCATCGCCCCAGGAGTAGAGCGGCTTGCCGATCGGATCCTGGCCGGGGAACAGCTTCTCGGCCAGCGCTCGGGAGATGAGCACCGCAGGGATGGTCCGCTCTTCGCCTGGATCACGCAGGTCCGTGTAATCGACGTACTCGTCGGCATTGAAGTTGCGGCCCTGCACCAGGCTCAGACCGAAGGTGTCGATGAAGCCCTCGTCGGCGAGGTAGACGGTGGCATTGGCCGAAGAGTCCTTCTGGTCCGGGGTGAGATTGATGCCGGAGTTCCAGGAGCTGTTGTTGAAGGGCACCTGGTTGACCCGGGTGGCCGCCTTGACGCCGGGCAGCTGCCGCAGCGCGGCCAGGTCCTGGCGGGCGTTGAGCTGGGCGTCGTCGTCCTGGCCGATGCCGGCGTGGCGCAGCACGACCAGCTCGTTCTCGGCCAGGCCGCTGGGGCGGTCCATGCGGGTGATGCGCTCATTGATCAGGAACACGGCGTTGCAGATGATCGCGCACGACAGCGCGATTTCCAGCACGATCAGCGCGGCCGCGGTCTTGTGGCGACGCAACGTGGTCAGGATGGGCTTGATGTCCATGAGGGGCCTCACTGGCTCTTGAGCTGGATGGCGGGGGTGACCTGGCAGGCGCGCCAGGCCGGCAGCAGGCCGGCGACCAGGCTCGCGGCGATGGCCAGTACGAAGGTGGTCGCCAGCATCGTCGGGTCGAGGTGGGCGAGAGGGGCGTAGTCGGTCGGTTGCTGGCGGACCGCCCACAAGCCGAGCAGGGCCAGGCCCAGGCCGAGCACGCCGCCGACCAGGCCGACCACGCCGGCCTCGACCAGGCACTGGGCGAAGATCGCGGCGCGCGAGGCGCCCAGCGCCCGGCGCACGCCGATCTCGCTGGAGCGGCGCAGGAACTTGGCCAGCAGCAGGCCGACGGTGTTCAACAGGCACACGGAGAGGAAGCCGAACGCCAGCCACACCTGCAGGCGCACGTCGGCCGGCACGATGCCGTTGTGGTCCAGCCATTCCATCACGTTGCGCAGGCGCACATTGGTCGGGCGCTCGAAGCGGCCGCCCTCGCGCTGCAGGTCGGAATAGTTCGACAGGTACTGGCGGTAGTCGTCGGCCTTGGCCGGGTCCATCTCGACCCAGTACTGCAACCAGGCGCAGTTGGCGTTGACGCCAAGCTGGCCATCGGGGTCCTGTTCGCGTTCCTGGTCCTCGAGGGCGGCCGGCGCCTGCCAGCAATTCATGTTGCCGTTGGTACCGAACTTGAGGTCGATCGCGGTCCAGAACGGCACGTAGAGCTGTTCGTCGGCGTTGAACCGGCCCTGGGTGACGTCGTAGAAGCGCGGCTGCATGTTCCACGGCGCCAGCACGCCGACCACGGTGAAGTCGCTGCCGTCCAGGCGGACGCTCTTGCCGACGCTGTTGCCGCCGCCGAACAGCTTCTGGTTGAGGTCGTGGTCAAGCACCGCGACCCGCGCGCGCGCGTCGTCGTCGGCCTTGCTCCAGCCATTGCCGTACTCGAACGGCACCTCGAACATCGCGAAGAAGTCGGCGGTGCTCATGCGGCCGTCCTGCTGCATCGGCGCCAGGTCCGGAGAGGGGGGCTCGATCACCACGCTGATGCCGCTCATCATCGCCTGGCGCTCGCCGCGCGCGTCGCGCAGCAGCTGTTCGGAGTCGAAGCGGGTCATCTGGTCCTGCGGTTCCTCGCCGGGCTGGAAGCCGCCGATCGACTCGGCGTCCATCTGCACGTAGAACAGCCGGTCGCTCTTGCTCGGGATCGGATCGCCGGACAGCACGTGGAACACGGTCAGGGTGGTCATGCTGGCGCCAATGCCCAGCGCGATCGCCAGCACCATCAGGGCGGTCAGCGCCCGGTTGCGCTTGAAGCTGCGCAGGGCGAGGTCGAAGTAGTAGCCGAACATGGTCGTCACCTCAGGACTGGGCCGGGCTGGTCTCGTGGCGGCTGGCCTCGGCGACCCGGACCAGGCTCGGCTCGACCGAGACATCGGTGGCCATGCCGTCGACGATGTGGACGTTGCGTTGCGCGCGGGCGGCCAGCTCGGGGTCGTGGGTGACCATCACGATGGTGGTGCCGTTGGCGTTGATCTCCTCCAGCAGCTCCATCACCCCGCGCGCCATCTGCGAGTCGAGGTTGCCGGTCGGTTCGTCGGCCAGCAGCAGGCGCGGGCTGCCGGCCAGTGCGCGCGCGATCGCCGCGCGCTGCTGCTGACCGCCCGACAGCTCGGCCGGGTAGTGCTTCATGCGCGAGCCCAGGCCGACCTGGGACAGCGCCTTCTCGATCCGCTCGCGGCGCTCGGCGGCCGGCATCCCGCGGTAGCGCAGCGGCACGTCGGCGTTGTCGAACAGGTTCAGGTCCGGAATCAGGTTGAAGCTCTGGAAGATGAAGCCGATCTTCTGGTTGCGCAGCCGGCTGCGGGCGTCGTCGGACATGCCGCTGACGTCCTCGCCATCGAGCAGATAGGTGCCGCCGGTAAAGGTCTCCAGCAAGCCCGCGATGTTGAGGAAGGTGGTCTTGCCCGAGCCCGACGGCCCGGTCACCGCGACGAACTCGCCGTTCTTGACGTGCAGGTCCAGCGAGCGCAGGGCGTGGGTTTCGACGAGTTCGGTGCGGTAGACCTTGGTGACGGCTTGCATGTGCAGCATGACGGGCTCCGGAAGGCGGATGGGAAGGACAGGGCTTGCGTTTGGAACTGGCGGGGCGCGCTCAACGCACCCGGAACAGGGACGGCATCGGGTTGCCCGGCAGGTAGCTGGCCCGGTGCTGGCGGCGCGGCGGGCAGGGCTGGTTGGCGGACGGCTGCCGCCGGGTTTCGCCGAGGACGTCGACATCGAACAAGCGGTGCAGGCGCAGCGGCACCGCGGCGGTGAGCTGGTCCGCATTCCAGTGCAGCTGGAAGGGGAACGCGGCGCCAGCGGGCGCGGCGTGGACATCGAAGTTGCGGTCGCGCTGGGTGTTCATGGCGTTGCTCTCCTGGGACATGGGGGCGTGGGGGAGGAAAAGAGTCAGGGGGCGCCGGAGATCCGGACGCTGTCGGCATCGTCGAACTGGTCGGCACCGGAGACCACGACACGGTCGCCCGGCTGCAGGCCTTCGAGGATCTCGACCGCGCCGAGGCTGCTGACGCCGGTGCGGATCGGGCGGCGGACGGCGGTGCTGCCATCCATCACGTAGGCGCTGCGGCCGCCGCCCTGGTCGACGAAGGAGCCGCGTTCGACCTGCAGCACGTTCTCGCGGGTGTCCAGGGTGATGAGCGCGGACAGGCGCTGGTTCTGGCGCAGGCCCGGCGGCTGCTTGTCGCTGAAGCGCAGGCGGGCGACCACTTCGCCGCCGACCACCTCCGGCGACACCGCCGAGACCTCGCCGGGGAACGGCTGGCCGCTGCCGCTGGCCAGTTGCGCCGGCATGCCGATCGCCAGGTCGCGGGCGAAACTCTCCGGCACCCGGATCTCGACCTCGAAGCGGGTCAGGTCGACCACGCTCAGGATCGGCGCATCGTCGGCGACGTTGGCGCGCTGCGCGATCTGGACCTGCCCGACCTGGCCGTCGAACGGCGCGCGCAGGGTCAAGGCGTCGACCTGGCGCTGGATCTCGGTGACCACCGCGCGCTGGCGATCGGCCAGCAGCCGCTTGTTGCGGGTGTCCAGACCGGCGCCCTGGCCCTGCAACTGGAGTTCGCGGCGGGCCTGGGCCAGGCCGAGTTCGGCCTTCTTGAGCTGATCCTGGGCGCGTGCGACATCGACCTGGGCGACCGCACCGCCATCGAAGGCGCGCTGGTTGCGCTCCAGGTCGCGTACCGCCGCGGTGCGGTCGATCTCGGCCTGCTCCAGCGCCTTGCGTGCCTGCGAGCGGGCGATCTGGGCGTCGAGGCCGGCGCGGCTGGCCTCCGCTTCCAGGCTGGCGAGGGTGGCCTGCTCCTGGGCCAGGCGGCTGCGCAGCTCGGGGCTGTCGATCTCGGCCAGGGCCTGGCCCTGCTTGACCGCGTCGCCGGCGACCACGTTCAGGGTGACGGTGCCGCTGGCGACCGCGTACAGGGTCGGGCTGTTGGCGGCGATCACCCGGCCGTCGGCGCGGATGTCGCGGACCAGGTCGCCGCGGGTGACTTCGGCGATGCGCAGCCGGGAGGCGTCGACCGAGCGGCTGCCGGCGCTCCAGCCCAGGGCCAGCCAGCCGGCGAGTGCGAGCCCGGCGACGCCGGCGCCGATCGCGATCAGTCGGGTGCGGTTGCGGCCGATGACCGAGGGCTGGGAGACGCTTCGGTCCTGGGCGGAGGTATCGCGGATGCTCATCTGGTCTTGGGTCCCGTATTGCCTGGCTCTGTCCGCCTGATCGCGGCGCTCGTCGGTGGATGCCTGTAGACAAGCAGAAAGCGTGCCAACATTTAAGTGGCTGATTTTTCGGTGTTTTACGTTTGTCCTTGAGTGTCCGGACAGTGGGTGCGGTGTCCGCCGGACAGTGTCCGGTCAAGCAGGACCGGCTAAACTGCTTCGCCGCCGAGACGTGTGCCTGGGGAGTGATGCTGCATGTGTGGAATCGTGGGTGCGATTGCCGATCGAGACGTGGTGCCGGTCCTGGTCGAGGGACTGAAGCGGCTCGAGTACCGGGGCTATGACTCGGCCGGCATCGCCGTGTTCGATGGCGATCGGATGCGCCGGGTCCGCCGCACCGGCCGCGTGGCCGAGATGGAGGCCGCCGCCGCTGGCGAGGGCCTGAGCGCCGGCCTGGGCATCGGCCACACCCGGTGGGCTACCCATGGCGGCGTCACCGAGGTCAACGCGCACCCGCACGTCAGCTTCAACGAGTTGGCGGTGGTCCACAACGGCATCATCGAGAACCATGACGCCCAGCGCGAACGCCTGAGCGCCGCCGGCTACACGTTCGAGTCGCAGACCGATACCGAGGTCATCGCCCACCTGGTGCACTACCACCAGCAACAGGGCGCCGATTTGTTGCAGGCGGTGCAGCGTGCGGTCAGCGAGCTGGAGGGCGCCTATGCGATCGCGGTGGTCAGCAAGCGCGAGCCGTCGCGGTTGATCGCCGCGCGGATGGGCTGCCCGCTGCTGGTCGGGCTCGGCCAGGGCGAGAACTTCGTCGCCAGCGACGTCTCCGCGATCGTGCAGGCGACCCGCCAGGTGATTTTCCTGGAAGAGGGCGATACCGCCGAGGTGACCCGTGAGCGGGTGCGGGTGTTCGACGGCGAAGGCCGCGAGATCGAGCGCGATGTGCACGTCTCCGATGTCTCTCTGGCGTCGCTGGAGCTGGGGCCGTACCGCCACTTCATGCAGAAGGAAATCCACGAGCAGCCGCGCGCGATCGCCGACACCATCGAAGCGGTGATCGACCAGGGCGGGTTCATCCCGGCGCTGTTCGGCGCCGACGCGGCCGAGGTGCTGGCCGGCGTCGAGGGCGTGCAGATCCTGGCCTGCGGCACCAGCTACTACGCCGGTCTGACCGCGCGCTACTGGATCGAGGCGATCGCCGGGCTGCCGTGCTCGGTCGAGATCGCCAGCGAGTACCGCTATCGCGCCGCGGTCGCCAATCCGAACCAGCTGGTGGTGACGATTTCGCAGTCCGGCGAGACCCTGGACACGATGGAGGCGCTCAAGTACGCCAAGTCGCTGGGGCACGAGCGCACGCTGTCGATCTGCAACGTGCCCGAGAGCGCGATCCCGCGCGCCAGCCGCCTCGTCTACTACACCCGCGCCGGCGCCGAGATCGGCGTCGCCTCGACCAAGGCCTTCACCACCCAGCTGGTGGGGTTGTTCACCCTGACCGCGACCCTGGCCAAGCTGCGTGGACGGCTGTCGGACGAGCAGGAAGCGCAGTACCTGGATGCCTTGCGGCAGTTGCCGGGCAGCGTGCAGCATGCGCTGAACCTGGAGCCGCAGGTGGTCGGCTGGTCGGAGCGCTTCGCGCCGAAGCAGCACGCCTTGTTCCTGGGGCGCGGCGTGCACTACCCGATCGCGCTGGAGGGGGCGCTCAAGCTCAAGGAGATCTCCTACATCCACGCCGAGGCCTACCCGGCCGGCGAGCTCAAGCACGGGCCGCTGGCGCTGGTCGATGCGGAGATGCCGGTGGTGGTGATCGCGCCCAACGACAGCCTGCTGGAGAAGGTGAAGTCGAACATCCAGGAAGTGCGCGCGCGCGGTGGCGAGATGTTCGTGTTCGCCGATCTCGACAGCCAGTTCGGCGCTTCCGAGCAGGTGCACGTGATCCGCACCCCGCGCCATGTCGGCGTGCTGTCGCCGGTGATCCATGCGATCCCGGTGCAGTTGCTGGCCTATCACGCCGCGCTGGCGCGCGGCACCGACGTCGACAAGCCGCGCAACCTGGCCAAGTCGGTCACGGTGGAATGATCGCGAATCGCCCCTGACTCAGGGGGAACGATATCCAGCTGCGCCCGGATATCTCCCAAGGTTTGCTACGCAAACCTCGGGCCCCGCCGTTGCGCTTCCACACCCCCATTCGCGCTGCGCACGAATCGCCCCCTGACTCAGGGGGGAGCGATATCGGGCTGCGCCCGGATATCTCCCAAGGTTTGCTGTGCAAACCTTGGGCCCCGCCGGTGCGCTTCCACACCCCCATTCGTGCCTGAGGCACGAATCGCCCCCTGACTCAGGGGGCTGGGTTCATGGGACAGGCGAATGCCCTTCTGCTCTTTGTAGGAGCGGCGTGAGCCGCGATGGGGACGTTCATGAGGCCGTTCGGTCGCGGCTTACTCCGCTCCTACAGGATTGCCGTGGTGGGCTCAGTCGGCGGGAACCCGCACCCGGCCTTCCATCAGCATCCGCGCGCTGCGGCTCATCACCGCCTTGGTCGCGACCCACTGGCCGTCGACCTGTTTCACCTCGGCGCCGACGCGCATCGTGCCCGAGGGATGGCCGAAGCGGACCGCGTCGCGGTTGTCACCGCCTGCGGCCGCGTGCACGACGGTACCCGGCACCGCGGCGGCGGTGGCGATCGCCACCGAGGCGGTGCCCATCATCGCGTGGTGCAGCTTGCCCATCGAGATCGCGCGTGCGAGCAGGTCGATGTCGGCCGCGCGCACCGGCTTGCCGCTGGAGGAGACATAGTCCTTCGCTGGCGCGACGAAGGCGATCTTCGGAGTCAGCGGGCGCCTGGCGGCCTCGGCGACGTCGGCAATCAGGCCCATCCGCACCGCGGCTTCGGCGCGGATCGCCTCGAGCCGGGCCAGGGCCGCGGCATCTTCGTTGATCGCCGGCTGCAGTTCGGTGCCGTCGTAGCCGAGCGCGGCGGCTTCCAGGAAGACCATCGGCACGCCGGCGTTGATCAGGGTCGCGCGGAACCTGCCCACGCCGGCGACGTCGAGTTCGTCGACGACGTGGCCGGTCGGGAACATGGTGCCGCCGTCCTCGCCCTCGTCGGCGGGATCGAGGAACTCCAGCGCGATCTCGGCGGCCGGGAAGGTGACCCCGTCCAGCTCGAAGTCGCCGGTCTCCTGTACCTCGCCGTCGCTCACCGGGACATGGGCGACGATGGTCTTGCCGATATTGGCCTGCCAGATCCGCACCGTGCAGATGCCGTCGCGCGGCACCCGCTCAGGGTCGATCAGGCCGTTGGCGATCGCGAACGGTCCCACCGCCGAACTCAGGTTGCCGCAGTTGCCGCTCCAGTCGATGAAGTCGCCGTCGATCGGCACCTGGCCGTACAGATAGTCGACGTCGTGCCCGGGCACCGCGGACCTGCCGATGATCACCACCTTGCTGGTGCTGGAGGTCGCCCCGCCCATCCCGTCGGTGTGCTTGCCGTAGGGATCGGGCGAGCCGATCACGCGCAGCAGCAGCGCGTCGCGCGCGCGGCCGGGCACGCGCGCGGCCTCGGGCAGGTCGTCGAGGCGGAAGAACACGCCCTTGGAGGTGCCGCCACGCATGTAGGTGGCGGGGATCTTCAGTTGGGGCGCGTGGCGCCGCGGCGGCTGGGTCATGGGTCGGATCAGACGTTGTCGGGAATCTCGGGCTCGACCAGGTGGGCGAGCAGGGCCAGCGACTCCTGCCAGCCGGCGTAGCAGAACTCGGTCGGTATCGCGGCCGGAATGCCGGTCTGGGTGACCTGCAGTTCGGTACCGCAGGCGACCGCCTTCAGCGTCACCGTGGTCTCCATCTGGCCGGGCAGGTTGGGATCGTCGAAGCGGTCGTCGTAGCGGATGCGCTCGTTCGGGACCAGTTCCAGGTAGGTGCCGCCGAAGGCATGGGAATGGCCGGTCCCGAAGTTGCTGAACGACATCCGGTAGCTGCCGCCGACGCGTGCGTCCAGCTCGTGGACCTTGCCGGTGAAGCCATGCGGCGGCAGCCACTTGGCCATCGCGTCGGCGTCGAGGAAGGCGCGGTAGACGCGTTCCGGCGGCGCGCGCAGGACGCGGTGGAGGCGGACGGTGCCGGTGGTGTCGCTGGACATGTTCGGATTCCTTGAAGAGGGATGTGCCAATACGACGAACGGCTCAGGCCGCTTTCGACGACTCCAGGAAATCCTGGGCGAAACGCTGCAGCACGCCGCCGGCCTCGTAGATCGAGACCTCTTCGTCCGAGTCCAGGCGGCAGGTGACCGGTACTTCTACCGTGTCGCCGTCCTTGCGATGGACGATCAGGCTCAGCGTCGCGCCCGGCGCGCGTTCTCCGACCACGTCGAAGGTCTCGCTGCCGTCGATGCCCAGGGTCTTGCGGTCGGTGCCGGGCTGGAATTCCAGCGGCAGCACGCCCATGCCGATCAGGTTGGTGCGGTGGATGCGCTCGAAGCCCTCGGCGACGATCGCCTCGACCCCGGCCAGGCGCACGCCCTTGGCGGCCCAGTCGCGCGAGGAACCCTGGCCGTAGTCGGCGCCGGCGACGATGATCAGCGGTTGCTTGCGTTCCATGTAGGTCTCGATCGCCTCCCACATGCGCATGACCTCGCCGTCCGGCTCCAGCCGGGTCAGCGAGCCCGGCCGCACCTCGCCGTCGACCACCGCCATCTCGTTGACCAGTTTGGGGTTGGCGAAGGTCGCGCGCTGCGCGGTCAGGTGGTCGCCGCGATGGGTCGCGTAGGAATTGAAGTCCTCCTCCGGCAGGCCCATCTTCGCCAGGTATTCGCCGGCGGCGCTGCTGGCCAGGATCGCGTTGGACGGCGACAGGTGGTCGGTGGTGATGTTGTCGCCGAGCACCGCCAGCGGCCGCATGCCCTTGAGCGTGCGCTCGCCGGCCAGCGCGCCTTCCCAGTACGGCGGGCGGCGGATGTAGGTGCTCATCGGTCGCCAGTCGTACAGCGGGCTGACCTCGCCGCCGCGCTGCAGGCGAGCAGCGAACATCGGGTCGTAGACGCGACGGAAGAACTCCGGTTTGACGTGCTCGGCGATGACCGCGTCGATTTCCTCGTCGCTGGGCCACAGGTCCTTCAGGGTGACCGGCTTGCCGTCGTGGTCGAGGCCGAGCACGTCCTTCTCGATGTCGAAACGCACCGTGCCGGCGATCGCGTAGGCGACCACCAGCGGCGGCGAGGCGAGGAAGGCCTGCTTCGCGTACGGATGGATGCGGCCGTCGAAATTGCGGTTGCCCGACAGCACCGCGACCGCATACAGGTCGCGGTCGACGACCTCCTGCTGGATCTGCGGATCGAGCGCGCCGCTCATGCCGTTGCAGGTGGTGCAGGCGAATGCGACCACGCCGAAACCCAACTGTTCCAGCTCCGGCAGCAGGCCGGCGTCCTCCAGGTACAGCTGCACCGCCTTCGAGCCCGGCGCCAGCGACGTCTTGACCCAGGGTTTGCGCATCAGCCCGCGGGCGTTGGCGTTGCGCGCCAGCAGGCCGGCGGCGATCACGTTGCGCGGGTTGGAGGTGTTGGTGCAGCTGGTGATCGCGGCGATGATCACCGCGCCGTCGGGCATCCTGCCCGCCGCTTCCTCACGCAGCGCGGCGTCGAGGTGGCCGGCGATGCCGCGCTCGCCCAGCGCCGAGGTCGGTAGGCGCCGGTGCGGGTTGGACGGGCCGGCCATGTTGCGGGTCACCGTCGACAGATCGAAGTGCAGGACGCGCTCGTACTGCGCATCGGCCAGGGCGTCGGCCCACAGCCCGGCCTGTCTGGCGTAGGTTTCCACCAGCGCGATCTGGGCATCGTCGCGACCGGTGAGGCGCAGGTAGTCGAGGGTGTTGTCGTCGATGAAGAACATCGCCGCGGTCGCGCCGTACTCCGGCGCCATGTTGGAGATCGTCGCGCGGTCGCCGAGGGTCAGCGCCGCGGCGCCCTCGCCGCGGAATTCCAGATAGGCGCCGACCACCTTCTGCTGGCGCAGGAACTCGGTCAGCGCCAGTACCACGTCGGTCGCGGTGATGCCCGGCTGCGGGCGGCCGGCCAGTTCGACGCCGACGATGTCGGGCAAACGCATCCAAGAGGCGCGGCCGAGCATCACGTTCTCGGCCTCCAGGCCGCCGACGCCGATCGCGATCACCCCCAGCGCATCCACGTGCGGGGTGTGGCTGTCGGTGCCGACGCAGGTGTCGGGGTAGGCGAGGCCGCGGCCGTCGCCGCTGCGGTCGGCGTGCACCACCGGCGACATCTTCTCCAGATTGATCTGGTGCATGATGCCGTTGCCCGGCGGGATCACGTCGACGTTGCGGAAGGCCAGCTTGGTCCAGTCGATGAAGTGGAAGCGGTCCTCGTTGCGGCGATCCTCGATCGCACGGTTCTTCTCGAACGCGTCCTTGTCGAAGCCCGGCGCCTCGACCGCCAGCGAGTGGTCGACGATCAGCTGCACCGGCACCACCGGGTTCACCGCGGCCGGGTCGCCGCCCTTGTCGGCGATCGCGTCGCGCAGGCCGGCCAGGTCGACCAGGGCGGTCTGGCCGAGGATGTCGTGGCAGACCACGCGCGCCGGGAACCACGGGTAGTCGAGGTCGCGGCGGCGCTCGATGTGCTGGCGCAGGTAGTCGTCCAGCCGCGCCGGGTCGGCGCGCCGGACCAGGTTCTCGGCGAACACGCGCGAGGTGTAGGGCAGGGTCGCCCAGGCGCCGGCTTGCAGCGCCTCGACCGCCTCGCGGGCGTCGAAATAGTCCAGTTCGGTCCCCGGCAGGGGCTTGCGGTGCTTGCTGTTGACGGCGTTGGCTGACATGCGTGGCTGGCCGGCGAGGCGTTTCGGGGAGACCTCTCAGGATACCAGTGCGGGCAGCTCCCGGCCCGGACGGCGCGAACGCACGCGCGCCAGCTCCCCAGTCGCTGGCCACCCTCGGGAGCCTTGCAGAAAAGCATCGCGGCTCACGCCGCTCCTACGAAGAGCATTTGTCTGTCACATGACCCCAGCCCCCTGAGTCAGGGGGCGATTCGCATCGCAGATGCGAATGGGGGTGTGGCAGCGCAACGGCGGGGCCCGAGGTTTGCGCAGCAAACCTTGGGAGATATCCGGGCGCAGCCGGATATCGTTCCCCCCTG
>NZ_VICD02000128.1 GCF_006546735.2 Marilutibacter maris | reverse complement strand
GTCTCCAACGCTTCGCGCAACGGTCCGCGCAGGGCCTCGGCGCGCGCGGTCGGCCGCATGCCGCGCGCGCCCGGCAGCAGCAACGGATCGCCAAGCGCGTCGCGCAGCTTCGACAGTTGCACGCTGACCGCCGGTTGGGACAGGTGCAGGCGTTCGGCGGCGCGGGTGACGTTGCGCTCGGACAACAGCACGTCCAGGGTCACCAGCAGGTTGAGGTCGAGCCCCTTGAAAGCCACGCCACTCATATCAACAGTGCTGATACCTGAAATATTCGTAATTCATTTCAAATATACATGACCGAGGCCGATGCTGGAGTCCCCACTCCCGACAGGCATCGCCAATGAACATCCTGCTCGTCTACGCCCACCCCGAACCACAGTCGCTGAACGGATCGCTCAGGGATTTCATCGTCGACCGCCTGCAGGGCAACGGGCATTCGGTGCAGGTCTCGGACCTGTACGCGATGGGCTGGAAGGCGGTGCTCGACGCCGACGACAGCCTGGACGGCGCCATCGGCGAGCGCTTCCATCCCGAGCGCGACTCCCGGCACGCATTCGAGAACGGCCGTCAGAGTCCGGACATCGCCGCCGAGCAGGACAAGCTGCGCTGGGCCGATGTGGTGATCCTGCAGTTCCCGCTGTGGTGGTTCTCGATGCCGGCGATCCTCAAGGGCTGGGTCGAGCGCGTCTACGCCTACGGATTCGCCTACGGCGTCGGCGAGCACTCCGACCGCCACTGGGGCGACCGCTACGGCGAGGGCACGATGGCCGGCAAGCGCGCGATGCTGGTGGTGACCACCGGCGGCTGGGAATCGCATTACGCCGCGCGCGGGATCAACGGCCCGATCGACGACCTGCTGTTCCCGATCCAGCACGGCACCCTCTACTACCCCGGCTTCGACGTGTTGCCGCCGTTCCTGCTCTACCGCAGCGGCCGCATGGACGAGGCGCGCTACCGGCAGGTCAGCGCCGAGCTGGCCGCGCGCCTGGACACCCTGGAGACCACCGCGCCGATTCCGTTCCGCCGCCAGAACCACGGCGACTACGAGATTCCCGCCTGCACCCTGCGCGAGGACATCGCGCCGGGCGTGGACGGCTTTGCCGCGCATCTGCGGACCACGGGTGAGGACGACAAAGCGGAAGCCGACGCGGGAACGGCGGTGGCGACCGCCGCCTGAGCCGCTCGCGGCAGTTTCGTCACCGGCGGACACGCGCCTGGCCGCGTGCGCCTGGCGGCGGCGTTGGTTCATGTATCCCCGGACAGTCCGGGAATCGACGCCGCCGCTCCGACGAGGCGCACATGAACCTGATCTACTCGCACGACTACGCCACCGCACGCGCGTTCGCCCAGCACGAGGAGCTGATGCCCGGCGACTGGCAATGGATCCAGGACGCCGACGTGGTCCGCCAGTATCCGCGTGCGGTCATCTACAAGGTGCCGCACTGGCAGGACAACCCGCGCCGCGCGCGCATCGACCTGGCCCTGCAGCGCGCCGCCGAGACCCATCGCCTGGGTACCCTGATCGACCTGGTCGAGGGCCACGGCACCCTGGGCATCTCCGGCGCCTGAGCCGCCCCTCGCCGGTGGCCGCGCTTTGAAGCCGGCGATCGGCAGCGCTAGGATCGCGCTATCGCACGAAGGCATGGGGGGTGCCCGATGGTGACGATCCGATCCGCGATTCCGACACTGGCCTGGCTGGTCGCCGGCGTCCTGTTCTGCGCCCAGACCGCCGCCGCGCATGGCGGCCGCCTCAACGCGCAGGGCTGTCACAACGACCGCAAGAATGGCGGT
>NZ_VICD02000127.1 GCF_006546735.2 Marilutibacter maris | reverse complement strand
TATGCATTATGCGAAGTTCTACGCAGGTGGCTGGAGACACTTCGTCTAGGAAATTTCCGACCCGCCCTCGCGGCGTAGTCCGATCCCAAAGCAACCCGGGGGCCTATACGGTCCCCGGTCCGTTTCAGGGGGCGGACCCAATGATCGAAGTGGAAAGGCCGCCATGTTGGCAGCCAGGCGGAACTTGTCCGAACAACTGTGCAGCTCAGCTGCACCAACGTGTGGTCTACAACCACACACCACTCCACGGCCCGTGGCGCGGCTGGCGCATGGCTGGCGCGCGGCTGGTGTCACCCTCGGGCGACTGGATCGCGCCGCACCTGCTAGATCGGTGGCTATGGCGGCACGGACGCATGTTCAGCGACTAACGGCTACTTGCAAGCGTCACGAACACGGCCATCCCAGTAACTGGACTGCTCAAAGGTACGATTCAAACCGTACCGCTCATAGGCGGCATCCCGACTTCGCTTCGTCTGCTCACAACGAGCGTTTGAACCTGACGACGATGAAATCGCAGCACCCTGGGCCCGCGACGGCGTTCGACTGGTGCCCGCGAGTCTGGATAGATACTGGGAGTCAGCCTCACCTCGCCTAGCCTCGTAGTAGCGTCGCCAGCGCTCAGCGTTGGTCGGAGGCGGCTCGGGCTTGGCATCCCACGACTTCTCTTGCTTCGCCGTAGAGGCACATGGCGCGCTCTGATAGCTCACCGAGCCATCCTGAGATACGCATTTGTGCACCTGCTGGGCCGCCGCAGGCATGGCGATCACCAGCAAGCCCATCGCAAGCATCCATCGCATGACCATCCCCCCTATCCGTGACGTGGCTCACGAATAGTAGCTCGGCGAACGAGAAGGAAAAAGCGGGTCAGCAGGAGGCGGCTATCGGCGTGATCCGGGCGTGACGTGCGCGCCGACTTTACTGCAGGTAATCGTGAACTCCGGATCGCGGTATCCGTGGGCTGCGCCCACACCCACTCAGTCGATGGGATCTAAAGAGTGCTCGAGGGCGGCACACGCGAGCAACTCAAGCACTATTTGCAAATAAATGTGCTTCCAGATGGAAAGAAGACCAACTCAAGGGTGAGCACTGCCAGCACCGAAAGATGCAAGGGATATGCCATCCAGAATGCCCAACGACTGCGACTGATCGCCACAGGCGAAAGCCTCACGATATGGAGCAACGGAAACGCAAACAATGCCCAGGCATTGCCATTGACAAGGCAAAGGGCGCCGAACGCAGCAACTATCGCAGGAAAGCCGAGACGAGAGCCTTGCAGAAACAGCCAGAACGCCACCACAAGGCCCGTACCCGCGTGCCAATACTCAACAAGACACGACCCAACCAGAAACAGAGCGATCGCGCTCAGGCGATCCCCAGAACGAAGGAACATGATCACAGCAACCGAGACAGCAAAAGTAGCCATGATGTTGAGCGGCCAAGGCCCCACAACACCGAACAGGAACGCATGCGCGGGCATCGACACCAACCCAAAGAGCAGCAAGCGGCGCAGGACACGCTGGAAGTTCACCGAAGGTCGCGACAGGTTATAGGCCAGAACAAACGCGAAAACGGGCATAGCCATGCGTCCAAGCACTTCAATAGCGACGCCACCTTGCCTATCCATGAAAACGGCATTGACATGGTCGACGAGCATCAAAGCGAAGGCGATCCACTTTGCAAACTCGATGCTGCTGTCGCCAAAGGACAAAGCCGACCGGCAATGAGTGCTAATCGATGCAGTCACCATGAACCCACATCCGCATGAGTGATATCACGCGCGCCGATATCACCATAGGCTGAAATCTGCGGCGCTTCGATCACAGGACCGACACTTTCGGAGGTAGCGCCAGACGAAGGGCCTATAGCACCCAGCGAAGAAAGACGTTCAGACACGCGCCTGAGCTGTGTGGCGTCATCCAAGCGCCGGCGATCACCCTGCACTTCATCAAAGAAAGGTTCGTACTGCCCCTGCTTGGCAATCATCAGGCAACGATTGAGCTCGATCACATACCGCGTTCCCTGTTCCGTCAAACATGAGCACGACTGATCAGGCTCCAACCCCGACGCCATGCAGAAAACACGTGGCGACTGAGCCGGGACTGAAAGATTGTCATAGGCCGGTGCCGTCCAAGGCTGCCCAGGTATTCTCGGCGTCATCCATGCCACGTAGTCGGATGTGCGTGTTGGCGTGCTCGATGTCGCTTCGTCGGTCGCTTCGACCGTCGCTCTCGCTCCGTTCTGCGCTCCCTCCTCCTTGGTAGCTGCGGCCGCGTCCATGCTCCCTGACCCGGTGAATTTATCGTCGAGAACCTCGGCGCGATGCCAGACCTGCCAAATGATCAAGACCAGCAGAATAGGTGCAGCAATGAAGTACCACGGAATGCTGCGTTCCGTAGTATCCATGGTCGTGGACTTGTATAGACCGCGAGGACGCTTGGGCAGAAAGGTGCGCTTGACGCTGAGCGGAGAGCCCTTCTCCGGGTTGCGCTCGTACCGATCGAACTTGCGCAAGTGAACGTAAGGCGTGCCGAAGCGACGCCGGACGTGCACATGCTGTTCAATCAGGTCGTGCATGAACTCGTCGACCTGCTTAGCCGGCGACTGGCACACAAAAATGAAGTCGATACCGCGATGACGATGCTTCGCAAGCTGCTGCACGTGATTAGGAACGGCAGAACCGGGGCGACGCTTTGGAAGCATGCCGTGCTCGTAAGCTTCATCAACCAACGCGACGGCGCCATCCGGAAGGAAATTCGTCCAGTCGATGAACTCCTCCGGAGTCATCGGCAAGCACTTCGCCTTGTCGTGATCGAAGTCAGTAACGTTGCATACATAGACAAGGCGTCCTTGATCGCGAAAGCGCAACGCATGATCGATAGCGTGCAGCGTTTTGCCGTGACCTGGCTGACCTGTGTACCAGAAAATCATGCGCCACCCCCGGTCTGAGGAAGAACTGACTTCGGGACAATGAGTATCTTCCAAGCCATACGGATGGTGAGTGCAGATAGCACCATCGTCATGGCAATGTCGAAGCCAATCGCAGAGAGGAAGTCCAGCGGACCCTGCGGCAGTTGATTGACATAGCCTAGAACGAAGCTCTTGAGGTCAGGGAGCAGTGAGCGAACTGAAACAATCGTCAGCCCAAACGCTCCTAGAGCTCGAGCTACAAGACCACCAATGCCTTGAAAAAATACGCTGAAGAGTCGAGCGGAAAACTCGATCAGCCATTCCCGAATGTTGGTCATTAGAAGCTGTCTCCCATAAGCAACCGAAGTGCCGTGAATGCCCCTACAAGCAGGACAACAGCACGCATGATCGAAACGAGGTTGCACCAGTAAGGAAAAGAATCGAAATCGATGCTGCCAAAGAAGCCGAAATCGATTGCACCCAAGGATGGACAAGAGCCACCACCACCCAACAGGCCGCCTTGATCGAGCATGTCGGGACCGAACGTAAACTCATCAGTAGTGCCGTTTGGCCCCTCCCCTTCCTCGGGGTCGCCCTGATACTCGCCATCGAGCTCCAAATAATCGGGTTGACCGTTCCCGTTGCTGTCGCCCTTGCAAATCTCAGCACGCAACGCGCGAAGCTGGTGAGCATTGGCGTTATTTCCATCGACAGTGAAGGGCTCAGAACAGTCGCCCACATCTCCCGTCACCTTAGCCGCGTTCCCTGCCTCAACTGCGCAACGCGTATGCCAAGCTTGAGTGGCAACCATGCCCATAACTGGATCACCTGTCGTGATCGGAGGCGTATCGCAATCACCTCCACCAGAGGCTGTGCCATCGTCGGAGTCCCCATCGTCTCCATCTCCCCCTCCGCTACCGTCGCTTGGCTCTCCCTGATTGGCGTTATTGGAGCCGCCACCGTTCGCATTGGTGCCGTTATCCGTAGAGTAATTCGTAGTAGTGGTAACGATGGTGTCGTTGTTGATCGTAGTGGTCTGAGTCACAGGGACGCCGGTCTGGCTAAGCCCGTCTCCTGACGGAAGCTGCAGGTCAGGAGGAATCGGGTCAGTACCCGCATCTCGCTTCTGCCGAACGTCGCCATCGTTCTTCTGTCCGGTTTCTCGCGGGTCCCAACAGATCTGACGACCGGTGCTAGCGCTATAGCAATGGTCGCCGTCAGGCTTCATGCAGAACGTTTGCCCGGAACCTGCGGGCTTGCACTCCTGATCGGGTCCGGGCTCGTTAGGCGGCGTGTCAGGAGGCGGTGTAGAGCCATCACAGGCATTGCCGGTGTACTCAAATCGACTAGCGCAAATACGATCAGCACCTGAGCCGGAGCAAGTGCCACCGCCAACCGGTGCGTACTCACAACCGCCGACACAGGACGACGACAACGCCCCCAACTTCATGCCTTGGAAAATGTCGCTGTTACGAGAAAGGCATTGCTGCTGATCGAGGCACTGCTGTGTAAATGGATCGAGCGTATATCCGCCCTCGCACACACAGTCCTTTCTATCAGCATCCCAACTCGCATTAGGGTCTGCGCAAAAATTTCCGGAAGGAAAAGACCGGTTAAATGACCCAAGAAACGTACTTCCAGCAGAACAGTGAGGCCGTCTAACTGGAGCAATCCAAAGAGAATTCCCATTCAGAATAGGATCACAGAACACCGCATCCGATGGAATAGAAGAAAAGTAGGACTCTCGACCAGCGATCGCGGCCGCTAAAGCCTCTTTACCCGTTGCACAGGTTGCGCTCGTAACCTCGTAGTCATGACACTTGCTGAAATCCTCAGCATGCAAACGACCTGACCCAAATAGAGCCGCTAAGACCGCTATAAGCAACCAAACACCAACGCGCCTCGTTAGATAGCGAAGAAGCCAGTTCATACCGCATCGAACGCGAGCCAGCACGCCCCCAATACGGCGATGATCACAAAATAGCCCATGATATTCCCCTCAAAAAAAAAGGGCTAAGGGACGCGTGCACTCGTCCCAAAGCCCTACGGATTGCCGCCGATCACTTGGCGCGCTTGATGTACGCCCACAGCAACATCAGACCGACGACGGATGCCAGGACAACGAGGATGCCGCCCACGTTGTCCTTGATGCCGGACAGCTCGGCGGTGATCGCCGCGGCCGGATCGGTGCCGGTGGCGAATGCGAGACCGGGCACGGCCGTCATGGCGACGCTGGCACCGATCACGGCGTTGCGCAGCTTGTTGCGGAGGGAGATACCCGACTGACGGGCATTCTTGAGGAGCTTCTTCATGTGGTTCCCTTGAGGTTAGGCGGAATTGCCCTAGTAGCGCCCTTGCTGGGTGGCCCTGATGTACAGACGGCACGCGAGGCCAACCACCCACACGCCGATAATCGCGAATGCGATCTCGACGCCCTCCTCCAGCGTCAGGGCGGGCAACACTGGAACAGGTTTCTCGACCCACACCGGTTGAGTGCATGCGCCATCCCCGTCGATATGCTCGGGGAGGCACGAAAGCAGATAGACCGGCGCGGTCATCGATCAGGCGGCCTTGGGCTTGGCCGCTTCGACGCGGTGCAGCTTCGGCTTGCGGGCGAGCTTGAAGTCGCCGAAGTCGCCGACACTGACGTTCTCCTCGAGGTCGAGTTCGTACTCGCCGACGGGATACGCCGGCTCCTTGCCCAGGTCGAGGCGAACGCGATTTCGGAAGAACTTGTTCTCGGCCGTTGCCTCCTGCGTGCGGATGACGCCGGAACGGTCGCCCTTCTCCCACTTCTTCTCGTCGACGTGCGTGCTGGTGATGGTGATTCGCATGGTTATGCTGCCTTTTGGTTGATGCCCATGCCGAGCAACTGCTCGCGCACTTGGGCCTTGAGGTCGCCTGTTACAGACTTCATGCGCCCCGGGCGACCCGGTCGAAGCACATGTTGTTTGAGGAGCGCAAGGCACACTTCCTCGCCGAGCGCGTCCATAGCCAGATTCAAGGCCGTTCCAGCCTGATTGCGAAGGAACTTGACCATCGCCTTCGCGGACGCATTGACCATGCGGTCACGCGCGTGCAGCCGTTCGGCTTCACCAATCACGTAGGCGGCGAGCATTGGGTATGCCCCGCCGAAATACTTACCGGGGTCGATCAGCGCATCGAGCGGCAGCTCAGTACGAGCGGCGTACAGACGCAGCTCACAACGCGTGTGATTGCTTTCGGGGTCGCCGAGCTGCTTCCCTTTTTCGTAGACGTTGAGCTCCTTGTGACCCTTCTTGCCGATGTACAGAGAGCAACCCTTCTGATTGCCGAGGTCATCCACAAAACGGCCTTCGGGCGGCCTGCCATTCATGACGAATTCGCCTTGTTGATAGAGACGGAGGAAGTGATGGACATCGAAGGTGTCGCCGGTCAGGTCATCGACGGCGATGTCAAGCCGCGAAAGCTTCGCGGTGAGGTCAGTGCAAACCTGATGCACGTAACGCCAGTTCGGGACGTGCTGGCAGCCTTGACCAGTCAGGGAAACGCAGACGTTGCCGTCATCGCTGATGCCGACACGACCACAGACCGAACCCGTTTCGTCGACAAGCACCGCATTGCGCGTGTAGACGAAGTTCCATGTCTTTTCCATGAGCGGACCGGCAGCGATCGAGGCGCCGGGCATAAACACGTAGTCGAGGATCTGCTTGGCGTTCATCGGCCGGAACAGCTTCCGGGCCTTTTCCGAGTGGAAGGTCACCGTGCAGAAGTCGATCAAGGGGGCTGTGAGGTTCCCCTTTTGGCCCGTGTTACTGCTCGGGCCAACCGACCTCAGCCGGCTCGGTTTCGACGGCGTCACCGCGCCAAAGTCCCCGTCAGCGGCCATGACGAAGTGCCTCCCTGTCGCACGCAACGGCGATTCCGAGCCATTCGCGGGCTTCGGCCGGGGCCGGGTCGTACAGATCGAGCTGCGCGCCGGAGAGGAAGCGAGAGACGCGGGCGCTGGCTTCCTCGTAGCGATCCCACGCAAGGTCGGCCATGACCTGGCTGATGTGCTGGGTGGTCACTGACGAACCTCCCAAAGCCGACAGGCGTTGGCGTTGCCGTTGAGGCACAGGCGGCGTTCCTCGTTTTGCTGTAGCGCTTCCTCAAGGATTTCCGCTTCGGCGTCAGCCGTGGTCAGGGCCGCGACATAAACACCAGTGGCGAACCCGATAGAGGCGCACACAACAAAACAGAGCGACAACCACTTGACGTCGATCCAAAACAGGTCAGTCTTCATGCCCTGCCCTCCCCTCGGCTGACAGCGCGGCCGGCGAGCCAGCCCGCAGGAAGCGCGGCGAGCGCACCGAACACGTTGCCGATCAGCAGCAGCACATGCGGCGGCTGGATGGCGATCCAGAGCGATAGAGCGTGGACAGGGCTCATGCTTCGATTCCCCCACGCTGGCGGCGCAACTTGGCCGCGTGCTGCTTCGCCCACAGCAGGAGGCGCGCAGCGCGGAGATCGGAGTCAGCACGGCGGCGGCGCTCAGCAGCGCGGTAACGGCATATGCCCGGCGTCGCGAGCAGCATGGCGGCGCTCAGGAGCAGCAGCGTTGAAGTCATCGAGTCCCCTCCCTGACGATGGCCGGGGGCTCGACGGCGCTCCTAGGGGGGAGTTCGGGTCGCCGGGGCCTGCCCCCGGCGGGTTGGCCCTCTACCAAGACTCTTGGTAGCCGGGCATGATTCAATGGTCTTGGTATCGGAATGTCAAGAGGCTTGGTAAATGAACGCGACGAAGAAACTACTTGACAAGTGGATGGAATGGCGCTCCGCCAGTAATGGCGGGCCTCTCACGCAGAAAGAGCTTGCGAAGGAATTAGGCGTCGGCCAGACCTCGATATCGAACTACAAGGTCGGAGTGTCCCAAGCTGCGCCACATGTCATCAGCAAGATGGCTCGTGACCTGGGCGAATCGGAGGCAGCATGGCTCGCGCTCGTAGAGTCGGAACGTGCGCGAGACGGTGAAGACAGGCGCGCATGGGCACGCATCGCGCGCCAACTCGGGGCGGCGGCGTCGATCGCGGTCGTCGCCCTGATGGTGTTCCCTGCCCCGGCTAAAGCGACGGTGGCGGCGAACCTGAACGGCAACACGCCCTATGCATTATGCGAA
>NZ_VICD02000011.1 GCF_006546735.2 Marilutibacter maris | reverse complement strand
TGCAGTTCACCGAGGTCCGCGCACCGATCGCCGGCCGCGCCGGCCGCGCCCTGGTCACCGCCGGCAACCTCGCCCAGGCCGACGCCACCGTGCTGACCACCCTGGTTTCGCTGGATCCGGTCCACGTCTACTTCGAGGCCGACGAGCAGACCTGGCAGCGCTACAGCGCCCAGGCCGGCGGCAAGCGCGCGGTCGAGGACAACGCCGTGCGCGTCGGCCTGGCCGGCGAGGACGGCCACCCGCACGAAGGCCGGGTCGATTTCGTCGACAACCGCATCGACACCGGCACCGGCACCATCCGCGCCCGCGCGGTGCTGCCCAACCCCGACCGTCTGCTGACCCCCGGCCTGTTCGCGCGGGTGCAGCTGCAGGGGCGCGACAGCCACAGCGCGATGCTGATCGACGAGAAGGCGGTGCTGACCGACCAGGACCGCAAGTACGTCTACGTGCTGGGCGAGGGCAACACCGCCGTGCGCAAGGACGTGCAGCTGGGCCGCGATGTCGGCGACCTGCGCGAGGTCACCAGCGGACTGGAGGCCGGCGACAAGGTGGTCGTGCACGGGGTGCAGAAGATCTTCTTCCCGGGCATGCCGGTCGCGCCGACCACGGTTGAAATGGGCCAGGAGCCGCAAGACCAGACCGCAACGCCAGAGACGGCCGCCGGAAAGTCGTCCGCGGACGGTGCGCAGGTGGCCAGCGCGCAGGGCACGACCGAACAGGCTGGGCCCGCCGGGGGCATGCAGTAACGCCGTACTCGTCCGGCGCCTGATTCCCCCAGCGGTATAGCGGCGCCGGCCCTTTCGCGCATTCCCTCCCCCGGTGTGCGGAAGGGCCGGCAGACCCGCGTCCACCACACCCCCCGCCCAGGGGATCCACAGGGCAGGGGACAAACGAATCCACGAAGTTCCGCGTCGTCGACGCGGACCCGAACCGTTGCGGCCCAGCACCGCGAGGAACCCTCATGGACTTTTCCAAATTCTTCATCGACAGGCCGATCTTCGCGGCGGTGCTGTCGATCGTGATCTTCGCCGTCGGCCTGATCTCGATACCCAACCTGCCGATCAGCGAGTACCCCGAAGTGGTGCCGCCGTCGGTGGTCGTGCGCACCGTGTACCCGGGCGCCAATCCCAAGGTGATCGCCGAGACCGTGGCGACGCCGCTGGAGGAAGCCATCAACGGCGTCGAGGACATGATGTACATCAAGTCCGTCGCCGGCTCCGACGGCGTGCTGCAGATCACCGCCACCTTCCGTCCCGGCACCGACGCCGACGACGCGACCGTGCGCGTGCAGAACCGGGTCAGCCAGGCGCTGGCGCGACTGCCCGAGGACGTGCGCCGGCAGGGCGTGACCACCCAGAAGCAGTCGCCGACCTTCCTGATGGTCGTGCACCTGACCTCCGAGGACGGCCGCTACGACACCCTGTACCTGCGCAACTACGCGCGGCTGCACGTCAAGGACGCACTGGCGCGGATCTCCGGCGTCGGCGACGCCCAGGTGTTCGGCGGCGGCGACTACGCGATGCGCGCATGGCTGGACCCGGACCGGATCGCCGCGCGCGGCCTGACCGCCGGCGACGTGCTGGCGGCGATGCGCGAACAGAACGTGCAGGTCTCCGCCGGCCAGATCGGCGCCGAGCCGATGCCCAGCAGCGATTTCCTGACCCTGATCAACGCCCAGGGCCGCCTGACCACCGAACAGGAGTTCGGCGACATCGTGCTCAAGAGCGGCAGCGACGGCGAGGTGGTGCGTCTGCGCGACGTCGCCCGACTGGAGCTGGGCGCCGGCGACTACACCCTGCGCTCGCAGCTGGACGGCAAGGAGGCGGTCGGCATCGGCATCTTCCAGGCGCCGGGCGCGAACGCGCTGCAGATCCAGGAGACCGTGATCGCGACGATGGAAGAGCTGTCGCAGCGCTTCCCCGAGGGCGTGGGCTACGAAGCGGTGTACGACACCACGATCTTCGTCCGCGATTCGATCAAGTCGGTGGTCAAGACCCTGCTGGAAGCGGTCCTGCTGGTGGTGCTGGTGGTGACCCTGTTCCTGCAGACCTGGCGCGCGTCGATCATTCCGCTGATCGCGGTGCCGGTGTCGGTGGTCGGCACCTTCGCCGCGCTGTACCTGCTGGGCTTCTCGATCAACACCCTGACCCTGTTCGGCCTGGTGCTGGCGATCGGCATCGTCGTCGACGACGCGATCGTGGTGGTGGAGAACGTCGAGCGCAACATCGAGGAAGGACTGACCCCGCTGGCGGCCGCGCACCAGGCGATGCGCGAGGTGTCCGGCCCGATCGTCGCGATCGGCCTGGTGCTGTGCGCGGTGTTCATCCCGATGGCGTTCCTGTCCGGCGTCACCGGCCAGTTCTACCGCCAGTTCGCGGTGACCATCGCGATCTCCACGGTGATCTCGACGATCAATTCGCTGACCCTGTCGCCGGCGCTGGCGGCGATGCTGCTCAAGCCGCACGACGCGCCCAAGGATCGGCTCACCCGTCTGATCGACCGTCTGTTCGGCTGGGTGTTCCGTCCGTTCAACCGCTTCTTCGGCTCCAGCTCGGAGAAGTACCAGAGCGCGGTGTCGCGTTCGCTGGGCAAGCGCGGCGCGGTGTTCGTGGTCTACCTGGGCCTGCTGCTGGCGACCGGGATGATGCTCAAGGTGGTGCCGCCGGGCTTCATTCCGGTGCAGGACAAGCTGTACCTGATGGCCGGCGTGAAGCTGCCCGAGGGCGCTTCGCTCGACCGCACCGACGCGATGCTGAAGAAGGTCGGCGAGATCGCGATGGAGACCGAGGGCGTCGCCCACACCATCGCGTTCCCGGGCCTGAACGCACTGCAGTTCACCAACACGCCCAACACCGGCGTGGTGTTCCTGCCGCTGAAGCCGTTCAGCGAGCGCAGCCGCAGCGCCGAGGAGATCAATGCCGAGATCAACCAGAAGATCGGGGCGTTGCAGGAAGGCTTCGCGTTCTCGTTCATGCCGCCGCCGATCCTCGGCCTGGGCAACGGTTCGGGCTACCAGATGTTCATCGAAGACCGTGCCGGTCTGGGCTATGGCGCCTTGCAGAACGCGGTCAACGGCTTCCAGGGCGCGATCTCGCAAAGCCCCGGCATGGGCTTCCCGATCACCAGCTACCAGGCCAACGTGCCGCAGCTGGACGCCTCGGTCGACCGGGTCAAGGCCAAGGCCCAGGGCGTGCCGCTGACCGGCGTGTTCGAGACCCTGCAGACCTACCTGGGCTCGGCCTACGTCAACGACTTCAACCAGTTCGGCCGCACCTGGCAGGTGATCGCCCAGGCCGACGCTCCGTTCCGCGACGGCGTCGACGACATCGCCAACCTGCGCACCCGCAACGACCGCGGCGAGATGGTGCCGATCGGTTCGGTGGTCGACATCCGCGAGACCTTCGGCCCCGATCCGGTGCTGCGCTACAACGGCTATCCCGCCGCCGACCTGGCCGGCGAGTCCGACCCGCGGGTGCTGTCCTCGGCGCAGGCCATGGACACCCTGGACGCACTGGCCGGGCAGGTGCTGCCCAACGGCATGGAGATCGAGTGGACCGACCTGAGCTACCAGCAGGCGACCCAGGGCAATGCCGCGCTGGTGGTATTCCCGCTGGCGGTGCTGCTGGTGTTCCTGGTGCTGGCGGCGCTGTACGAGAGCTGGACCCTGCCGCTGGCGGTGATCCTGATCGTGCCGATGTGCATGCTGTCGGCGTTGCTGGGCGTGTGGTTCGCCGGTGGCGACAACAACATCTTCGTGCAGGTCGGCCTGGTGGTGCTGATCGGACTGGCGTGCAAGAACGCGATCCTGATCGTCGAGTTCGCCCGCGAGCTTGAAATGCAGGGCCGCGGCATCGTCGAGGCGGCGCTGGAAGCCTGCCGTCTGCGCCTGCGCCCGATCATCATGACCTCGATCACCTTCACCGCGGCGGTGGTGCCGCTGGTGCTGGGCAGCGGCGCCGGCTTCGAGGTGCGCCAGGCGCTGGGCGTGGCGGTGTTCGCCGGCATGCTCGGTGTGACCCTGTTCGGCCTGTTCCTGACCCCGGTGTTCTACGTCGCCCTGCGCAAGCTGGTCAGCCGGCGCGAGCGCGGGCAGACGCCGGCCGACGATCGCGGCGACGCCGCGCTGGAGACGACCCATGTCTGATCTGCGAATCCGCAACCCGCTCCGCCGCGCGGCGGTCCCGCTGGCCGCGAGCGCGTTGACGCTCGCCCTGGCCGCCTGCGCGGTCGGTCCCGACCACGTGCGACCGGAGCTGCCGCATCCGCCGCAGTTCGGCCAGCGGGCCGCGACCGCCGTCGGCGACATCAAGCCGACGCCGGACGCCAATGCCGCGTTCTGGGAGTCGCTCGGCGATCCGCAGTTGAACGGCCTGGTCGACGAGGCGCTGGTCGCCAACCACGACCTGCGCATCGCCCTGGCCCGCTACGACCGCGCCAATGCCCTGCTGCGCGGCGCGAAGTTCGACCACTTCCCGACCGTGACCGCCAACGCCCAGGGCGGCGAGTCGCGCAGCAGCGCCGACCAGATGCCCGGCGTCGCCCGCGGCGATCGCGACATCGAGTCCTACCAGGCCGGGATCAGCGCCAGCTGGGAGCTGGACCTGTTCGGTCGGGTGCGTCGCGGGGTCGAGTCGCAGCGCGCCGACACCGCCGCCTCGGCCGCCGACCTGGAAGCGTTGCAGGTGGCGATCGTCGGCGAGGTCGTCAGCGGCTATGTCGAACTGCGCGGACTGCAGGCGCGCTTGCAGGTCGCCCGTGAGAACGCCGACAACCAGCGCGAGACCCTGCGCCTGGTCGACGCCCGCCTGGACGCCGGCCGCGGCACCGAGTTCGATACCGCCCGCGCCAGCGCCCAGCTGGAGAGCACCCTGGCACGGGTGCCGGCACTGGAGGCGGCCGAGGCCGTCACCATGCATCGGCTGGCGGTGCTGACCGGACGCACGCCCGACGCCCTGCTCGGCGAGCTGTCGTCGGCACGGCCGCTGCCGGCGCTGCCGGCGCGCTTCGA
>NZ_VICD02000126.1 GCF_006546735.2 Marilutibacter maris | reverse complement strand
GCGCCCACCTTCGTCAGCGCTGCCGTCAGCGTGGTCTTGCCGTGGTCAACGTGGCCGATCGTGCCGACGTTCACGTGCGGCTTGGTGCGCTCGAACTTACCCTTAGCCATGGTTATCTACCTTTTATTGTCTATGCGTGTTTGTTGATCGAGAGTGCCGGCCGTAGCCGGCACGACTCAGTTCTTCTTGCTCGCGGCTTCGGCGATGTTGGCCGGCGCCTCGGCGTAATGGTCGAATTCCATCGTGAAGGTCGCGCGGCCCTGCGACATCGAGCGCAGGGTGGTCGCGTAACCGAACATCTCGCCCAGCGGAATCTTGGCGTTGATGATCTTGCCCGACGGGCTGTCGTCCTGGCCTTCCAGCATGCCGCGACGACGGCTCACGTCGCCCATCACGTCGCCGAGGTACTCCTCGGGGGTGACGATCTCGACCTTCATCATCGGCTCCAGCAGGACCGGACTGGCCTTCATGAAGCCTTCCTTGAACGCCATCGAGCCGGCGATCTTGAACGCCATTTCCGAGGAGTCGACCTCGTGGTACGAACCATCGACGAGCTTGATCTTGACGTCGACGACCGGGTAGCCGGCGAGCACGCCGTTGGCGGCGGCCTCCTGGATGCCCTTGTCGACCGCCGGGATGTACTCCTTCGGCACGACGCCGCCGACGATGGCGTTGTCGAACACGTAACCGCCGCCCTGCTCGTTCGGCTCCATCTCGAGCCAGACGTGGCCGAACTGACCCTTACCGCCGGACTGACGGACGAACTTGCCCTCGACCTTGATCGGCTTGCGGATGGTCTCGCGGTACGCGACCTGCGGCTTGCCGACATTGGCCTCGACGTTGAACTCGCGCTTCATGCGGTCGACCAGGATGTCCAGGTGCAGCTCGCCCATGCCGGCGATGATGGTCTGACCGGATTCCTCGTCGGTGCGCACGCGGAAGGACGGATCCTCCTGCGCCAGGCGGCCCAGGGCGATGCCCATCTTCTCCTGGTCCGACTTGGTCTTCGGCTCGACCGCCATCGAGATCACCGGCTCCGGGAAGGTCATCCGCTCGAGGGTGATCACGTTGTCCTGGGCGCACAGGGTGTCACCGGTGGTGACGTCCTTCAGGCCCACGGCCGCGGCGATGTCGCCGGCGCGGACTTCCTTGATCTCCTCGCGGTTGTTGGAGTGCATCTGCAGGATGCGGCCCACGCGCTCCTTCTTCGACTTGACCGGGTTGTAGACCTGGTCGCCGGAGTTGAGCACGCCCGAGTAGACGCGGAAGAAGGTCAGCGAGCCCACGAACGGGTCGGTCATGATCTTGAACGCCAGCGCCGAGAACGGCGCCTTGTCGTCGGCCGGACGGGTCGCTTCCTTCTCGTCCTCGTCGACGCCCTGCACCGCCGGCACGTCGACCGGCGACGGCAGCAGCTGGATCACGCCGTCGAGCATGGCCTGCACGCCCTTGTTCTTGAACGCGGTGCCGCAGAAGACCGGCACGATCTCGACCTTCAGGGTGCGCTGGCGCAGGCCCGACAGGATGTCGGCCTCGGACAGGTCGCCGTCATTGAGGTACTTGTCCATCAGCTCTTCGCTGGCCTCGGCCGCGGCCTCGACCATGAAGCTGCGGGCCTCGGCGCACTTGTCGGCGAGGTCGGCCGGGATGTCGCGGTACTCGAACACGGTGCCCTGGGAGGCGGCGTCCCAATGGATCGCCTTCATCTTGACCAGGTCGATCACGCCCTCGAAGTTGTCCTCGGCGCCGACCGGCACCTGCATCGGCACCGGGTAGGCGCCCAGGCGGGTCTTCAGCTGCTCGACGACCTTCTCGAAGTTCGCGCCGGTACGGTCCATCTTGTTGACGAACGCCATCCGCGGCACGCGATACTTGTTGGCCTGGCGCCACACGGTCTCGGACTGCGGCTGCACGCCACCGACCGCGCACAGCACGAACACCGCACCGTCGAGCACGCGCAGCGAACGCTCCACCTCGATGGTGAAGTCGACGTGGCCCGGGGTGTCGATGATGTTCAGACGGTGCTGCGGCATCGACTTGTCCATGCCCGTCCAGAACGCCGTGGTGGCGGCGGACGTGATGGTGATGCCGCGCTCCTGCTCCTGCTCCATCCAGTCCATCACGGCGGCGCCGTCGTGGACCTCGCCGATCTTGTGGCTGACACCGGTGTAGAACAGGATGCGCTCTGACGTGGTGGTCTTGCCGGCATCGATGTGGGCCATGATGCCGAAGTTGCGGTAACGCTCGATGGGAGTGGTGCGAGCCACGGGACCCTCTCGTAAGTTTTCGAATTCCAGATGGCCGGACGCCGCCTGACGGCGGCATCCGGTTCGTAAGGCGGCGTTGTCGTCGCCGTGGCGGCCGCAAGGTCGCCTTCAGACGCCTCCGCGGTGACCCGCGAAGGTTGCCCGGATCACCAGCGGTAGTGCGCGAACGCCTTGTTGGCTTCGGCCATACGGTGGGTTTCCTCACGCTTCTTGATCGCACCGCCGCGGTTCTCGGAGGCGTCGATCAGCTCGGCGGCCAGCTTGCGCGGCATGCTGTTCTCGCCGCGCTTGCGGGCGGACTCGATCAGCCAGCGCATCGCCAGCGCCATGCGGCGCGACGCGCGGACCTCGACGGGGACCTGGTAGGTGGCGCCGCCGACGCGGCGGGACTTCACCTCGACGGCCGGGGACACGTTGCCCAGGGCCTTCTCGACCAGCTCCAGCGGAGCGTCGTTCTTCTCGCCGATGACGTCCATGGCGCCATAGACGATCTTCTCGGCGACCGACTTCTTGCCGCTCTTCATGACCATGTTGATGAAACGCGCGATCGTCTCGCTGCCGTGCTTGGGATCAGGCAGGACGGAACGCTGCGGGGCGGAACCTTTACGCGACATGGATCAAATTCCTCAGGACTTCGGGCGCTTGGCGCCGTACTTGGAGCGACGCTGGCGACGCTTGGCGACGCCGGCGGCGTCGAGCGAGCCACGCACGGTGTGGTAGCGCACGCCGGGCAGATCCTTGACGCGGCCGCCGCGGATCAGGACCACCGAGTGCTCCTGCAGGTTGTGGCCCTCGCCGCCGATGTACGAGATGACCTCGTAACCGTTGGTCAGACGAACCTTGGCCACCTTGCGCATCGCCGAGTTCGGCTTCTTCGGGGTGGTGGTGTAGACGCGGGTGCAGACGCCGCGACGCTGCGGGCAATTGGCCAGCGCCGGCGAGGCGCTCTTGTAGGTAGCGGCCTGCCGCGGCTTGCGGACCAGCTGATTGATCGTTGCCATCAGGAACTCTTTGCTGGGAGGGCGGGCCCGATTCAACCAGGCAACACCCCGACGTGAAAACGAACGGCAAGCCGGGACACTCCCAGCTCACCGAGACGGAAAAGTATAGCCTGCGTTTGACGATACCGTCAACGCATGACCAACAACCACCCCGGAACCTGCGGACAGGTTCCGGGGCGACGGTGCTGCGATCCCGCCCTCCCTGGGCCGAACACGAGGCGCTCCCTGCGCCTCATTTCGTGATCTGGGGCGCCCCCGTGGGGGCGCGGTTACCGCTGTGCGCTCAGGAAGCGCTGGACTCCTCGCCGGACTCGGCGACTTCGTCCACGACCTCGGCCACGACCGGCGCGGCCAGGGCCTCCATCTCGGACTCGGTGAGACCGGTGGCGCCGCGGCGACGCTGCGTATGGTACGCCAGACCGGTGCCCGCTGGAATCAGGCGGCCGACGATGACGTTCTCCTTCAGGCCACGCAAGCTGTCGCGGGTGCCGCGAACGGCCGCCTCGGTCAGCACGCGGGTGGTCTCCTGGAACGACGCCGCCGAGATGAACGACTCGGTCGCCAGCGAGGCCTTGGTGATGCCCAGCAGGACCGGATCGTACTGGGCCAGGATCTCGTCCTTGCCGGCCAGGCGCGCATTCTCCTCGACCAGGCGCTGGCGCTCGACCTGCTCGCCATTGAGGAACTTGCTGTCGCCCTGGTCGGTGATCTCGACCTTGCGCAGCATCTGGCGAACGATCACCTCGATGTGCTTGTCGTTGATCTTCACGCCCTGCAGGCGGTAGACGTCCTGGATCTCCTTGGTCAGGTAGACCGCCAGCGGCTCGACACCCAGCAGGCGCAGGATGTCCTGCGGGCTCGGCTCGCCGTCCACCACGGTCTCACCCTTCTCCACGTGCTCGCCTTCGAACACGATGATCTGGCGGTACTTCGGAATCAGCTCCTCGTGCTCGCTGCCGTCCGCATCCTTGATGATCAGACGCTGCTTGCCCTTGGTGTCCTTGCCGAAGCTGACCACGCCCGAACGCTCGGCCAGGATCGCCGGATCCTTGGGCTTGCGCGCCTCGAACAGGTCGGCCACGCGCGGCAGACCACCGGTGATGTCGCGGGTCTTGGACGCTTCCTGCGGGATCTTGGCGACCACGTCACCCACGCCGACGGCGTCGCCGTCCTGCAGGTTGACGACCGAGCGCGGCGGCAGCAGGTACTGCGCCGGCAGGTCGGTGCCCGGGATGCTCAGGTCGTTGCCCTTCTTGTCGACGATGCGGACCAGCGGACGCAGGTCCTTGCCGGCCGAGCCGCGACGCTTCGGATCGGTGATCTCGCGCGAGGCCAGACCGGTCAGCTCGTCGGTCTTCTCGATCACGGTGACGCCGTCGACGAAATCGACGAAGCGCACGAAACCGGCGACTTCCGAAACGATCGGGTGGTTGTGCGGATCCCAGTTCGCGACCTGCTGGCCGGCCTTGACCGCGCCGCCGTCGTCGACCGACACGTTCGCGCCGTAGGGCAGCTTGTAGCGCTCGCGCTCGCGGCCGTGGCTGTCGAGGATCGACAGTTCGCCCGAACGCGACACCGCGACCAGGTGGCCGTTGGCGTGCTTGACGTGCTTGAGGTTGTTGAACTTGATCGAACCGGTGGTCTTGACCGTCACGTTGTCGATCGCCGCCGCACGCGAAGCCGCACCACCGATGTGGAAGGTACGCATGGTCAGCTGCGTGCCCGGCTCGCCGATCGACTGCGCGGCGACGACACCGACCGCCTCGCCGTGGTTGACCAGGTGGCCGCGGGCCAGATCGCGCCCGTAGCAGTGCGCGCAGACGCCGAACGCGGATTCGCAGGTGATGGTCGAACGGACCTTGATCGCCTGCACGCCGGCCTCTTCCAGCTTCTGCACCCAGGCCTCGTCGAGCAGGGTGTTGCGGGTGACGATCGGCTCCTCGTCGTCGCCCGGCAGGAACACGTCCTCGGCCACGATGCGGCCCAGCACGCGCTCGCGCAGCGGCTCGACCACGTCGCCGCCTTCGACGATCGGGGTCATGGTCAGACCGGCCAGGGTGCCGCAGTCGTCCTCGGTGATCACCACGTCCTGGGCCACGTCGACCAGACGACGGGTCAGGTAACCCGAGTTCGCCGTCTTCAGCGCGGTATCGGCCAGACCCTTACGGGCACCGTGGGTGGAGTTGAAGTACTCCTGCACGTTCAGGCCTTCGCGGAAGTTCGCCTTGATCGGGGTCTCGATGATCGAGCCGTCCGGACGCGCCATCAGGCCGCGCATGCCGGCCAGCTGACGGATCTGCGCCTGCGAACCACGCGCGCCGGAGTCGGCCATGATGTACAGCGAGTTCATCGACTTCTGGGCGACGGTCTCGCCCTTGGCGTTGGCGACCTTGTCGGTGCCGATCGCGTCCATCATCGCCTTGGCGATGCGCTCGTTGGTGCGCGACCAGATGTCGACCACCTTGTTGTAGCGCTCGCCGGCGGTGACCAGACCCGACTGGTACTGCTCCTGGATCTCCAGCACCTCGCCCTCGGCCTCGCCGAGGATGTCCTTCTTCTCGTCCGGGATCACCATGTCGTCGATGCCGATGGAGACGCCGGCGCGGGTCGCATAGGCGAAGCCGGTGTACATCAGCTTGTCGGCGAACACCACGGTGTCCTTCAGGCCGAGCATGCGGTAGCACGAGTTGATCAGGCGGCTGATGTTCTTCTTGACCAGCTCGGTGTTGGCCAGCTCGAACGGCAGGCCGTCGGGCAGGATCTCGTGCAGCAGCGCACGGCCGACGGTGGTGTCGACCACCGAGGTCACCTTCTCGCGGTTGCCCTGCTCGTCGATCACGGTCTGGGTCAGACGCACCTTGACCTTGGCGTGCAGCTCGACGACGCGGTTGTCGTACGCGCGCTTCACCTCGGCGACGTTGGCGAACACCATGCCCTCGCCCTTCTTGTTCTCCAGGGCGCGGGTCATGTAGTACAGGCCGAGCACGACGTCCTGCGACGGCACGATGATCGGCTCGCCGTTCGCCGGCGACAGGATGTTGTTCGACGACATCATCAGCGCACGCGCTTCCAGCTGGGCCTCCAGGCTCAGCGGGACGTGCACGGCCATCTGGTCACCGTCGAAGTCGGCGTTGAACGCGGTGCAGACCAGCGGGTGCAGCTGGATCGCCTTGCCCTCGATCAGCACCGGCTCGAACGCCTGGATACCGAGACGGTGCAGGGTCGGCGCGCGGTTCAGCAGCACCGGATGCTCGCGGATCACCTCTTCGAGGATGTCCCACACCTCGGCCTCTTCGCGCTCGACCAGCTTCTTGGCCGCCTTGATCGTCGTGGCCAGGCCACGGCGCTGCAGCTTGGCGAAGATGAACGGCTTGAACAGCTCCAGCGCCATCTTCTTCGGCAGGCCGCACTGGTGCAGCTTCAGGTACGGGCCGACCACGATGACCGAACGGCCGGAGTAGTCGACGCGCTTGCCGAGCAGGTTCTGGCGGAAGCGGCCCTGCTTGCCCTTGATCATGTCGGCCAGCGACTTGAGCGGGCGCTTGTTGGTGCCGGTGATGGCGCGGCCGCGGCGGCCGTTGTCCATCAGCGCATCCACCGACTCCTGCAGCATGCGCTTCTCGTTGCGCACGATGATGTCGGGCGCGTTGAGCTCGAGCAGGCGACGCAGGCGGTTGTTGCGGTTGATGACGCGGCGGTACAGGTCGTTCAGGTCGGAGGTCGCGAAGCGCCCGCCGTCCAGCGGGACCAGCGGACGCAGGTCCGGCGGCAGCACCGGCAGCACGGTCATGACCATCCACTCCGGACGGTTGCCGGACTCCAGGAACGCCTCGATCAGCTTGATCCGCTTGGTCAGACGCTTGAGCTTGGTCTCCGAACCGGTCGCGGCGACGTCTTCCTTCAGCTGCAGCATCTCGGCCTGCAGGTCGATCGTGCGCAGCAGGTCGTAGACCGCCTCGGCGCCCATCGCGGCCTCGAAGTCGTCGCCATGCTCCTGGCGCGCCTGCATGTACTGCTCTTCGGTGAGCAGCATGCCGCGTTCCATCGGCGTCAGGCCCGGCTCGGTGACCACGAAGGCCTCGAAGTACAGGATGCGCTCGATGTCGCGCAGGGTCATGTCGAGCATCAGGCCGATGCGCGACGGCAGCGACTTCAGGAACCAGATGTGCGCGACCGGGCTGGCCAGGTCGATGTGGCCCATGCGCTCGCGGCGGACCTTGGCCAGGGTGACCTCGGTGCCGCACTTCTCGCAGACCACGCCACGGTGCTTCATGCGCTTGTACTTGCCGCACAGGCACTCGTAGTCCTTGACCGGTCCGAAGATCGCGGCGCAGAACAGGCCGTCACGCTCCGGCTTGAAGGTGCGGTAGTTGATCGTCTCGGGCTTCTTGACCTCGCCGAACGACCACGAACGGATCAGGTCGGGCGACGCCAACGCGATCTTGATCGCGTCGAAGTCGAGCGCCGGCCGCTGCTGGTTGAACAGGTTGAGCAAATCTTTCATCGGGATATCTCCTCAGGCGGCGGCAGCGATCAGTTTTCTTCCAGTTCCATGTTGATCGCGAGCGATCGGATTTCCTTCACCAGGACGTTGAAGGACTCCGGCATGCCGGCCACCATTTCGTATTCGCCGTCGACGATGTTCTTGTACATCTGGTTGCGGCCCTGCACGTCGTCGGACTTCACCGTCAGCATTTCCTGCAGGGTGTAGGCCGCGCCGTAGGCTTCCAGCGCCCAGACTTCCATCTCACCGAAGCGCTGGCCGCCGAACTGCGCCTTGCCGCCCAGCGGCTGCTGGGTGACGAGCGAGTACGGGCCGGTCGAGCGGGCGTGCATCTTGTCGTCGACCAGGTGGTTCAGCTTCAGCATGTGCATGTAGCCGACCGTGGTGTGACGATCGAACGCCTCGCCGGTGCGACCGTCGAACAGCTGGGTCTGGCCGCTGCTGGGCAGGTCGGCGAGCGCGAGCATCGTCTTGATCTCGGCCTCGGCGGCGCCGTCGAACACCGGGGTCGCCATCGGCACGCCGTCGGTGAGATTGCGCGCCAGGTTCAGCAGCTCCTCGTCGGAGAACTGGCCCAGGTCGACGCGTTCGCCGATCAGCTTGCCGTCGTGGTTGTAGATCTCGTCGAGGAACTTGCGCAGCTCGGCGATCTTGGCCTGCGCCTCGAGCATCGCCTGGATCTTGCGGCCCAGGCCCTTGGCGGCCCATCCCAGGTGGGTCTCGAGGATCTGGCCGATGTTCATGCGGCTCGGCACGCCCAGCGGGTTGAGGACGATGTCCACCGACTCGCCGGTGGCCATGTACGGCATGTCCTCGACCGGCACGATGGTCGACACGACACCCTTGTTGCCGTGACGGCCGGCCATCTTGTCGCCCGGCTGGATGCGGCGCTTCACCGCCAGGAACACCTTGACCATCTTCAGCACGCCCGGGGCGAGATCGTCGCCCTGGGTGATCTTGGCGCGCTTGTCGGCGAAACGGCGCTCGAACTCCTTCTCGTGGACCTCGATCTGCTTCTGCGCGCGCTCGATCGCCTCGACCGCTTCCTCGTCCTTCATGCGCAGGCCGAACCAGTCCTTCTTGGCCAGGCCGTCCAGCACCAGGCTGGTGACGGTGTCGCCCTTCTTCAGGCCCGGGCCGCCGTTGGCGACCCTGCCGATCAGCTGGCCGCGCAGACGCGCGTAGATCGCGCTCTCCAGGATCCGGAACTGATCGTCGAAGTCCTTCTTGACGCGGCGGATCTCGGTGTCCTCGATCAGCTTGGCGCGCTTGTCCTTCTCGATGCCGTCGCGGGTGAAGACCTGCACGTCGATGACGGTGCCGTCCATGCCCGGCGGCACGCGCAGCGAGCTGTCCTTAACGTCGGACGCCTTTTCGCCGAAGATCGCGCGCAGCAGCTTCTCTTCCGGGGTCAGCTGGCTCTCGCCCTTCGGCGTGACCTTGCCGACCAGGATGTCGCCGGCACGCACCTCGGCGCCGATGTAGACCACGCCCGACTCGTCGAGACGGTTGAGCGCGCTCTCGGAGACGTTCGGGATGTCGGCGGAGATCTCCTCCGGACCCAGCTTGGTGTCGCGGGCGACGCAGGTCAGCTCCTCGATGTGGATCGTGGTGTAGCGATCCTCCTCGACCACACGCTCGGAGAGCAGGATCGAGTCCTCGAAGTTGTAGCCGTTCCACGGCATGAACGCGACCAGCATGTTCTGGCCCAGGGCCAGCTCGCCGATGTCGGTCGAGGGACCGTCGGCCAGCACGTCGCCGCGCGCGATCACGTCACCCACGCTGACCAGCGGGCGCTGGTTGATGCAGGTGTTCTGGTTCGAGCGGGTGTACTTGATCAGGCTGTAGATGTCGACGCCGGCATCGGTCTCGCCGGAGATCTCCTCCTCGTTGACCTTGACCACGATGCGACCGGCGTCGATCTGCTCGATCACGCCGCCGCGCCGCGCGTTCACGGTCACGCCCGAGTCGCGCGCCACCGCGCGCTCGATGCCGGTACCGACCAGCGGCTTCTGCGCGCGCAGCGTCGGCACCGCCTGGCGCTGCATGTTCGCGCCCATCAGTGCGCGGTTGGCGTCATCGTGCTCCAGGAACGGCACCAGCGCCGCCGCGACCGACACGGTCTGCATCGGCGAGACGTCCATGTAGTCGACCTCGCTCGGCGGCTTGAGCAGCGACTCGCCGGCGTGGCGGCAGGCGACGAACTGGGCGACAAGCCTGCCCTTCTCGTCCTGCTCGGCGTTGGCCTGGGCGATGACGTACTCGTTCTCCTCGATCGCCGACAGGTACTCGATCTCGTCGGTGACCTTGCCGTCGATGACCTTGCGGTACGGGGTCTCGAGGAAGCCGTACTTGTTGGTGCGGGCGAACACCGCCAGCGAGTTGATCAGGCCGATGTTCGGGCCTTCCGGGGTCTCGATGGTGCAGACGCGGCCGTAATGGGTCGGGTGCACGTCGCGCACCTCGAAGCCGGCGCGCTCGCGGGTCAGGCCGCCCGGGCCCAGCGCCGAGACGCGGCGCTTGTGGGTGACCTCCGACAGCGGGTTGTTCTGGTCCATGAACTGCGACAGCTGCGAGGAACCGAAGAACTCCTTGATCGCGGCGGCGACAGGCTTGGCGTTGATCAGCTCCTGCGGAGTCAGGCCCTCGGACTCGGCCATCGACAGGCGCTCCTTGACCGCGCGCTCGACGCGGACCAGGCCCACGCGGAACACGTTCTCGGCCATCTCGCCGACCGAACGCACGCGGCGGTTGCCGAGGTGATCGATGTCGTCGACGATGCCGCGGCCGTTGCGGATCTCGGTCAGGACCTTGATCACGTCCAGGATGTCGGACGAGTCGCCGCACTCCTCGACCAGGCGCTTGGACTCCTCGTCCTTGCGGTCGGCGTAGTACTTGGCGTCGTACAGGACCGAGGCGCCGACGGTCTCCTTGCGGCCGATCCGGCGGTTGAACTTCATCCGGCCCACGGCCGACAGGTCGTAGCGCTCGAAGGTGAAGAACAGGTTGTGGAACAGGTTCTGCGCCGCGTCCTTGGTCGGCGGCTCGCCCGGACGCATCATGCGGTAGATCTCGACCAGCGCCTCGAGCTGGGTCTTGGTCGGATCGATGCGCAGGGTGTTGGAGATGTACGGACCGCGATCGAGGTCGTTGACCCAGATCGTGCCGACGCTCTCGATGCCGGCCTTGCGGAACAGCTCCAGCTGCTCCTCGGTGATCTCGTCGTTGGCCGAGGCGATCAACTCGCCGGTCGCGGTGTCGATCACGTCGTGCGAAAGAATGCGGCCGACCAGGTAGGCGTCGGGCACGGCCAGCGCCTCGATGCCGGAGGCCTCGAGCTGCTTGACGTGACGCGCGGTGATGCGGCGGCCGGCCTCGACGATCACGTTGTCGCCGTCGGCCAGGTCGAAGTCCAGGGTCTCGCCGCGCAGGCGCTCGGGCACCAGTTCGAGCTGGACGCCTTCGCTGGGGTCGACGTGGAAGGTGTTGACCTCGAAGAACTCGGCCAGCATCTCCTCGTTGCTGTAGCCCAGGGCGCGCAGCAGGATGGTGACCGGCAGCTTGCGGCGGCGGTCGATACGGGTGAACAGGCCATCCTTCGGGTCGAACTCGAAGTCGAGCCAGGAACCGCGGTAGGGGATGATGCGGGCGCTGTACAGCAGCTTGCCCGAGCTGTGGGTCTTGCCGCGGTCGTGGTCGAAGAACACGCCCGGCGAACGGTGCAGCTGCGAGACGATGACGCGCTCGGTGCCGTTGACGATGAAGGTGCCGTTGTCGGTCATGAGCGGAATCTCGCCCATGTAGACCTCCTGCTCCTTCACGTACTTGATCGCCTTGGTCGACGACTCGCGGTCGTAGATCACCAGGCGCACGGTCACGCGCAGCGGCGCGCCGTAGCTCAGGCCGCGGTTACGGCATTCGCGCTCGTCGAACGGCGGATCGCCGAGCTTGTAGCCCACGTATTCCAGCGCGGCGTTGCCGCTGTAGCTGGCGATCGGAAACACCGACTTCAGGGCGGCATGCAGGCCGCGGTCCTCGCGCTTGGCCCAATCGGTGTGCTCCTGCAGGAACTCGCGATACGAGTCGACCTGGATCGCCAGCAGGAACGGCACCTCGAGGATGGACTTGCGCTTGCCGAAATCCTTTCGGATGCGCTTCTTCTCGGTGAACGAATACGACGTAGAAGCTGTGGTCATGGTGAGCTACCGCCTCGACTTTTCAGCGGACCGCGCGTCCGCGGCCCTGGGGGAAGTGGTTTCGTCGGACTCCGTCGCGCGGAGATCCGATGGAATCGCCAGTTGGAAGTCGCTGGTATTGCCGGCACCAGCACGCCCTCTCCCGCTACTTCCAACTGCCAACTCGGCCTGGAGCCGGAACACCCGCGATCAACGATCGGATCGGAGACGCGGATTCCCGGCCTTGCAACAACGGCCAAAGGCCGGGGGCTTTCGCCCCCAGCCTTGGGTGGTCGCCAGTTGTGGCCGGCGACGCAAGTACTGCTTACTTCAGCTCGGCGCTGGCGCCGGCGGCCTCGAGATCCTTCTTGATCTTCTCGGCGTCGTCCTTGGACAGGCCTTCCTTGATCTCCTTCGGGGCGCCTTCGACCATGTCCTTGGCTTCCTTCAGGCCCAGGCCGGTGACGGCGCGGACGACCTTGATGACCTCGACCTTCTTGTCGCCGGCGGCCTTCAGCACGACGGTGAACTCGGTCTGCTCCTCGGCGGCGGCGGCGGCGCCAGCGGCCGGGGCGGCGGCAACGGCAACCGGAGCGGCAGCCGACACGCCGAACTTCTCTTCCATCGCCTTCACCAGCTCCATCACCTCGACGAGGGTCTTGCCGGCGATCGCTTCGATGATCTGCTCGTTGGACAGGGACATTGTGTTTACCTCAGATAAATAGTTTGGAAACGACTTGGGTTCCGGAAATTCGAAACCGAACTGGGTGGCTTAGGCCGCCTTCGCCTGGCCGGCCGCGTTGATGACGCGGGTGACCTGCGAGGCCGGTTCGCTGAGCAAGCGGACCAGCTGGGTGGCGGGCTGGACCATGACGCTGAGCAGCATCGACAGCGCTTCATCACGGGTCGGCAGCGAAGCCAGGACATCCACGTGGGTGCCCGGGTACTTCTGCCCGCCGATCGCGACGATGCGCGGCTTCAGCTTGTCGTTCGCCTTGGCGAACTCCTTGATCAGACGTCCGGCCGCACCGGGGTCTTCCTGCGAGAAGGCGTACATCAGCGGACCGACCAGATCTTCCTGGACGACCGCATAGTCGGTGTTCTCCACCGCGCGCGAAACCAGCGTGTTCTTTGCAACCTTCAGGAACACGCCCTGTTCACGAGCCTTCTTGCGCAGATCGGTCAACTGACCTGCACTGAGACCCAGGTACTCAGAAGCGACCAGCGAGTGCGCCTTGGCGGCGACCTCGGCCAGTTCGGCAACGACTTCCTGCTTCTGTGTCAGATTGAGAGCCATTGCACTCCTCCGTACTTCAATTCCGCCCCGCGCAGAATCGCGCATGACGGTCCTCGGTCGGCATCGTTTGGCCCGATGCCGGGAACGCCGGGATGGCGTTCCGGGTGGTGGCCGTTTCCATGTTCCTTGGAGGGTCGGCAACCATCTACGCAGGCCCGGCCCCTTGGCGGAGCTGGATTAAGCGATCCCGCTTCCATCGATGGCGACTCCATGCCAATGGGACTCCCTGTCCGCCTTCGATGTGCGCTGACCGCGCCTGCGGTCTTTGACGGCTATCGCGCCGGCCGGAGCCGTTGCGACGCCCTCAAAACTTGCCGCCGCCCCCAATCCCGGGGGCGGCGTTGGATCGATTACTTCAGCGACAGCGACGACTGGTCGACGGAAACGCCGGGGCCCATCGTCGAGCTGATCGAGATCTTCTGCAGGTACTGGCCCTTGGCGGTCGCCGGCTTGGCCTTGATCAGGTCGGCCAGCAGCGCCTCCAGGTTGCCCTTCAGCGAACCGTCGTCGAAATCGGCCTTGCCGATCGTGCAGTGAATGATGCCGGCCTTGTCGGTGCGGTAACGGACCTGGCCGCCCTTGGCGTTCTTCACCGCCTCGCCCGGGTTCGGGGACACGGTGCCGACCTTCGGGTTCGGCATCAGGCCGCGCGGGCCCAGCACCTGACCCAGCTTGCCGACGACGCGCATGGCGTCCGGGGTCGCGATCACGACGTCGTAGTTCAGGTCACCGGCCTGCATCTTCTCGGCCAGGTCGTCCATGCCGACCACGTCGGCACCGGCGGCCAGGGCCTCCTCGGCCTTGGCGCCCGCCGGGGCGAACACGGCAACGCGCACGCTCTTGCCGGTACCGGCCGGCAGCACGGTCGAACCGCGGACCTGCTGGTCGGACTTCTTCGCATCCACGCCCAGGCGCACGGCGACGTCGACGGACTCGACGAACTTGGCCTTGGTCGCGGTCTTGATGATCTTGATGGCTTCGTCGAAGGCGTAGCTCTTGCCCGGGACGACAGCGGCCTTGATGGCCTTCTCACGCTTGGTCATTGCCATGTCTTAACCCTCCACCACCAGGCCCATGGAGCGGGCGGAACCCGCGATCGTGCGGACGGCGGCGTCCAGGTCGGCCGCGGTCAGGTCCGGCTCCTTCGCCTTGGCGATCTCCTCGAGCTGGGCGCGGGTGACCTTGCCCACCTTCTCGGTGTTCGGGCGCTTGGAGCCCGACTGGATGCCGACGGCCTTCTTCAGCAGGATCGACGCCGGCGGCGTCTTGGTGATGAAGGTGAAGGTGCGGTCGGAGTAGGCGGTGATCACGGTCGGAATCGGGAGACCCGGCTCCATCTTCTGCGTGGCGGCGTTGAACGCCTTGCAGAACTCCATGATGTTCAGGCCGCGCTGACCGAGGGCCGGGCCCACCGGCGGCGACGGGTTGGCCTGACCGGCCTTGACCTGCAGCTTGATATAGCCGATTACTTTCTTTGCCATTGCTTTGCTCTCCGGGTGCTAGCGCCTAGGTCTCAGGCTCCCCATCGGGCCGGGAGGATCGCGTGTCCCGGCTTCACGTTGAAATCTTCGCGCGGCGGCGCCCTGCCGAAGCGGGCGCCCGCCGGGCCGCCGACCGGGAACCCCGACACGCCGACGGCCGCCAGGACGGCGGCCGGAAGGGTCTTGGCTCGCACCGACGGTAGCGAGCCGGAAATAGTACCAGATTTCCAGGACAGATTGGAACCAGTCCGCCCCGGACCGGGTTCAGGCCTTTTCGACCTGCCCGAACTCCAGCTCGACCGGGGTCGAGCGGCCGAAGATCAGCACCGCGACGCGCAGGCGGCTCTTCTCGTAATTGATTTCCTCGACCACGCCGTTGAAGTCGTTGAACGGCCCGTCGATGACCCGGACCATCTCGCCGGCTTCGAACAGGACCTTCGGCTTGGGCTTGGCAACGCCTTCCTGAACGCGGTTCAGGATCGCGTCGGCCTCGTGGTCGGCGATCGGCAGCGGACGGTCGGCGGTGCCGCCGATGAAGCCCATGACCTTCGGGGTTTCCTTGATCAGGTGCCAGCACTCACTGTCGATGCGCGGAATGCCGCTCTCGTCGTGGGTCGCGATCTGGACCAGCACATAGCCGGGAAAGAACTTGCGCTCGGAGCGGCGCTTCTGGCCGGAGCGCATCTCGATGACTTCCTCGGTTGGGACCAGGACGTCGCCGAAACGATCACCCATGTCGGCGCGCGCGATGCGGTCACGCAGCGCCTGGGCCACCGACTTCTCGAAACCCGAGTAGGCGTGGACCACGTACCAGCGCTTGTTGTTTTCCGTCATCTGCTCAGCGTCCCAAAATTGACTTGACCACAAACTGGATCACGAAGTCGAAGCCGGCCAGGATCAGGCTCAGCACGACCACGGCGATCATCACCACCCAGGTCGTGCGCAGGGCTTCCTGGCGGGTCGGCCAGACCACCTTGCGCAGCTCGAAGCGCGACTCGGCGAGGAACTCGCGGGTCTGCAGGCCCTTGGCGCTGGTGAAGAATACGACCAGACCGGCCAGCAGGCCGGCGACTACCAGCAAGGCCCTCAGCGGACCGGCCCACTGGTCGAACCAGATGTAACCGAACACGCCGGCCGCCACCAGGGCCACGGCCAGGACGTACTTGACGATATCGCCGGCACTGGCGCTGTTGTGTTGTTCGACCTTGCTGTTCATCCGGCTCTTCGCGGGTCCGGTTCCGGCCCCGTCATCCAGTGGCACGCCAGGAGGGACTCGAACCCCCAACCTGCGGTTTTGGAGACCGCTGCTCTGCCAATTGAGCTACTGGCGTACGTAAGAGAAATATCGGTTTTCCTGAGACGGCGACGGCGAGCCGTCGCCGGCTCGCCTGTCTGAACCGCCTGCGACGGGCGACCGACTGGCGGCCGCCCCGTCATATTACTTGATGATCTTGGCGACGACGCCGGCGCCGACGGTGCGGCCGCCTTCGCGGATCGCGAAGCGCAGGCCTTCGTCCATCGCGACCGGGTTGA
>NZ_VICD02000125.1 GCF_006546735.2 Marilutibacter maris | reverse complement strand
GCCCTGCGCGCACGCGGCGCATCGCTGGACGCGGTGCTTGCCGACTATGCCGACTGCTGCCTGGCCGACGCGCGCTTCGGCGATGCCGAAGGCTTCATCGCCGCGCTCGACCGCGTCGCCGGCGCGCAGGTGTTCGCGCCACGGTTCCGCCGCTACGCCACCGCGCGCACGTTTCCGGACCTGGCCGCGAGCTATGCCCGGCTGGGCCTTCGCCGCGACGGCGACGGCCTGCATTTCGACGAGGACGGCGCCGCGCTGCGTGCGCGGATCATGGGCGCCCCCACCCAGGACGACCCGGCACGCTGATGCGACAGGGCCCGCACCTGACGGCGCGGGCCCCGCGGAACGGACGGGCGACGGCCGCCGCGGTCAGTGCGGCGCGGCCGGCTTGTGCGGCTTGATCGCCGCGCCCATCAGCCGGTCGGTGTAGGCGATGCCGATCGCCGACAGGATGAACACGCAGTGGATGATGGTCTGCCACATCACCCCGGTCGAGGTCGCCTTGGAGCACAGCACGCCCGCGGCCAGCTCCGGAGTGCACGGCGGCAGGCCCAGCGAACCGGCCTCGATGAAGGTCTTGAGCAGGTGGATCGAGGAGATCCCGATGATCGCCATCGCCAGCTTGACCTTCAGCACGCTGGCGTTGACGTGGCTCAGCCACTCCGGCTGATCCGGATGGCCCTGCAGGTTAAGCCGCGAAACGAAGGTCTCGTAGCCGCCGACGATCACCATCACCAGCAGGTTGGAGATCATCACCACGTCGATCAGGCCCAGCACGATCAGCATGATGCCCTGCTCGGTCAGCGCGTTGGCGTCGTGGATCAGGTGCCACAGCTCCTTCAGGAACAGGAACACGTAGACGCCCTGGGCGACGATCAGGCCCAGGTACAGCGGCAGCTGCAGCCAGCGCGAGGAGAAGATCAGGTGCGGCAACGGGCCCAGGCGCGGCACGCCCTGGCGTGCGGGTTGCGAATCGGACATGCGGGTCATGGTCCAAATGGAGTCGGCGAAGGGTAGCCAGCGGCGGTGACAGCCTCAAGTGCGCGGTCGGGCGCGATGGCCGGGCCGGCCCTGGCGGCAGGGCGCGGTCGAGCCGTCGCCGCCGTACACTGGCCGTCCATTCCCCCCGCCCGCGGTAAAGGAAGCCACCATGATCGACCTGTACTACTGGCCCACGCCCAACGGTCACAAGATCACCCTGTTCCTGGAGGAGGCCGGCCTGGACTACACCGTGCATCCGGTCGACATCGGCGCCGGCGACCAGTTCAAGCCCGAGTTCCTGGCGTTCTCGCCGAACAACAAGATGCCGGCGATCATCGACAACGCCCCGGCCGACGGCGGTCTGCCGATCACCGTGTTCGAGTCCGGCGCGATCCTGGTCTACCTGGCCAACAAGACCGGAAAGTTCTTCGGCGCCGACGTGCGCCAGAAAGTCGAGGTCAACCAGTGGCTGATGTGGCAGATGGCCGGGCTGGGGCCGATGACCGGGCAGTACGGCCACTTCAACGTCTACGCCCCGGAACCGATCCCCTACGCGATCGACCGCTACACCCGCGAGGTCCAACGCCTGCTCGGCGTGCTCGACAAGCGCCTGGACGGCCGCGACTTCATCGCCGGGCCCCAGTACACCATCGCCGACATGGCCTGCTACCCGTGGATCGACCCCTACGACAAGGCGCCGATGGACCTGTCCGACTACCCGAACCTGCGCCGCTGGCGCGCGGCGATCGCCGAGCGTCCGGGCACCGTGCGCGCCTACGAGGTCGCCGACCGCCACCGGGTGCAACGCGAGATGACCGAAGAGATGCGCCGCAACCTGTTCGGCACGCCGGCGAACGTCGACTGAGCGGACGATCCTCCGTAGGAGCGGCGTAAGCCGCGATGGGGTTTTCATGGGAAGGCCCGATCGCGGCTCACGCCGCTCCTACGAAGGCCAAGATCACACCCGCCGTCACGCGACGGCCATCGCCGCCTCCGTATAACCAAGCCCGACACGAGACCGCATGAACAAGACGCTCGCAGGCTGCCTGCTCGCCATGACCCTGACCACCGCTCCGCCCATCGCCTCCGCATTGACGCCCGCTGCCGGACAGCGGCTCAGCCTGGAGGCCCTGGCCGGCGACGCGCCGTTGTCGGGACCGAGCCTGACCAAGCCCAAGATCGCGCCGGACGGCTCGAAGGTGACCTTCCTGCGCGGCAAGCCCGACGACCGCAACCGGCTCGACCTGTGGGCCTACGACGTCGCCAGCGGCAAGACCACGCGCCTGGTCGACGCCGACGACGTGCTGCCGCCGGGACAGGAAGTGCTCAGCGACGAGGAAAAGGCGCGCCGCGAGCGCCAGCGCATCGCCGCGCTGAGCGGCATCGTCGATTACCAGTGGTCGCCTGACGGCCGTCAGTTGCTGTTCCCGCTCGGCGGCGAGCTCTACCTCTACGACCTGGGCAAGTCGGGCAAGGCCGCGGTACGCCAGCTGACCCATGGCGAGGGCTTCGCCACCGATCCGAAGATCTCGCCCGCGGGCGGCTTCGTCAGCTTCATCCGCGAGCGCAACCTGTGGGTGATCGAGCTGGCCACCGGCAAGGCCGCGCAGCTGACCCGCGACGGCAGCAGCACGCTCAATGACGGCGCGATCGGCAACGGCGTCGCCGAATTCGTCGCCGACGAGGAAATGGCGCGCCATACCGGCTACTGGTGGGCGCCCGACGATTCGGCGATCGCCTTCGCCCGCATCGACGAGTCGCCGGTGCCGGTGCAGAAGCGCTACGAGGTCTACCCGGACCGCACCGAAGTGGTCGAACAGCGCTATCCGGCCGCCGGCGACGACAACGTGCGGATCCAGCTCGGCGTGATCGCACCCAGGGCCGGCACCGCCGCGCGCTGGATCGACCTCGGCCCGGAGCAGGACATCTACCTCGCCCGGGTCGACTGGCGCGACGCCCGCCACCTGAGCTTCCAGCGCCAGTCGCGCGACCAGAAGACCCTGGAGCTGGTCGAGGCCGACCTCAACAGCGGCCGCGAACGGGTGCTGGTCACCGAGACCTCGAAGACCTGGGTGCCGCTGCACGACAACCTGCGCTTCCTCGACGACGGCCGCCTGCTGTGGTCGAGCGAACGCAGCGGCTACGAGCACCTGTACCTGATCGACGCCGACGGCGCGGCCACCGCGCTGACCTCCGGCGACTGGCCGGTCGACAGCGTGCTGGCGGTCGACGAGGACGCCGGCCTGGTCTACTTCGCCGCCGGCAAGGATTCGCCGACCCAGAGCGCGGTCTACCGGGTGCCGCTGGCCGGCGGCGCGATCGAGCGCCTGTCCGACGTCGACGGCTGGCATTCGGCGACCTTCGCCGGCAATGCCAGCGTCTATGTCGACAACTGGTCGAACCCGGCCACGCCACCGCAGCTGAGCCTGCACCGCAACGACGGCAGCCGCATCGCCGACCTGGTCGAGAACGACCTGGCCGATGCCGAGCATCCCTATGCCCCGTACCGCGCCGCCCACCGGCCGATCGAGTACGGCACCCTGCGCGCCGCCGACGGCGCCACCCCCCTGCACTACAGCGTGCTCAAGCCGGCCGGCTTCGACCCCGGCAAGCGCTACCCGGTCGTGGTCTACGTCTACGGCGGCCCCGCCGCGCAGACGGTCAAACAGACCTGGGCGCCGGACTTCAACCAGTACCTGGCCCAGCATGGCTACGTGGTGTTCTCGATCGACAACCGCGGCACCCCGCGCCGCGGTGCCGACTTCGGCGGCGCCCTGTACGGCCGCCAGGGCACGGTCGAGGTCGACGACCAGCTCGCCGGCGTGGACTGGCTGAAGGCCCAGCCCTGGGTCGATGGCGATCGCATCGGCGTCTATGGCTGGTCCAACGGCGGCTACATGACCCTGATGCTGCTGGCCAAGGCGTCCGACGCCTATGCCTGCGGCGTCGCCGGCGCGCCGGTCACCGACTGGGCGCTGTACGACACCCACTACACCGAGCGCTACATGAACCTGCCAGGCGCCAACCCCGACGGCTACCGCCAGGCGCGGGTGATCGAGCACATCGACGGCCTGCGCTCGCCGCTGCTGCTGATCCATGGCATGGCCGACGACAACGTGCTGTTCAGCAACTCCACCGCGCTGATGAGCGCGCTGCAGAAGCGCGGCCAGCCGTTCGAGCTGATGACCTACCCCGGCGCCAAGCACGGCCTGAAGGGCGCCGACCTGCTGCACCGGTTGCGGATCACCGAGAACTTCTTCGCCCGTTGCCTGAAGCCTGCGGAGTAGGCCTTGCGCCGGTGCTCATGGCCGCTGGGACTGGCGCTGCTGCTGGCATCCGTCGATGCCGCCGCAGCTCAGCCGATCGCGACCCATCAGGAAGCCCGGCGCTGGGCGCAGGCCTTGAGCGTGGCCTCGCCCTACAAGATCGGCACGGCCGCATTGGCCGGTCAGATCCGCTACCGGATCGCCTTCGACGGCATTGATGGCGATCTGCCGGAAACCGGCGAACAACGAGTCGGAGGCACCGACGATACCGGGCACGAGCTGATCGTCTGTGCGGACTGCGGGCGGGAAGCCGCACCGACGCCGCAGGCACTGGCCGGCTACACCCGCGCCAATGCCTGGATCGAGAGCGAAGATCCGCGGCTGCGCCGTTTCGCCACGCGCAACGACCGTGGCGACAACATCGACCGTCGGATGACGCGACTGGCCGATGCCGTCCGCCGCCACCTGGACGCGGGCATCGACTTCCGCCACTACGACTCGGCCGCGACCGCGTGGGAGAAACGCAGCGGCGACTGCACCGAGGCCGCGCTGCTGCTCGCCGCGCTAGCACGCGCCCGCGGCATACCGACGCGGGTCGCATCGGGGCTGGCCTACTCCAGCCGTTTTACCGGCCGCTCGCACCTGTTCAGCCCGCATGTATGGGTGCAGGCCTGGGACGGCGAGCGCTGGCGCAGCTACGACGCCGGCCTGTCAGGCTTCGACGCGGGGCACATCGCGGTGCATGTCGGCGACGGCACCCCTGCTGACTTCCCGCGGATCATCGCCTTGCTGCGTGGCATGCGGATCGTCGATGCTGCCGGCGTCCGCGCGCGGACACCAGCACCGGTGGAAGACTAGCCGGTCGCCGACCGGCTAGCGCACGCAGCGGGCATTCAACTGCTGCAATAGACGCTGGTTCACATCCGCCAGCACCTGCGCATAGGCGCGATAGGCCTCATCCTGGCTGCCGTTCCAGTTCATCGACATGGCCTGCGAGCGGACCACAAACGCCGGCTCATCCGCGACCGAGACCTGGTAAACCGCGACCGGCACCTTGGTTCCCAGGTTCTGTGCCAGATACAGCTGCGCGATCCGCACCGACACCGGCGGCGAGGCGGTCTCGGTCTCGCTCAAACCCGCCTGCACGAGTTGGCTGCGTACGGTGTCGGCGGCGTCGACAAAGCTGAAGGCGTGCGGACCAAGACCGCCGGATCGCGCGCCCGCCGGCCGCGCATCCACCACCTCGCCAAGCCGGTAGTCGCAGGCCAGTCCCGCCGTCTCCTCCGGCGACGAGGACACCGCCAGTCGCGCCGGATCCATGTCGACCCGCACCACCTTCATGCTGCAGGCGACCAGAAGCGCGGTGGAAACCAGAGCGAACAGCAAGCTGGCGCGCATCGTCTCAGCCCTCGGTCGATTCGGCAGGCGCTACAGCTTCGGCGTCGACTGGCGCCTCGTCGACCGGCACCGGGACCGTGTCGGCAGCGGGCTCTCCCCCGCCCACCGTTTCCGTATCCACTGCCTCGGTTCCCACCGCTCCAGACTCGATTTTCCCCGGCCCCAGTGCGGACTCGTCCGCCGCAACGGATTCGGAAACAACGCTCGCAGCCTCCTCCATGGGCGCGACCGCCTGCGCCATCGCCACATCGGCACTGATCGGCTGATACCCACTCAGCTTGCTCATCCGCCCATTCCCCGTGCGCACCCAGACATGGTCCTCGGTCTGGCGCATGGCACGTCCCGGATAGCTCAGTCCCTTCACGTGAACCCGCTCACCCCGGATGACCTGACGTTGCTCGGTGCGGCCGGCCTCGGAAAGGTCGTGCACCAACATCTCGACCGACTGTTCGATTCCCCGATCAAGCAGTTGCGCCAACCGCTCGGGGCCTATCCGCGCCCAGACCTGGGGACCGGCATCGACCGTGTCAAGCAACGGAAAGCGGTATGCGTAGTCGCGCACAAGCCGCCGCTTGGTTTTCACCTTGCCATTGGACTTGATGGTGCGGTCGACGACCTGCACGTTGAGCATGACCGAAAGCGTGCCGAAACCGGAGTCCATCGAATAGCGCGGCACGATGACCATCGCGTACAGCGGCATGTCGCCCAGGCCATTGCGGGCTTCGACCGCATCCCATGGCGTCTGCATGACCCGGATCGACGGATTCGGCGATATGCCCTCGGACGGCAGCTCGGTGCGCAACACCGCTTCAATGCGCTCATTGAACCGATAGCCCAACAGATGGTCGCGTATCGGGACAATCCGTTCCTCGGCCTTCTTTACCTGTGCGTTCTGTACCGCGGAGCCGACCAGCGCACCGACCAGGCCGAACTGCATACCCATCGAGGAGGCGGTCTCCGGCACATCCACAGCCAACTCGTGCTGGCCCAATACGACCTCGACCGCCAGATCGTCCGCGAGCGGCATCGGCAGCTCGGGCTTTTTCGCGGCGACACTGAAACTCAGTGCAGCCGCGACGGCGGCCACGCCCAAACGACGAAGCATCATGATTTCCCCCTGGAGCGGTGCGATGGGTCTGAAGGATGGCCGGCACCCCCATGCCGGTCATCGACGATTCTAGGGGAGACCATCGTCACGCACAAAACGTGACTCCCGGGCGCTCATTGTCGCCAGCCGAGCCGTCCAGGGACGACGGTCGCCGAAACGTTCGGCGGACATGACAGAGCCGCATGCCTCGCGGCAAGCAAGGTGTTGGAGGGAAACGACCGGGTCAGGCCGACGGCCGAACCCTGCCGCCTAGCCTGCCGCGTCCGGCGCCGGATCGATCATCGGCAGCTCGGGCAGGTCGCTGTCGTCGACCCAGTCGGCATCGCGAGGGTCGTCGACGCCGCCGACCAGGATGAACTCCAACCCACTGGACGCTATCGCTTCTTCACCCGGCTCGACCGGGCTACTGGCCTCGCTGGGTGCTGCCGGCAGAGTCAGCGCCGGAGACCGTTCGCCGGCCATCGCCGTGCCCGCGACCAGGGTCAGTGCGATCGCGGCAAGGCCTGCCGTGCGGCTCGGCACCCGATAAGCGACGCAGACCGGTCCTTGCTGGCGTGAAAGCAAATCACGGCGGCCCGCTTCGTCGAGACCGTCGAGCGAGTGCACCTGCGATCCGCAGCGATCACAGTGTCCATCTATTCCCTGCTGCTCCTGTCTCGACAATGGGCAAGGCCTGTCGATCTTCGGAAACATCGCCATTTCGCTGCTCTCTCATCCCGCCAGGACTTTTTGTAGCACGTGTCCAGGCGCTCCCGGTACTTTTGCCGCTTGGCGCCGTCCCGGAAGGGGTCGATGATGGCGCTCCAATCCACAACGGATCCGACCGACGATGACCAAGCCGCTCGCACTCGCACTCGCCGTCGCCCTCGCTCTCGCCGCATCCACGCCGGCATTGGCGCTGGCCCAGGATGCCCCCACCGCCAGCACCGCGCAGGCGTCCGCCCCGGCCTGGGTGGCGCGCAGCAACGAACTGGCGCAGATCCTGGTCGAGGCGCAGGCCGACTTCTCGCCGGAAGGCTTCTCGTACATGGGCATTCCCGGCTACGACGAGAAGGTGTCCGACCTCGGCCCCGAGGTCGGCGAACGCTTCCGCAAGGCGATGGCCGAGGCGCGTTCGCGACTGCAGGCCAAGCTGCAGGTCGAACGCGACCCGCGGGTCCGCCAAGACCTCGAACTGCTGATCAAGGCCGCCGACGAGGCCGCCGAATCCTCGCGCGTCTACGAGGCCATGACCCTGCCCTGGAGCGATGTCGCCCAGTTGCAGTTCAGCGGCCTGCAGAGCCTGCTGTCCGACCAGGTGCAGCCGCAGCGCCGCCAGCACGCGCTGGGGCGGTTGAAGGCCTATGTCGGGATGAACGAAGGCAGCACCCCGATCACCGAGCAGGCGATCGCGCGCTACAGCGAGCGCGCCGGCGACAAGGCCCTGCTGCGGCCGACCAGGCTGGAGGTCGAGCAGGCATTGGGCAACAGCCGGACCTATGTCGATGGCATCCGCAAGCTGTTCGCCAAGTACGAGATCGCCGGCGCCGGCCCGGCGCTGGACGAGATGGAGCGCCAGCTCGACGCCTATGCCGACTGGGTCCGCACCACCGTGCTGCCGGAAGCGCGCACCGACACCGTGCTGCCGCCGGAACTGTACGCGCTCAATCTCAAGCAGGTCGGCATCGACATCGACCCGAAGGTGCTGGTCCAGCGCGCGCAGCTGGAGTTCATGGAGACCCGCGCGGCGATGCAGGCACTGGCGCCGCGGGTGGCCGAGGTCCGCGGCCTGGAGGTCGCCGATCCGAACGATTACGTGGCGGTGATCGCCGCGCTCAAGCGCGACGTGATTCCGAACGACCAGTTGGAGGCGCGCTACCGCACGGTGATCGATGCGATCGACCCGATCATCCGCGAGGAAGCCATCGTCGACGTGCCGAACCGGCCGATGGTGATGCGCCTGGGCACCGAGGCCGAGTCCGCGGCCCAGCCGGCGCCGCACTTCAAGCCCGCGCCGCTGGTCGGCAACACCGGACAGCAGGGCCAGTTCGTGTTGCCGGTGACGGTGCCGACCGCCGACGGCAAGGGCCTGTCCTACGACGACTTCAATTTCGACGCGGTGCGCTGGACGCTGTCCGCGCACGAGGGCCGTCCCGGCCACGAGCTGCAGTTCACCGCGATGGTCGAGCGCGGCGTGTCGCTGGCGCGCACGATGTTCGCCTTCAACTCGGTCAACGTCGAGGGCTGGGCGCTGTACGCCGAGGCCGAGATGGTGCCGTACGAGCCGGTCGACGGCCAGCTGATCGCCCTGCAGTTCCGCCTGTTGCGGGCCGCGCGCGCGATCCTCGACCCGATGCTGAACCTGGGCCTGATCGATCGCGAACGCGCCGGCCGGGTGCTGCGCGACAAGGTCGGCCTGTCGGAGGCGATGACCAAGCAGGAGCTGGACCGCTACACCTTCAACGCCCCCGGCCAGGCCGGCAGCTATTTCTACGGTTACACCCGGATCCTGGAACTGCGGATGGCGACCGAGCTCGAGCTCGGCGAGCGTTTCGACCGCCTCGCCTTCAACAACTTCCTGCTCGATCAGGGCCTGCTGCCGCCGGACCTGCTGGCCCAGGCCGTCGAGGAGACCTTCATCCCGGCGCAGGCGGAGAAATGATGGCGGCCGGCGCGCCGCTCACTGCGTGCGCGCCAGCAGGCGGCGGCTGCCGATGAGCCGGGCCCAGCGGGTGCCCAGGTCGACCAGGGCGACATAGGCGGCCTCGCCGGCCAGCCGCCAGGCCGTGCCCGGCGCGGCAGGCAGATGCGCTTCCGCGGCGCAGGGCCGCGCGTCGAACCCCATCCGGCGCGCGAACCACAGGCACCGCGCCAGGTGGTAACGACTGCTCAGCAGGACCACCCGATGGGCGGCCTCGCCGCCGCCCTCCGCATCCAGCAGCGCGCGCGCGTTGCGCAGGTTCTGCAGGGTATCGCGGGACCGGTCCTCCAGGCGCAGGACCGCATCGGCCGGCATGCCCCGCGCCCGCAGCCCCGCCCGCGCCAGTGCCGCTTCGCTGGGCTGGCCGGATGCGCCGCCGCCGAGCAGGACGAACTCGCGCGCACCTTCGCGCCACAGCGCCATCGCCCGGTCCAGACGGGCCTGGAAGTCCGCATCGGGCCGTCCGCCGGGCGCGTGCTTGCCGAACACCAGCACCATCCGCCCATCCGGCGCCGAAACCGGTGCCCGCCGCGCGGTTCGCCACACATGGACCAGGTAGACGAGGTAGAGCAGACCACCGGACGCCAGCATCGCGACCGCCGCGACCGCCAGGCCATGCAGCACGTCCGGATCGGCCAGCAGCCTGCGGCGATGGGCGCCACGGCTGTCCCGCGGCGGCGCGGGCGGGTTCCTGACCGGGGGTGGCGCAGTCGGCATCGGCAGAGGGATCGCGGGAGGAGGCGCCGTCGACCCGGCACCCGGCTGGGCGGCGGCGAGCGGAGGGCGCTCAGGATATAGGCGCGCGCCGCGGCTGACACGAGGCGTGTCGTTCAGGCCTTGCCGCGGGGGATGCTGGCTATACTCGCGGCTGACCTGTTTGCCGTATCTGCCCTTGCACCGTCCGCCCCACCCCATCGCGCCCCTGGCGATCCGCTGCCATACCGCCACCACCGCGCTGGGGCGCGGACGCGACGCCCAGGCCGAGGCGCTGGCCGCCGGCCGCGGCGGACTGCGCCGCAACGACTTTCCGACCACCGCCCCCGGCGAGCCGCCGCTGGACTGCTGGATCGGACGGGTCGAGGGCCTGGAATCGGCGCCGCTGCCGGCGGCGCTTGCGCACTGGGAATGCCGCAACAACCGCCTGGCGTGGCTGGCGCTGCAACAGGACGGCGTCGACGCCGCGGTCGCGGCGGCGATCCGGCGGCATGGCGCCGAGCGCGTCGCGCTGGTGGTCGGCACCTCGACCGCGAGCATCGGCGCCAGCGAGGAGGCCTACGCGCGGCTGCAGCCCGATGCCGACGGCGCATTGCACTTTCCCGACGACCTCGCCCGCCCGCAGATCCACACACCGCATTCGCTGGGCGGGTTCCTGCAGGAGGCGACCGGCGCACGCGGGCCATGCCTGACCGTCGCCACCGCCTGCTCCTCCAGCGCCAAGGTGTTCGCCCAGGCCGCACGCCTGATCCAGACCGGCGTGGTCGATGCCGCCCTGGTCGGCGGCGTCGACACCCTGTGCGGCAGCGTGCTGTTCGGTTTCAACGCGCTCCAGCTCGTCTCCGGCGAACCGTGCCGCCCGTTCGACGCCCGCCGCGACGGTCTGTCGCTGGGTGAGGCCGGCGGCTTCGCGCTGCTGGAACGCGACGACGACGACACCGCACTGCGCCTGTGCGGCTACGGCGAATCCAGCGACGCCCACCACATGTCGGCCCCGCACCCCGAGGGCCTGGGTGCGCGCCTGGCGATGGGCGACGCGCTGGCCCGCGCCGGTATCGACGCCAGCGAACTCGACTATCTGAACCTGCACGGCACCGCCACGCCCGCCAACGACAGCGTCGAGGCCGCGACCGTGGCGGCGCTGTTCCCCGCCACCCTGCACGCCAGTTCGACCAAGGGCTGGACCGGGCATACCCTGGGCGCGGCCGGCATCGTCGAATCGGTGTTCGCCCTGATCGCACTGGAACGCGGGTTGCTGCCGGGCACGCTCAACAGCACCATGCCGGACCCGGCCTGCGGCCCGCAGATCCGCTTCGATGCCAGCCAGCGACCGATCCGCTACGCGATGAACAACTCCTTCGGCTTCGGCGGCAACAACGCCTCGCTGGTATTCGCACGCCGATGAAGACCCTGGCCGCACGCATCGAAGGCATCGGCTTCTGGGCCGACCGTCTGCCGTCCTGGGAACTGGCGCGCGCATTCGCCCGCGGCGGTGCCCTGCCCGCGACCGCCACGCGCCCCTCGCCGCAGCT
>NZ_VICD02000124.1 GCF_006546735.2 Marilutibacter maris | reverse complement strand
GGGTCCGCTGACAGGAACCGCCCGATATCGTCGTCATAGTAGCGCTGCTGGGCGTAGACCAGGCCGGTGGCGGCGTCGAACACGTGGCCGGTGTAACCGGGGCCGTCCTGCGGGGTCGGGGTCAGCTGCTTGCCGTAGGGTTCGTACTCGCGGCGCTCCAGCTCGGTGCGGTTGGCGTCGGTGATCACCACCGGGCTGCCTAGGGCATCGGTGTGGTGGTACTTGGTCGTATAGGTGTTGGTCGGCGTGTAGCGGTCTCGGGTCGCGATCAGGCTGCCACCCAGGTAGATGTACTCGGTAACGATGTTCTTGCGCTGGTCGACGGTCATCGCCAGTTCGCCCGACTGCAGATACTGGCTGAACTTGTTGTGGGTGGTGTAATCCCAGACCCGGCGCCCCATTCCGTCATAGGCGTACTGACTGGTCACCGTGCCCACCTGGGCATCACGCAAGCGATTGCCGTAGTCGAACGAGAAGGTCTGGCCGCTCTTGTCGGCCAGATTGCCCTGCAGGTCCCAGGTCAACGCCTGCACCGCCGGGCTGGCCGAGCTGCCGGTGCATACCGGGCCGCTGCGGATGAAGGCCAGCCGGTTGGCGCTGCCGTAGCAGTAGTAAAGGTCGCGCGCGGCGGTACTGCCACTCACACTGAGCCGGGTCAGGTTGTCCAACACATCGTAGGCATAGGTTGCGGTGCCGAACATCGGCGAGGTCGTGCCGGTCAGGCGGTCCAGGCCGTCGTAGACCATGTCGCGATTGCCGCGCTGGCCGGTACCGGTCGCACCGTCGGTGATCGCGGCGACATTGCCGTTGGCGTCGTAGTCGTAACTGTCAGCCAGGAACGCGGTGCCGCCGTATGCGTCGGTACTGGTGTCCGGCAGGCCACGCGCGTTCTGGGTCAGGGTGTGGACGATGCCGTTGCCGTAGGTGAACTGCTTGATCGCGCCGTTGGGGTAATAGCTGACATTGCTGGCATAGCTGCCGGCCTTGGTCGGCTGGCCGAGCGCGTTCGGGGCATAGTCGACGGTGATGCCATGCCAGGACTGCGCCGAACGGTGTCCGTTGGCGTTGTACTGATAGTCGACCGCCCAGGAGAACACATCGGTGTAGGCCAGCACTTCGCTGGTCATCAGCCGGCGGCGGTTGTAGTTGTAGCTGGTGGTGGTCAGGCTGCCGCCACCGTTGTCGACGGTCACCGTCTCCGGCAGGCCGTCCGCGGTGTAGGTGTGGGTGGTGTTGCCGCGGCCGTCGGGGAAGCTCAGCGACACGATCCGGTTGCGCAGGTCGTAGCCGCGGTCGGCCCGGCGCGCCGCCACGTCCGCGGCGGTCAGGCAGCCTGGAGCGGATGAGTTGTACCCCGCCGCCGACCAGGCCAGGTTGCCGGCCGCGTCGTAGCCCATGAAGGTGTCGCCGGTTTCCGGCTCCCTCACCCGGCACAGCTGTTGCTGGGCGTTGTAGAAGTAGTCGCGATCGATCGCGACGGTGCCGCCGACCGGGCTAACGCTGTCGCTGCGGCGGATCCGCGTCGGCTTGCCGAAGTCGTCGCGCACGATATGGGTATTGGCGCTCTCCGGATGCCGGATCGCCACCGGAGTGTCCATGCCGGGCTGGTCGAAGTTCTGATACCAGGTCCGGGTGATCTCGCCACGTGGATTGGTGGCTTTGATGTAATCACCATTGACGTTGTTGCCATACCAGGTGGTGGCCACCAGCGGCGCCACCAGCTCCGAGTCCTGCTCGACCCGCACCGTGCGTCCCAGCACGTCGTAGGTCGTGCGGGTTCCCGCGGTCGGGTTGTAGACGGTGCTTGGATACGAGGCGAAGGTCGTGCGCCCATCGTGGTCGTAAGCAAAGGTGCTGAACCGCTTGGTCGCTTCGTAGTTGCCGACCTCGAACTCCTGCACGATCAGTGGCCGCCACAGCGCGTCGTAGAAGCTCACCTTGCGTGCATTGCCGGTGCTCACGGTCTGCCGCCAGTGGCCGGCGGCGATGCCGCCCTCGGCGACGTCCACCTGCTCGAACACCTGGGTCGTCGGCGCCCACGCTGGCTCATCTTCATCTTCGCCGCAGACACCCATCTGTGTTTCCGACGGGTAGCTGATCTCGCTCAGCCGACCCATCGCATCGTAGGCGTAGCAGGTCTTGTTGCCATTGGCATCGGTGACCGAGGCGAGGGTGCCGTCGTTGTTGACCACCGCGCTCTGGCT
>NZ_VICD02000123.1 GCF_006546735.2 Marilutibacter maris | reverse complement strand
ATCACTACAACTGGCACCGCCCGCACGCCAGTTTGGGCCACAAGCCACCCATCAGCCGGCTGCCGCTGAACAACGTACTGGGTTTACACATCTAGGCCGGACCGGCGCCGCTGGAGCGGCGCACCACCAGCGAGGCGGGCAGGGTGATGCTCTCGACCGGCTCGCTGCGGATCTGCGCCAGCAGCGATTCGACCAGCAGGGCGCCGGCGCGTGAGGTGTCCTGGAACACCGTGGTCAGTGCGGGCTGGGCGAAGCGGGCCATCGGGATGTCGTCGAAGCCGGCGACCGCGATGTCCTCGGGGACCCGCCGTCCGGCCTCGGCCAGTGCGCGCATCGCGCCGATCGCGATCAGGTCGCTGGCGGCGAACACCGCGTCGAACGGCAGCGCACGTTCCAGCAGGGTGCGGGCGGCGTCGAAGCCGGCCTCCTCCGAGCTGACCGCATCCACCTGCAGGCCCTCTTCCATGGCCAGGCCGGCCTCGCGCAACGCGGCGTCGCAGCCGCGGTAGCGGTCGAAGAACTCCGGATAGTGGCTGGAGGCGTCGCCGAGGAAGGCGATCCGCTTGCGGCCCAGGCCGAGCAGGTGTTCGCCGATCAGGCGGCCGCCATGGTGGTTGTCGCAGCCGATCGAGATCCCCGGCTGGCCCGGCAGCACTGCGCCCCAGCGGACGAAGCGGGTGCCCTGCTCGACCAGGCTCTCGAGCTTGCCGCGGTAGGCGAGGTAGTCGCCGTAGCCGAGCAGGATCAGGCCGTCGGCCTTCATGCTGTCCTCGTAGTCGGCGTGCCAGTCGTCGGACAGTTGCTGGAACGAGACCAGCAGGTCGTGGCCGTGGCGGGCGCAGGCGCGGGTGATCGAGCCCAGCATCGACAGGAAGAACGGATTGATGTGCGAGTCGTCCGGGGTCGGGTCCTCGAACAGCAGCAGGGCGAGGGTGCCCGAGCGCTGGGTGCGCAGGCTGGAGGCGTGGCGGTCGACCTTGTAGTTGAGTTCGCGCACCGCCTCCTCGACCCGGCGCCGGGTCTCGGCGTTGACCAGCGGGCTGCCGCGCAGCACCCGCGACACCGTCGCCTGCGATACGCCGGCGCGATGTGCGATGTCGATGGATGTGGTCTTCGAGCGCCTGCCCACCGGGCCCTCCTCCCTGGGACGGAACCGCAACAGTGTAATGGCCCGGTCGCGAGGGGCCGGAACCGTGCGGCGATTGCACCATATTAGTGCAATTGGCAGGAAGGGATGCACCACATTGGTGCAATCGCGTGCGAACTCAGATCCGGAGTGTTTTTAAATCAATGGGTTGCGAGAGTCTGTGGGTTGGCACAGGGCTTGCTATCTATCTGGGTATCCCCTCCAACCGGAAAGGCCGTACCTCCATGTCGCTCGAGAACGTCGAAAAGCTCATCCGTGACCACAAGGTCGAATTCGTCGACCTGCGCTTCGCCGACATGCGCGGCGTGCAGCATCACGTCACCTATCCCAAGTCGATCGTCGATGCCGGCCTGTTCGAGGAAGGCAAGATGTTCGACGGCTCCTCGATCAACGGCTGGAAGGGCATCAACGAGTCCGACATGGTGCTGATGCCGGACGCCTCGACCGCGTTCCTGGACCCGTTCACCGCCGATCCGACCCTGGTGATGACCTGCGACGTGCTCGACCCGACCACGATGCAGGCCTACTCGCGCGACCCGCGCGGCGTCGCCAAGCGCGCCGAGGCCTACCTCAAGGCCAGCGGCATCGCCGAGCAGGCGTTCTTCGGCCCGGAGCCGGAGTTCTTCATCTTCGACTCGGTCCGCTACGGCAATGAGATGGGCCATACCTTCTTCCACATCGACTCCGAGGAAGCGCACTGGAACTCCGCGCGCGAGTACGAGGGCGGCAACAGCGGCTACCGTCCGGGCGTCAAGGGCGGCTACTTCCCGGTCGCGCCGGTCGACTCGCTGCACGACATCCGCGCCGAGATGTGCAAGACCCTGGAAGAGGTCGGCATCGAAGTCGAGGTCCACCACCACGAGGTCGCCAACGCCGGCCAGTGCGAGATCGGCACCAAGTTCAACTCGCTGGTCAAGAAGGCCGACGAGCTGCTGATGATGAAGTACATCATCAAGAACGTCGCCTTCCGCAACGGCAAGACCGCGACCTTCATGCCCAAGCCGATCGTCGGCGACAACGGCAGCGGCATGCACGTGCACCAGTCGCTGGCGAAGGACGGCAAGAACCTGTTCTCCGGCGACGGCTACGGCGGCCTGAGTCAGCTGGCGCTGTGGTACATCGGCGGCGTGTTCAAGCACGCGCGCGCGATCAACGCCTTCACCAATGCCGCCACCAACAGCTACAAGCGCCTGGTGCCGGGCTTCGAGGCGCCGGTGATGCTGGCCTACTCGGCCCGCAACCGTTCGGCCAGCTGCCGCATTCCGTTCGTGTCCAATCCGAAGGCGCGCCGCATCGAGTTCCGCTTCCCGGATCCGGTGCAGTCCGGCTACCTGACCTTCGCCGCGCTGATGATGGCCGGCCTGGACGGCATCAAGAACCAGATCGATCCGGGCGCGCCCAGCGACAAGGACCTGTACGACCTGCCGCCGGAGGAGGAGAAGAACATCCCGACCGTCTGCCACAGCCTCGACCAGGCGCTGGAGGCGCTCGACAAGGATCGCGACTTCCTCAAGGCCGGCGGCGTGTTCTCCGACGACTTCATCGACGGTTACATCGCGCTGAAGATGCAGGAGGTCACCAAGTTCCGCGCCGCGACCCACCCGTTGGAATACCAGCTGTACTACGCGAACTGATGCGCGCGAACTGATCGAAACGGCTGGCCGCGCAGGGTGCGCGGTCGGCCGGTGAAGGCGGCGGTGGACCGGACGCAGAGCCGGCCACCGTCTCCGGTCCCGGCGGAGCGGACGGCCGCCACCCCCACAACACAGGAGGGCATGAAAACGACGGGCAATGCCCGGCGCCGGGCGACTGCGGCCCGGAGAAACAGCGAACGGCACGCGGACGCCGACGCAAAACGAGCACGGACCAATGACCACGGGAGGGGCCACCGCTTATGAGGAGCCTGCGTCATGTCGTCTCAGCACACCGCATTCCATGCGCCCGGTGGGCGCATCCAGGGGATCAGGGAAACCGCACCGGCGCCGCTCGCGGCGCTGACCGCCATCGCGACGATGGCCACCATGCTGGCAATGGGGCAGGCACGGGCAGGGGAGCTGTCCGGATCGGTCAGCCTGACCAGCGACTATCTGTTCCGCGGCATCACCCAGACCGATGAAGAGCCCGCGCTGCAGGCCGGCGTCGAGTACGCCACCGACAGCGGCTTCTACGCCGGCGTCTGGGGCAGCAGCATCAGCTGGCTTTCGGACTCGGATCCGGACATCTCCAGCCAGCTCGAACTCGACGGCTACCTTGGCCTGCGCGGCGAGTTCGCCGACAGCGGCGTCAGCTGGGACGTCGGCGCGATCCACTACTGGTACCCGGGCGACTACCCGTCGGGCTTCAACAGCGCCGACACCACCGAGGTCTACGCCGGTCTCGGCTGGTCCGTGCTCAGCGCCAAGTACTCCTACGCGCTCACCGACCTGTTCGGCATTCCCGACTCCGACGGCAGCCACGCGCTCGACCTGGGCGCGAGCTGGGAGTTCGTGCCCTCGTGGACGCTCGACGCCGCGGTCGGCAAGCAGTGGGTCGAGAACCTCGACGGCGGCGACTACGCGTACTGGAAGCTCGGCGTCGGCAAGGCCTTCGACAACGGCATCGATGTCGCCGTCGCCTGGAACGACAACGACCTGATCGGTCCCGACGAGACCTTGACCGTGGCCATCACCAAGTCCTTCTGAATCCCACCCATTCGACTGCAAACCATGTCGCTACGGAGCACGTGAATGAAACTGATCACCGCCATCATCCGGCCATTCAAGCTCGACGAGGTGCGCGAAGCGCTCACCGAAGTCGGCGTGTCGGGCATCACCGTCACCGAGGTCAAGGGATTCGGCCGCCAGAAGGGGCATACCGAGTTGTATCGCGGCGCCGAGTACGTCGTCGACTTCCTGCCCAAGCTGAAGGTCGAGTGCGCCGTCCCCGACGCGATGCTCGAGGCCGCACTGGAAGCGGTCCAGGCCGGCGCACGCACCGGCAAGGTCGGCGACGGAAAGATCTTCGTCAGCCACCTGGAAGAAACCATCCGTATCCGCACCGGGGAGCTCGACGATGATGCGCTTTGACACGACCGCGACGACCGCGACGAACATGCAGGCCGGAACCCCGCGCGGTGGCGCGCTTCCGGCGTCCCGGTGGCGTGCGCTGCCGTTGATGGCGCTGCTGCTGGCCGGCGCCGCGCAGGCGCAGGATGGCCTGGCCCAGGCCGCCGACCTGGCCGGCAACGCCGCGGCGGCGGCGCCGGTCGTGGACAAGGGCGACGTCGCCTGGATCCTGACCTCGACCCTGCTGGTGCTGCTGATGACCGTGCCCGGGCTGGCGTTGTTCTATGGCGGCCTGGTGCGGGCCAAGAACGTGCTGTCGGTGCTGATGCAGGTGCTGGTGGTGTTCTCGGTGATCGTGCTGCTGTGGGCGGTGTACGGCTACTCGCTGGCGTTCGGCGGCGCCGGGCCGGTGATCGGCGGGTTCGACAAGCTGTTCCTGGCGGGGGTCACCCCGGACAGTCTGGCGGCGACCTTCACCGATGGCGTGTCACTGCCGGAATACGCCTTCATCGCGTTCCAGGCGACCTTCGCCGGCATCACCGCGGCGCTGATCGTCGGTGCCCTGGCCGAACGCATCCTGTTCCGCGCGGTGCTGCTGTTCTCGGTGCTGTGGTTCACCTTCGCCTACCTGCCGATCGCGCACATGGTCTGGGGCGAGGGCGGCTACCTGCTGGGCAAGGGCGCGCTCGACTTCGCCGGCGGTACCGTCGTCCACATCAATGCCGGCGTCGCCGGTCTGGTCGGCGCCTGGCTGGTCGGCAAGCGCATCGGTTACGGCCGCGAGGCGCTCAAGCCGCACAGTCTGACCTTCTGCATGGTCGGCGCCTCGCTGTTGTGGGTCGGCTGGTTCGGTTTCAACGCCGGCTCCAACCTGGAGGCGACCTCGGGCGCGGCGCTGGCCTTCCTCAACACCCTGCTGGCGCCGGCGGCGGCGGCGCTGGCCTGGAGCGCGGTCGAGGCGCTGCTGAAGGGCAAGCCGTCGATGCTGGGCGCGGCCTCGGGCGTGGTCGCGGGCCTGGTCGGGATCACCCCGGCCTGCGGCTCGGTCGGGCCGATGGGGGCGATCGCGATCGGGTTGGCCTGCGGTGCGCTGTGCGTGTGGGGCGTGACCGGCTTGAAGCGGCTGTTGAACGCCGACGACTCGCTGGACGTGTTCGGCGTGCACGGCCTGGGCGGGATCGTCGGCGCGTTGCTGACCGGCGTGTTCACCGCGCCGTCGTTGGGCGGCACCGGGGGTGAGGACTTCTCGATCGCCTCGCAGTTGCTGGTGCAGGCCGAGGGCGTGCTGATCACCCTGGTCTGGTCGGGCATCGTCGCCGTGGCCGCGTTCGGGCTGGTCAAGCTGACGGTCGGACTGCGGGTGGCCGAGGAGGCCGAGCGCGAGGGCCTGGACATCAGCTCGCACGGCGAATCGGCCTACGAGAGCTGATATGGCAGCGGGCGCCGGGGCCCGGCTCCGGCGCCCGCGCATCGGCGATGGCGCGGCGCGCCCTGTAAAACTGAACAGTTACAGGGCGTACTTCACACGACTTCCACTTCGGGACGGCGTAACGTGCTGCCAATCTCCCCCGATCGGCCACCATCGCCATGGACCAGACCCTGCATGACGCCAACGGGCGTCGCGACCGCCGGCGCCGACACCGGCGATGGCGAATCATCGGCTGGATCTGTCTTTGGGCATTGTTCGCGATGACCGCGGTGATTGCCGGCAAGGTGTCCGCCGCCGAGCCCTCCGGTCCGCTCGGCACCCGGCCCACCGCGATCCTGTCGCCGCAGGCCTGAGCCCGGCGCCGCCCGCGGCGCCGATCAGAGGGTCGAGGTCGCCGATTCCAGCAGCGTGGCGAAGCCGTCGGCAAAGCGACGGCCATCGCACAACCCCGAGTCGAGCAGTCGCTCGCGCATCGAGCCGCGCAGGCGGGCGCGGCGTGCACCGTCTTCGGCGAGTCCGGCGGCGATGCGGACATAGTCCCCGCGATCGCGCGCGACCAGGCGCTCCGGCCCCTGCGCCAGTCCGGCCGCATCCAGCAGCGACAGTCCGGTACGCGCGGCCATCCGCTCGCCCGGCAGGCTCACCACCGGCACGCCCTGCCACAGCGCCTGCAAGGTGGTGGTGCCGCCGTTGAACGGCAGCGGGTCGAGGGCGATGTCGATGTCGGCGTATTGCGACAGGAACGCCTGTGGGTCGAGCACCGGCGGGCGCAGTTGCAGCCGGTCCGGATCGACACCGGCGGCGGCGAAGCGGGCGCCGATCCGTTCGCGGGTCGGCGCATCGGCCAGGCCGAGCGCACACAGCACCAGCCGCGAGCCGGGCACCGCGGCCAGTACCCGCGCCCACAGCGCCACCGTTCGCGGCGACAGCTTGGCCAGGTGGTTGAAGCTGCCGAATACCGGCGCGCCCGAGGAGGCGCGCGCGACCACGTCCGGCGCATCCTGGATCTGCGGCAGGCACAGCAGGCTGCCGGGAAGCCGCCACGCCTGGCGCGCGCTGGACGTGCCCTCGGGCAGGGTCGCGGCATCGCCGATCACGCCGTCGCTGCTGGCATAGCCGCTGTCGAACAGATAGCCCAGCCAGCCCAGCTGGCGCGGCACGCAGCGCGAGGCCAGCAGGCGCGGCCGGCTGCCGTGGGTGTGCCCGGCCAGGTCCAGCAGCACGTCGATGCCGTCCTCGTGCAGTTGCCGCGCCACCGCCTCGTCGGGCTGGCCGCGCAGGTCGCGCCATTGCGGGCATAGCGCGCGCAGGCGCTGGGTGGTGGCATCGGGCTGACCGTCGCTGTAGCAGATCGGCGCAACGCGGTCGCGGTCCCAGCCGGCCAGCAGCGGCTCGACGAACATGCCGACCGGGTGGCGACGCAGGTCCGGCGACAGCAGCGCGACCCGAAGCGGGCGTTGGCCCGGGCGCCAGCCGGTATCGCGCGGTGGCGGCAGGCGCAACGGCGGAATACGCGCGGCCAGCTCGCGATGGCGGGCGAGGATCGCGGCGGCGGGCGCGCCGTCAGCGGGCGCGGCCGGGGCGGATTCGTCCCGCGCGGGCTCGTCCAGGGCGGGCTCGTCCAAGTACAGCAGACTCTGGCAGGCGAACGTGATGGCCTGCAGCGAGGGGGCGTGATCCAGCGTATGCCGGGCATCGGCGGCGGCCGCGGCGGCCTCGCCGGCGAACTGCAGCACGTCGGCGCGGGCCAGTCGGGTACCCCAGTCGTGCGGGCGTCGGGCCAGGCAGGCATCGGCGACCGCGAGCGCTTCGCCCAGTTGCAGGCGATCGCGCAGTGCTTCGGTGAGCAGGGCCGCCGCCAGCGGTTCGCCCGGGTCCAGGGTCAGCGCATGCCGCGCGGCCGGAACCAGCGCATCGATGTCGCCGGCGATCTTGGCCGCGGCGGCGCGCAGCGCATGGATCTCGGCATCGTCCGGCAGCGCCGCCTGCGCCCGCTCCAGCGCGCTGGCCGCCAGCGCCGATTGTTGTTCGCGCAGGGCCAGGCGTGCCAGCAGCTTCAACGACTGGGGTTGCGCCGGCGTCGCGGTGAGCGCGCCGCGCAACAGCCCGATCGCGCCGGAGATGTCGCCCCGCCGCAGCAGCGCGTGGGCCTGACCAACGGTGTTTGCATCCATCGATTGAGTGTAGGGCCTGACGATGACTTCGAAAGCTGGCAGCGGGCACTTGCTCTACCATGCCAGCATGCCGTCCCCCGCCGCCATCGACAGCCCGTTCGACAGCCTGACCACGCCGGTCGCGTGGTGCGACGGTTCGGGCGCGATCGTGGCCAGCAATGCGGCGATGTCGGGCTGGCTCGGGGTCGGCGTGCGGCGCCTGCAGGGCTGGCCGATGGCCGCGCTCGACGCCGGCGACGGTC
>NZ_VICD02000122.1 GCF_006546735.2 Marilutibacter maris | reverse complement strand
CCGGGGTCAGCGCCGCCTGGCGCGCGAAACGGCCGTGCAGGGTTGCCTCCGCGTCGAACGGCAGATCCCCGCCGGCGAGCGCCAGCAATCCGTCGTGCTCCTCGGTCGACAGCACGGAAAACCGATGCAACCGTTCCTGCGGATCGCCTGCAACGGCGACCACCAGCCTCTGCAGCCCCCCGACCAGGGAAGCGGCGGTCCGCGCATCAAAGCATGAAGTCGCATAGTCGAGATCGATACGGATCGAGTCCTCGCTATCCCGCGCCACCAGCAAAAGTTCGAACTTCGCTTCTCCGGGCGCCTCCTGCACGTGAAACAGCGTGGCATCGCCGAGATCGACACGCGCCGCGGGCGCGTCGGACTCGTACGAGAACATCAGCTGAAAGGGTGCCGTGGCCGAGCGACGGTCCGGCCCCATCAATGCCATGACCTGATCGAATGGCAAGTCCTGATTGGCCTGCGCGTCCAGGTGCACATCGCGCACTTCGCGGAGGTAGTCGCCGAAAACGAGGTCATGCCTAGGCCGGGTGCGCAGCACCAGCGTATTGACGAAGAATCCGATCAGACCCTCCACGCTCTTGTGTCGTCGGTTCGCGACGGTGGTCGCGACCGCCACATCGTCACTGTTCGCATAGCGCGACACGAGAACGGTGGCTATCGCGTGCAGGACCATGAACACGCTGCATCGGTTGATCCTCGCGATCTCCCGAAGCTCGCGCGCGACAGCCGCCGGCACCGTGAATCCGACTCGCTCGGCATGCCCCAACCGGCCGTCCCCGACTTGCCTGTCGGTGGGCACGCGCGCGGTCGACGCCAATCCAGCCAGGCGCTTGCGCCAGTAGGCGCGCTGCGTTTCCGCACTGCTCGTCGCCAACCAGTCCCGCACCGACGCAGCGTAGTCGCTGTAGCGCAGTTGTGGCTCGGCGAGTCCGTGCGGGCGTCCATCGCGCTCGGCACGATAGAAACCGGCGAACTCCTCCGCCAGCAGCTTGAGCGACCAGCCATCGGCGGCGATGTGATGCAGCGTCAGCAGGAGTACCCCATGACCGGGCCCCGTCACCAGGTGGACGGCGCGCAGCAGGGGACCTCGCTCCAGATCGAAGGCACGCAGTCCCTCGGCCTTGATCGCGGCACTGAGCGCATCCTCGCCGTCTCCGGACATGTCGATGCGGCGAAACAGGCTTCCGATTCCGTCCTGCAACCGCAACACAGGGCCGTCCTCGCCTTCGGCGAACGAGGTTCTCAGCGGCTCGTGCCGTTCGAGTATCGAGCGCAACGCGCGCTCTGCGGCTATCGGGTCAAGCTCGCCGCGTACCTGCAACACGGCCGGCATGTTGTAGCTCGCGCCCGCGCCCAGCTTGTCCAGAAGCCACAGGCGATGCTGTCCCGGCGATCCGACGACGACCTCATCCGCGCCATCGGCGCGACGGAGCTTGAACTGGGACTCAGGTGTCTGCATGCCAAGCAGGAAGGCAATAAGCTCGGGCTTGCGCTCGACAATTCGCGACCTCAGTGCCGGAGGAAACTCCTCGACGGCAAGCTTGAAGCGCAACTCCCCGCCCTCGGCGCTCAGGAACACGCCTTGCTCGGCGGCCTCCCGGACCAGGTTTGAGATCTCAATCGATCGACTCACGACATTCCCCGTGTGCATTCGCGCAGAAACTGGCTAGCCATGGCCAGCACCCCAGCCATGGTCAAGGCTATGCAACCTGTCGTGATCGCATGGAGCGCGCCGGAAGGCTGCGCAAACGGTTTGCGACGAAGTCGATGACCCGCTGCTTGCAACTGTTGACGAAGAAGTGCCCGCCATCGAATCGTTGCAGATCGATCGTGCCGTCGATCAATTCCGCCCACCTCATCACGTCGGCCTCCGCCACGTCGACGTCGTCGCGACCGTACAGCACGCTCATGTCGCCTCGTAGAAGCGGCCCACCCGGAAAGGCATAGGTCTCGCTGATTGCAAAGTCTGCGCGCAGCACAGGCAAGAACAGATCGAGCAGTTCCCTTGATTCCAGCAACTCCCTGGGGGTTCCTCCCAGCGCGGCCAACTTATCGATGAAGGCCGCATCCGGAAGGTCATGCATCGGCTGATGGTTGCGGGCCAGGTGAATGGGGCGATGCCCGGAAATGAAATGATGGACCTGTCGTGATGTCCCGTGCCTCTGCAGAGCGCGAGCCAGCTCATAGCTGACCAGCCCGCCATTTGAGTGGCCGAAAAAAGCGAACGGCTTGTCCGCCAGCGGTGACACTTCACGCAGCAACGCCGTAACCAGATTGTCGCAACGGCTGATCAACGGTTCGCGGAACCGGCTGCCCCTGCCCGGGTACTGAACGGCCACGACTTCGATGTCGTCGGCAAGACGCTCCCCCCAGCCGTCGTAGATCGACGCACTGCCACCGGCATACGGAAAGCAGAACAATCGAATCGCGGCATTCGGGACAGGTTTTGGCACCTGGAACCAGGGATTTCCATACAGCTTGCTCATACATCCTTCTCCATGCTTTCCCCGCCTGCGCCCATTCGGTGCGCAGGCCTCCCCCCATCCGGCGGCTAGCCGTACCGCAACGCCTGCGAAGGCTTGACCCGCGCGGCGCGGAAAGCCAGCGAGGCGATCGTCAGCCAGGCCACGCCCATGATCAGTCCGGTCGCGGCCAGATATCCCAGCGGCGGCTGCGTGATCCGCTCGTTGAAGTTGCTCAACCAGTCGCTGGTGAGCCAGTAAGCCAGCGGAAACGCGATCACCGAGCTGATCCCCACCAGAAGCAGATACTCACGGGTAAGCAGGTTCACCAGGCTCATGGGCGTCGCGCCAAGAACCTTGCGGATCGCAATCTCGCGATAACGCTGCTGGGTGGTGAACGCAGCAATTCCGAACAGGCCGACACAGGTCAGGAAGATGGCCAGGACCGAGAACACCAGTACCAGCTCCGCCTGACGCCGCTCGTAGCGGTAGATCGCACCGTAGCTCTCCTCGATCATGCGGATGTCCGCATCCTCGACACCCAGGAACTGCTTCACGGTCGAGCGCACCTGCTCACGCAGCATCCCCGGCTCCGACCCGTCGACATGCATGATCAGGGTGCTTTCCGGCGCCCAGGAATATCCGCAGATGAAGAAGATCGGGTGGGTCTTGACCTTGACCGACCCGATGATTACATCCTTGACGACGCCGACGACGGTGACGTCGAACGGATTGGAGCGGCCATCGATGCCGAGGCGGAACACCTTGCCTACCGCATCCTGTGCCGAGGCGTAGCCCGCACTCCTGGCCATAGACTCAGTGATGACTATCGCCGCGGTCTCGTTCCCCTGATCGTCCCTGCGATACCAGTCCGACGGATGGTCGACCGAGAAGTCCCGGCCCGCGACCAGCTGCAAGCCAACCGTATCGACGAACTCGTATCCGGTCGCGCTGAATCCGGCCGCGTTCTTGGTATCGGGAGAGTTGGGATAGATGATGTCGATCACCGAGCCTGCGCCTTCGGTCAGCGACCTGTCGAACGGCGTCGCGCCATGCACGCCCTTTATCCGCTCCAGCGCGTCGATGAGCGCCGCGTTGCCCGGATCGAAGATCGCGTTCGGATCCAGGCCACGGACCTCCAGTCTCTGGGTCTTCGCATAGCCGACCGGGAGATTCCCGAGATGATTGATCTGCATCAGGACGACGATGGAGGCGATGATGAGGCAGACGGAGAACATCGCCTGCGCCATCAGCAGCACCTTGCGTACCACGATCGCGGTCCTTCCGGTCTGCAGGTCTCCACTCAGCACACGCTTCGCGCTGAACGAAGAAATGAAGAACGCCGGGTACAGTCCGGCGAACACGCCGAGCACGAGGGTGATGACGATCAGATCGACCGCGAGCAGTCCGAACGAGAGCGACTCGACCGGTATCTCCACCAGCCTGCTGAACCAGGGCAGGGTTAGTTGCACGATCAGGGCCGCCACCAGAGCCGCGATCAGCGCCACCAGGATCGACTCGACAAGAAACTGTGTGACCAACTGAACGCGATTCGCGCCCAGAGCCTTGCGTACCCCTACCTCCTTGGCACGCCGCGACGCCTGCGCGGTACTCATGTTGATGAAGTTGAAGGCCGCGATGCCGATCAGCAACAGCGCCATCGCGATGCAGACCTTGACCGTCTTGTCGTTGTTGTCGGAGCGGATATGTATGTCGCGGGCCGGCATCAGGGCAATCTGCCAGCGTTGGAACGAACGTGCGTCGATGCCTTCCCGGATCCGGTCCGTTATCGCCTCGATGTCCGCGCCATCCGCTAGCCGCACATACGTGTAGCCCCAGAACTGCTCAGGCTCGCGATTCGGATTCGCGTAGACCAAGGCCTCGAAGTTGTAGTGGGTGTCGTCCCGAAGATCATCGAACACCGCGGTGACGGTCCACTTTCCGGTGGGATAGTTGACCGTCCTGCCTACCGCATCCGATGTTCCGAACAGACGCATCGCGACGGCCCGGGATATCGCGATGTTACCCGGCTTCTCAAGCCCGACCTCCAGATCGCCACCGACGATGTCGAGATGCACGAAGTCCCTGATATTGGTGGTCGCCGCGAACACATCATGGATACGCTGCTTGTTACCGTCGATCTGGACCTCGACACCCGCCTCCCGGGTCATCGGAAACAGTGCGAACAGGTCGGCGACCTCAGGTTGCTGGCGCGCGACCTGCTGCGTCGCCAGCGAGGTCAGGCTGGTCGCGATCATGGCATCGCTGAGCTCGCCGGCATCGACGTGGATCTGTGCGACTCGATAGGTGGAATCGATGTTCGGCTGATAGCGGTCGAAGGAAAGCTCCCGCTGCACATAGACCGTCACCAGCAGCGTCGCTGCCAGGCCCAGCGCCAGCCCCATCACGTTCAGCGCAAAGTGCAGCTTCTGCCGCAGAAGCGCCCGGAATCCGGTTACCAGGTAGCTGGCCAGCATGTCAGCTCACCACCCGGATCTTCGCTTCCGTGGCGTCCGACTCGATCCGGCCATCCAGCATCCGGACCACCCGGCTCGCATAGCCGGCATCGTGCTCGGAGTGGGTGACCATCACCACGGTGGTACCCGCCTTGTTCAGGTCGCGAAGCATGCCCATGACTTCTTCGCCGTTACGGGAATCCAGGTTGCCCGTCGGCTCGTCCGCCAGAACCAGCTTGGGATTCAGTACCAGCGCCCGCGCGACGGCAACGCGCTGCTGCTGACCGCCGGAGAGCTGTTGCGGCAGATGCCCCGCACGATGCTCGATCTGGAAGCGCTTGAGAATGTCGCTGACGCGCTGCTGCCGCTCGGTCTTGGGCACCCCCTGATACTGCAGGGGCAGCTCCACGTTCTGGGCAACGGTCAGGTCGTCGACGAGGTTGAAGCTTTGGAAGACGAAGCCGATCGAGCGCTTGCGCAGCTGTGAAAGCGCGCTCTCGCCGTAGCCGCCGATGCTTTCCCCTGCGAAGCTGTAGTCGCCTGAGCTGGGCGAGTCGAGCATGCCGAGGATCGCCAGCAGGGTCGACTTGCCGCAGCCCGACGGCCCCATTACGGCGAGGAACTCGCCCTCCTCGACCACCAGGTCGATCCGATCTAGCGCGGTGGTTTCGACTTCTTCCGTCCGGAATACCCGGGACAACTGCTTAAGCTGGATCATCTCGCTGTTCCTCGGCTCAGTTCAGAATCAGGTTGTCGGCCTTGTCAAAGGCGCTGTAGCTTGAAACGATCACGACCTCACCGGCCTCCAGGCCACTGACGACCTGGACGTCGTCCTTGTTGCGCTCACCCAGCTTGATGGACCGGCGCTCCGCGCCATCTCCGTCCTTGTCCAGGACGAATATCCAGTTGCCGCCGGTGTCGGTGAGGAATGCGCCGCGCGGAATCATCAGCGCCTTGTCGCTGCCGGCGCCGAGCACGAAGTCGATGTCGATACCCTGCCCGACCTTGATCTCGCCGTCGCTTCCGAATTCCTCGGGCAGGTCCACGTCGACCTGGAACTTGCCGGCCTCCACGCGTCCGTCGATCTTGCTTACCGACGCTTCCACACGCTTTCCGTTGATGGTCAGGATCGCAGGCAAACCGATCGACACCCGGTTGAGGTAGTACTCGTCCAACGCCGCGACGACCCGATAGCTGCCGGGTACATCAATCTGCCCCAGACGCGTCCCCGGCGTCTTGGACTCGCCGAGCTCGACGTCGAACTGGCTCAGGAACCCAGCTTCCGGAGCCTTCACCGTCAACTGGTCCAGCACGCGTCGTGACTCGGCCAGGTTCTTCTCCAGGACGGCGATACTGTCCCGCATCTGCACTTCCTGGCGTGCGCGGATCGCCTCCTCCTGGCGCTGCCGCTCGCGCGCGATCCGGTTCCGTTCGGTGTAGTAGCGCAGGTCCTCTTCCAGCTCGGTCATCTCCCGGCTCGCGACCAGGGCCTGCTCCACCAGCGGCTTCAGCCTGGCGATCTTGTCGCGGATGTGAGCGGCCCGGTTCTCGTTGTCGAGGATGTCGGTGCGAAGCTGCAGGCGACTGTTCTCGGCCAGAAGCTGGTTGTTGCGCTGGAAGTTGATCTGCTCCGCGATCTGCGCCTCTCGGCTGATGACATCCAGCTGCAGATTGGTGTTGGCCAATCTCACCAGCGGCTGCCCCTTCTCGACGAAAACGCCCGGCTGGACGAACTTTTCCTCGACGAAGCCGCCGGCGATCGTGTCCAGATATATGGTCATGCGCGATCCGAGCGTTCCGCGCACGCTCAATGTCTCGTCGAACCGTCCCTCCCGGACCGTCGCCGTGGTTAGCGTCCTGGCGGACAGCTTCTGCTCCTGTCCGCCGGCGCGATTGCCGACGCTGACTCCAAGCACCAGCAGTGCGGCGACGACGCCGCTGGCCGCCAGCATCCTGTTCCGGCTCAACCCCAGCAGCAAGCGCTTTTTCTCGATCTGCTTGTCCATGTACTCCGACTTCCCCGGAACGGATCCGATTCCAATATTGTTTGACTACAGCGCGCCTTCACTGAGCACATCGGCGGATCTGAGCCTGGCCTCCAGGTAGCGATACGTCTGGTTCGCGCTTGTCTCCGCCTCGATGCGCCTGGCCATCCCGCGCAGGTCCGTCACCGCAAAAAGATCGCGGAGCGTCAACGAAACGCCGAATGACTGCTCGACCTCATTGGCCATGCGTACCAGGAGCAGCGAGTCCCCACCCAGGTCGAACAGGCTCGAGTCCGCGCCTACCCGGGCGACTTCGATTCCGAGCGTCGCGGCCCAGATGGCCGCAAGGCGCTTCTCCGTATCCCCCTCCGGGCGCTGCATCGGCGCATCCGCCACCGCGACCTCCAACGTCATCAGGCTCGCCTTGTCGACCTTTCCATTGGAAGTCTGCGGCATCTTCTCCAGCGGGACGATCGCCGCCGGCACCATGTAGGACGGCAACTCGTCCTGCAGGCGGCGTCGCAGCTCGAGCGCCAGGGCCATCGGATCGATCGCTGTGTTCCCGTATTCGACGAAGGCGACCAGACGCGTGCCGGCGACCGGGTCCTCCTTGCAGATGACACAGGCGCAGGAGACATCCCGATGTCTCTCGAGCACCGCGCGCACCTCACCCAACTCGATGCGGAATCCACGAACCTTCACCTGGTCGTCGATGCGCCCCAGGTACTCCAGTTCGCCATTGCGGCGATATCGCACCAGGTCGCCGGTCCGGTACAAGCGCCCCCCCGCGTCTCCGGAATACGGATCGGGCAGGAACCTGAGCTCGGTCAGGTCCGGACGCCCCAGATACCCGCGGGCCACCCCTTCGCCGGCCAGATACAGTTCGCCCTTGGCGCCGAACGGGGCCAGTCTCCGGTGCCGGTCGAGTACGTAGGCGCGGGTTCCGGCGATGGCGCAACCGATCGAAGGCGCGGTGTCTACCACGCTGTCGAACCTGGCGCAGGTCGAATAGGTCGTGTCCTCCGAAGGGCCGTAGAGGTTGTAGACCCGCTCGCACAGCCCGCCCTCGATCAGGTCGTTGACCGTGCGCTGCGGCAGCGGCTCGCCTGCCAGATTGATCGCCCGTACGCCGGCGGGAATCCGCTGCTGATCGATCAGCACGCGGATCGCCGAAGGCACGGTGTTTATCAGCGTCGCCTCCACCTTTCGCTCGAGCAGTTCCAGCGCGTCCCTGACCATAACCACCTCACCGCCGCAGGCAAGTGGCGCGAACAACTCGAACACCGACAGATCGAAGCTCAACGCGGTGCTGGCCAGCACCTTCGCCAAATCCTCACGCGAGTAGGTACGCATCGCCCATCGCACCAGGGCGACCGCATTGCGATGACAGATCTCCACGCCCTTGGGCTTTCCGGTCGACCCCGACGTGTAGATGACGTAGGCCCGGTTGCGCGCGCTCAGTGCGGCTACGCGCGGATTGGGCGCCGACGTCCTCGAGCCTTCCCTTCTCGTGACGGAGATGGGAGTGACGCCGCAATCGCGAAGGAACGGTTCGGAATCCTGATCGCCCAGCACCAGCTTCACGCCGCAATCGGCGATAAGAGCCCGCAGCCGCGCCTGCGGATGATTCTGATCCAGGGGCACGTAGCTGCCGCCGGCCTTCAACACCGCCAGCACCGCGATCGGAAGATCGATCGTGCGCGGAAGGTGGATGCCTACCAACGTCTCAGGCCCAACGCCATGCCCGATCAGCGTTTCCGCCAGGGCATTGGCAGCGCCATTGAGCTGGGAATAGCTGATGCCGACCTCGCCGTAGGACACCGCAACGGCCTGCGGGTCGGACTCAGCCCTGCGTTCGACCATGGTATGCAGGCAGACCTCCTGGTCCGACTCAAGGTCGATCTCCGCGAACCCATCCAGCAGCAGTCGCCGCTCGGCATCCGGCAACAGATCGATCTGGTCCAGGCGCGATCCGCCCAGCGCCGGAAGCGCGTCGATCAGGTGGCAAATCCGTTCGGCGAGGCGACGGACGCCGGCTTCGTCGAAGTGGGCCAGGCCGTAATCCAGTTGCAGTTCCGCGCCGTCGGCCCCGGGGGTCGCCCAGTAGGTGAGCATCAGCGCACGCTGTTCGTGTCGATGACTGACGTACACCAGTTCGGCGGGCGCCCCTTCGAACCTGACGGAGCCTTCCAGTCCAAGGAAGTTGAACGCTATGTCGAACAGCCCCTCGCTGCCACGTCCCAGCGGAGCCATATGACTGGACGGACAGCGCTGATGGCGCAGGCACGCCTTCTGCTCGCGCGCGATGCCCTCCACCAGTTCGGCGAAGCTGCGCTCGCCACTGGCCTCCACCCGCAGCGGCACCATGTTGACGAACACCCCCAACATGCGCCGGCGCTGCGCCGAGCGGCGATTGTGGAACGGGACGTCGATGGTCAGCTCATGACGCTCCGCACCGACACCGACAGACAGTGAGAACAGCGCCAGCAGGACATGTGCCGGACTCACTCCGTGCCGGCGCGCCGCGTCCTCGAGAAGCCCCACCCGTCCCGCGTCCAACGAGACCCGGTGGCGCTCGCTGCGCCGATCGCCGGTACCCTGCCGCCAGGCGAATACCGGGGTGCTCTTGCGCTTGAAACGCTCCGTCCAGAACTCGGTATCGGCCCGATAGCGCGGGCCAGCTAGGTAGTCCGCGTCGTCCGAGGCGATGTCCGACCAGGGAACCGGCGACGCACTGTGCTCACCGTCGTAGAGCGCGGCCAGTTCGCGGGCCCAGTTGGAGAAGCCCCAACCGTCCATTATCAGGTGATGGGCCAGCCCCACGTATCGGTAACGGGACGGCCCCAGGCGCAGCAACCAGGCGCGGAACAGCTCGCGCTCATCGATCTCGAACGGCACCTGGAACTGCTGCTCGATCCAGCGGTCCGCGGCCTCCTCCGGGTCGCGGCGATCGCTCAGATCCACCAGCGGCAGGCCGTCATCGCGGGTGTCGCTCAGGTATTGCCGCAACCCGTCGCCTGTCGCGACGAAGCGCAAGCCGAAGACATCGTGGGCCCGCACCAACGATGAGTGGGCCGAGACGACCCGCTCCGGATCGACGCAGCCCAGCCTGAGATACCCTCCGACGTTGTAGCAGGGGCTGCCCGGCCGTCGGAGCTGATCGAGATAAATGCCACCTTGCGGCAGGGTCAGCGGAAACGGCGCATCTTCCATGGAAGCCTCCTGCTCAGTGCACGGCAATTCGATCGGCGACATCCGCCGGACTTCTTGGACTCGCCAACGGCCGGTCGACCCGGATCAGCTGGCCGTCCTCCATCACCAGCACCTTGTCGGCGACATGGAAGTAGCGATCGTCGTGGCTGATGACGACGACGGCCTTGTCCCGCTTGCGCAAGGCCGGAAGTATCGCGTGATAGAAGACTTCCTTGAATCTGGGGTCCTGATCCGCCGCCCATTCGTCGAACAGATAGATGTCGCGGTCCTCCAGGAACGCGACCAGGAGCGCAAGCCGCTTCCGCTGTCCATCCGACAGCGCCGTGGTCGAGAAGCGCCCCTGCTCCTGGACGCTGACCTTTGCGTCCAGTTCCAGCTCGACGAGGTATCGAGACAGCTGCTCCTGCGTATGTTCATCGAGGCCGCCGAGTAGACGATCGAACAGGTAATAGTCGGTAAAGATCGCGCTTATCAGCTGACGGCAGCTGTTGATGGTCTGGAGATCGACCATGGTGTCGCCGAAACTTATGCGGCCGCTTGCGGGGGTGTAGTGCAGCGATATCAGCTTGCTCAACGTCGACTTTCCGGAGCCGTTTCCACCGACGATGAAAGTCACCTCCCCACGAGCGACTTCGAACGACATCGGCTTCAGGGAAAAGCCACCATCCGCCTGGCCGTAATCGTAGGAGACATCCTCGAATACGACGCTGCGCCATTCCGGCAGCGGCACCAGACCCTCGGAAGCCTGCTCCTGGGTGAGCCGGGTGAAGATGCGATTGACGTTGCGCAGGGACACCCGCGCCATCGCAATCTGGCCGATCGAGTTGAGAATCAGGCTGACCGGCCCGGTGATGTACAGCAGCGCCATGACCACGCCGACCAGACTGGCGGTGGTGATCGCGTGATAGCTGACGAAGACGTAGGCGACCACGCCGATGACGAAGAAGCTCAGCAGGTCGCCATAGCTTGCCGCCACGGTGATGATGGTGTTTCCGCTCTTGGAGTTCCGATTGACCGCCAGTTCGCTGGAAACCAGGATGTCATCGAAGTAGCGCTCGCGCTTCTCCTGACCCAGCTTGAGTTCCTTGACGCCGTAGATCAGGCCGCGGATCGCCTCCTGAAGCGCGTCAATGTTGGCCCGGCCGCGCTCGAAGTACTTGTTGCCGATGTACATCGGCACCTGATAGGTCACCACGCCAAACGCGATCGCGGCGATGACGAACCAGAACACGTCGCTGTTCAGGAAGAACAGGTACGTCAGCATCCCGAGCAACGTGACCGACGCCACCAGCACGTTCGGTACGACGACCGCTCCGTTGACGATGCGCGCGACGTCGGTGGTGATGGCGGCGAGCAGCCGGGACGGCCCCAGGGCCTCTAGCTCGGCCACCGGCGCCCGGACGATATAGCGATAGGCGCGGATGCGCAGATCGGTCGTCGCGTCCAGCGCGACCCTGGAAAGCAGGACCTGCGAGAGCGAGCGCGCCACAAGGATGAACAGGCAAAGCGCCGCGAACAGGATCGCGAATCGATAGTTGCTGATCTCGTAGCCCAGGAAGTACGCGGAGTTGGCGGCCGCCTCTTCCGACCCCAGGCGCCCTGCCTCGAAGCTTCCCAGGACGATCGGGATCAACAGCGCGTAGCAGACACCCGCGAGCGCGCCCAGCAGGATGGAGAGAAAGACACGGTTGGGTGCCTTGCTTGAAAACAGCGTGAACAGTTCCATGTCAACGGCGCTCCGGCACCAGCCTCGTCTCCCAACCATCGGAATCCGCCGTCTCCGGCAGACTGAAAAGCCGCACGTCCCGGAACGGTTCCACCATGTCGTCGTAGTGCGGGCTCAGCAGGTTGCCCGACTGCCCGGTCGAGTTCATGTAGCGATGTTCGGTGGATTCGCCGAATTGGATCAACTGGCGGAATCCCGGACCGAACGATTGCTCGTAGCCTTCGGACTCGCGGTACTGCGCGTTGGCGACATTCACCGTGTCCGGCGCCCCCCCATTGACGATACGACGCTCGAACAGCGCCGCCAGCGAACCAGAGTCGCTGAATCCCAGGTGCCGGTACACGGTCTGGTGGACGTCGCCCCAGCGCCATTCATCGACGTCTCCGCCCCGCAGCTTCTCGAGTTCGCGGATCGCGGCGGCCAGCGAGCGTCGCATCGCTTCGGCGCAGCGCGCCGATCCCGCCCCGTCGCACCAGTTCGTCGAGGACGTGGTCAATGCCTTGGCAAGTTGACGATAGCTCACGTTCTCCGAAAGCATCGACAGCTCCTGGCGCTGCATGGGACGGTTCCAGTATCCGTTCATGGAGCCGCGGAACAGCTCCTCGCGAAGGTGCCTCGCCCATACGTAGAAGATGGTCGCCGCGACACTGTCGCGCCGCATGTTCCCATCCCATTGCGCAAGGTGGGCCAACACCTGCTCCTGCTTCGCGCCTTCGGCCGACACGCCGCGCATCTGCGAAAGCAGCTCGGCTGCACCGGTGTCGACGGTGTCTCCCTGCATCGACCGGAAATCGTCAAGGGACAGCTTTCCTTCACTGGCCTCGAGCAACGCGCGGATCCGACGGGCGCGATGAGGAGGCGCCCAGTCCGCCGATATGAAGTAGTCGTGGTCGGGGCCGGCGGGGCCGTCATTGGCGGTGACGATGATTCCATCCGGAGGATTGAACTGCTGCGGCCACTGCTCGAACGGCACGTAACCGCTCCAGTGGAACTCTCCGGACCACGCAGGCACCGGCATGCGGCCGTCGTCGCCGCCTCGGACCGGCACGCGTCCAACGCCTATGGCGCCGATGTTGTTCCTGCTGTCGATATATACGAGATTCAGCGCCGGCCCCACGAACGACTCGAACGCGTTGCGAAACGAATCCCAGTCGGTCGCGTAGTTTGCTCGCAGGAACGATGCGTACGAGGTGTCGCCCGGTTCGAGCGCGGTCCACTTGAGCGCAACCGGCTGATCGATCGCCCCGACCACGTCACTGATGACCGGTCCGACATCGGTGCGCCGCACCTGGATCGACACAGGCGCGGCCGGGCCGCGCAGCGCGGCCGGGAAGTCCGCCCTGACCTCGATCGACTCGGTATGGGTCTCGAACCGCTTCCACTCCGTGCCGCGTGCGTACTCGTGCGGGTCCTGGGGATTGGGCTGTTCGAGATACAGATCCTGCACGTCGGCCATCGTGCTGGTGCCGCCCCAGGCGATCCGGCCGTTTCGGCCGAAGATGACCACCGGCAGACCGACCAGGGTCATGCCGGTGACATCCAGGCGGTCGCCCTTCAGGCTGGCCACGTACCACAACGATGGGATCTGCAGGCCCAGGTGGGTATCGTTGGCCAATGCTGCACGCCCGCTCTGCATGCGAGTACCGGCCACGGCCCAGGCATTGCTGCCGACATGGCGACCGCCGATGCGCAGGCGATGCTCGACCTGCGCCTGCAGATTCGCCAATCCCGGCGGCGCATCGCGATCGGCGAGCGCCCGCTCCGAGGGCAACGGCAACTGAAGGTCTGCCAGTTGCGCCGGGGTCAGGTATTGCGCCGCCACCCAGTTGGCGACCTCGTTCTTCATGTTGCCGGCGAGGTTCAGCGCGAACACCTTCGCCCATGCCAGCGAATCGATCTCGCTCCAGGGTTTCGGCTCCACGCCGAACAAGGTGAACTCCAACGGCAGCACCGGATTGTCGGAGAGATAGGCATTGACGCCGGCAGCATATGCACTCAACGAGTCGCGGGACTCCCCGTCCAGCGCGTCCCATGACGATTCGGCGGCCCGGTACAAGCCCAGCGTGCGCATCCACACGTCCTGCTGCAGCGCATCGCGCCCGAAAATCTCGGACAGCTGCCCATGCGCGATGCGTCGCTGCAGCTCCATCTGCCACAGTCGGTCCTGCGCGTGTGCATAACCGAGAGCGAAGAATGCGTCGCGATCCTTGCTCGCCTGGATACGGACGACGCCGTGCGAATCGCGCCGAAGGCCTACTGGCGCCTGCACACCGGTCTCGATCTGCGATTGATCACGGGACGGAAGGCTGTCCCGACCGTGCATCCAGGCTGCAATTCCTACCGCAAGTAGAGGAGCCGCGACAAAGGCCAGAAAACGCGACACCAACGGATACCTGCGGAACATACTTCAATCCTTGTGAGTAGTTACCAGCAATGTGAATCGCTACAACGCACATCCGGCAACCCACTTAACTTCCTTGCGCCGAATGGTCCGGGCAAAACCTGCTCAAGCACCCGCAATCGAACTCTGGCCGCGCATGCCCCTCGAAACGGCGGACGCACGGAATCGCACTTCCCCTCCGCTACAGCCCAGACAAGCCTTGCCTCCAGGCCTGGCGCCGGAACGCATGCACCCGAAGACGCGGTCGCACGCGGGGAGCAGCTGCAGGCGCCACCCATGCGGTGACGCGCCCCGGCCAGCGATCCTACTTCAACAACCCTAAGCATTCAACGACGATTCATGTACTGTCACCCGACGGTCACGACACCCTCCCGGCCCCCGGCCGGGGCGATCCCGGGCAGCCGCAGCGAGGGGCGAAACAGGCCATCGGATCGCTCTTGAGGGTCGCTTCTCGCCACTCGAACAACGCGTATTTGATTAGAACGCCGGCTACCGCCATCCCCCTACCCTGCGCAGGCGGTCCGGGAGCCCATGATGTCCGGAATGGCGCGAACCCGGACCGTCGCAACCGCCCCGAGGCCGCCACAGCACGCCGACACCGAGAGCGGCCGCAGCCGAAGTTGGCATGCTTCTCCAGCGGCCGGGGTACCGCACGGTGGCGCACGGTCTCGTCCGTTTTCACCACCAGACTGCGCGGGTCATGGCCTGGTCACGCGCATGCGCTGCAATGCTAGAGTGAGTGATTGCCGCATCCACATGGAAGTTAAGGATCGAAATGCGCAAGTTCGTGGCGATGCTGATCTGCCTGTCGCTCTTCATTCCCGGCACCGGGTACGCGACCGACATTCGCACACCCACCGCACTGGAACCTGAGTCGATCGACCTGGCGGTCCCCACGATCGCCAACCAGCTTGTCCGCGAGCATCGCGACGATAACCGGCTGGGCTATCTCGACACCCTGTTCCGCCTACAGCTGGCCGCCGGCCATTATCGCGACGCCATCGCGTCCATTCGCTCGCTCCGCGAACTGCGCAACGACGACCCGTCACTGCCTCCCATATACCTTCAGTACGAGATCTACGCGCTTGCCCGCGTTATAGAGGAGTCGCGTTCCATCGGGTTTCCGGACGCCTGGCGCGCGGCTTTCGACCAGCGCTTCGGCGCACTGAGCGACGCCGTTGCACAGCGGGCAACGCCTTCCTTCGACGCCGACCTCGCACAGATCGACGGGGACTTCGACAAAGCGCTTGCGGATTCAGCGGGCAAAGCCAGCCTTGGAGCGGACCAGGCACTGGCACTCGTTCGCAGCTGGCAGGTCAAAACGGCGTACAACGCCTTCCACGATCTCGCCCCGGGGGCGATCGCCGACGACGATCGGCGTCGCTACATCACTGATCGGAACGTCCGGATCCTGACGCCGGATGGAGCCACTGTTTCCGCCCTGATCGTCCGGCCCCGCAACGACACGCCCCTGCCCGCCCTGTTGACGTTCACCATATATGCCAATGACGACTGGGCTTGGGACGACGCCAAGAAGGCCGCCGCCCACGGCTACGCCGCGGCGGTCGCCTACACCCGCGGCAAGGGAAGCAGCACGGCCACCATCGTCCCCTACGAACACGACGGGGCCGATGCCACCGCGGTGATCGACTGGATCGCCCGGCAGCCCTGGAGCGACGGCCAGGTAGGCATGTACGGAGGCAGCTACAGCGGATTCACCCAGTGGGCGGCACTGAAGCACCGCCCCAAGGCATTGAAGGCGATTGCCACCTCCGCCACCACGGCGCCGGGAATAGACGTACCCATGGAGGGAGGCGTGTTCCTCAACTTCATGTACCCATGGCCGTTCTACGTGACCGGCAACCGCACACTGGACGAAGCGACCTACAACGACCAGGACCGCTGGAGCTCATTGAACCGCAGGTGGTATCAGAGCGGCCGCAGTTACCGGGCGATGCCGCAACTCGATGCGACACCGAACCCGATATTCGAACGGTGGCTGGACCATCCCGCCTACGATGGCTACTGGCAGGCAATGATCCCGCAAGGCGAGGAGTATGCCTCCATCGATATCCCTGTCCTGGCCACCACCGGCTACTTCGACGGCGCCCAGATTGGCGTCCTGCACTACTTTCGCGAGCACCTGCGACATCGACCGGCCGCCAATCACACCCTGCTGATTGGTCCCTACGGACACTTCGCGATGCAGGGAGGAGTGGCATCGACCGTCTACGGATACGAACCCGACCCATCCGCCCGGATTGACCTGCAGGCGCTGCGATTCGAGTGGTTCGACCACGTGCTCAAGGGAGCGCCCAGGCCGGCGTTGCTGGCCGGTCGCGTCAATTGGCAGGTCATGGGCGCGAACGTCTGGCGACATGCCGCCACCCTGGACGAGATGCCCACCCGGTCGCAGCGTCTCTACCTGGTACCGGGGCCGACGCCGGGTACGCACGCGCTCTCTCCGCGGCCGCAGCCAAAGGCCAGCGTCCTGCAGCGGATCGATTTCACCGATCGCAGCGACGCGGCGTGGGCTCCATCCGAGAACGTGGTTCACGAGACGCTAGATTCGCACACCGGCCTGATCTTTGTCGGCAAGCCGCTGCCGCGGGACACCGAGCTGGCAGGAGAGTTCGGCGGCGTGCTCGACTTCACGATCAACAAGCATGATGTCGATATCGCCATTGGCGTCTACGAGCTCAACGCCCGTGGCGAGTACCTCGATCTTGCGTGGTGGCTGCAGCGTGCCAGCTATGGCGCTGACCGGAGCAACCGCCGCCCGCTGCGGCCCGACTCACGGCATCAGCTTGAGGTCGACGACACCAGGCTGGTCGGCCGGAAACTGGCAGCGGGCAGTCGCCTCGTGGTCACCTTGGGTATCGTCAAGCAGCCGGACCGGCAGCTCAATCTGGGAAGCGGCAAGGAGCCCTCGGAAGAATCCATCGACGATGCCGGCGAGCCGCTGGAGATCCGCTGGCACGGCAACAGCTATCTGGAGTTCGGCGAGCGTCGCTAGTCGCCGGTCACGACCGCGGCGCTCAGGCCCGCCGCGGGGCCGGGAGTGCGCCTGCCCGCAACCGCGCCAATGTCTCCCACGTCACCGCCGCGGCCGTCCTGCCATGGTCTCCCCCTACGTAACGGCTGCCAGTTCCATCGATACCGCGGTAAACACATGCGTATCCATCGGTAGAAACCGGACCGGGACGAGCACGCCCTGCGGCCACGCCTGGCTCCAATGCTCGCTCAGTTGCAGCGTCAGCTCGCCGTCCCCAACGGCGACCGCCCGCGCCGCCGAGAACTCCATGAAGCGCCCCACCTGCGGGTACAGGGCCTTGAACAGCGCTTCCTTGGCCGAGAACAGCAGGGTCAGCGCGCGCTCCGGAGGCAGCATCGACAGCAGCGACAGCTCGCCCGGCGTGGCGATCATCTCCCGGATCTGCAGGGCCTGGTCCGGCGCGACCCAACGTTCCACATCCAGCCCCAGCACCCGCCCCGCCGTACTGGCGACGACCGCCGCCGCGGCGATCCCGTCGGCATGGCTGATCGAGCCGGTCCACCCCGGCGGCCACACCGGCAGGCGATCGTCGCCGCGCGGCAGCCATTGCCCGTTGCCGCCACCGGCGGCGGCCAGCGCGCGCTCGGCGCAGTAACGGCCGGCCAGGAACTCGGCGATCCGCTTGCCGCTGACCCGCCGCATGTCGCCCGGCAGACGCTCCAGGAACGGTGCGAACGGGGCCTCGCCGTCGAAACCGACCGCGTGCCAGGACACCGCCGCACCGCCGCCCGCCAACAGCGGCTCCAGTTCGGTCGCCGGAAGGTCGCGGTAACGCCGTGGCGACGCCCCGCCGGCGCGCGGCCCCGATCCAGCATCGAGCGGTATGGTCATTTCCAGCGGTCCCGGATCTCCGTGTGCATGCGCCCGCGTGCCCTGGCGGACACCGGCTTGCGCGCCATCCGCGCACCGCGCAGACCCGCGCCTGTCGCGCCGCCCGCCTGGACACGCTATCGCCACTTTCTCATAATGCGGTCAGTGGTTGGAGCCCGTTTCCTGCCGCCGAACGCCGCCGCGGTCGCACCACGACGCGGCGAAAGCATCCCGGCCCGCGCTCCCGCGGGCCCTGTCGTTTCTGGGCCGGCGCCCGTCGCGTCCTCACCTGCGCAGCGCACGCCCGGCCAGCCCGAGGTTCCGCAGCATGGACATCTTCAAGGTCTTCACCATCGAGGCCGCCCACCGGCTGCCGAACGTGCCGGACGGGCACAAGTGCGCGCGCCTGCATGGGCATTCGTTCCGGATCGAGATCCACCTGTCCGGCGAACTCGATCCGCGGGCCGGCTGGGTGATGGACTTCGCCGACGTGAAGACCGCCTTCAAGCCGCTCTACGAGCGTCTCGACCACCACTATCTGAACGATATCGAGGGCCTGGAGAACCCGACCAGCGAACGGCTCGCGGTCTGGATCTGGGAGCGGCTGAAGCCGGAACTGCCATTGCTGAGCGAAGTGGTGGTGCACGAGACCTGCACCTCGGGCTGCCGCTACCGCGGCTGAGCGTCCCGGCTCCCGGCTCCCGGCTCCCGGCTCCCGGCTCCCGGCTGAACCGTAACTTTTCGGTCGTCCGCGTATTGTTGCGTTGCAACAAGTGGCGCGATATGCTGCACCGCACAAACCGGCATTCCGTCGGCGAACCCGTGCAGGAGATCGACATGTACCCGCAGTTCAACGAGCAGATCGTCGCCGCGACGCGCCAGTTCGCGGACACCGCCGCCCAGGCCAACCGCCTGGCCCTGGAAAACGTCGAAGCGCTGTTCGGCATGCAACTGGCCGCGCTCGAGGAGCGCGCCACCGCGACCTTCGCGTTCTTCGAGGAGGCCACCGAGGCCCGTGACTTCGACAGCCTCAAGGGCCTGTGGCCGAAGGGCGTGCAGGTCGCGCGCGAGAACGTCGAGCGCGCCGTGACCACCGGCCAGGAAGCGATCGGCCGCACCCTGAAGGCCAACGAGGCGATCGCCGAGCTGGCCAAGGGCCAGTTCGAGTCGGCCGCCAAGACCGCCCAGGCCAACGTCGAGAAGGCCACCAAGGCCGCGACCAAGGCCGCCAAGTAAGCACGCTCCGCACGGACCGGGACCCTCTCTCCCTCCGGTCCAGGCTGGACGAAACCGGCAGCTTCGGCTGCCGGTTTTTTTTGTGCCCGCGCGATCCCGCCACGTTGCGATCCCCGGGCTGCGCCCGGGAATCCCCAAAGTTTGCTGCGCAAACCTTGGGCCCCGCCGTTGCGCTTCCACACCCCCATTCGTGCCTGCGGC
>NZ_VICD02000121.1 GCF_006546735.2 Marilutibacter maris | reverse complement strand
GCAGCGCCAGGCCGTGGCGCCATGGCCGCACAAGGCATAGGTCGCCGCGGTCAATCGGGCCGGCAACAGGTTCAGCGTGTCGTCGATGCGCGCCGCGGCGCAGCCGAAGCGGTGCAGGCGCGGCGTCCGATAGCCCCACATCGCATCGAGCGTGTTCGCGAGCCGGTACAGCACCACCCCCGGCGCGCCCAGCAACAGGAACCAGAACAGCGCGCCGAACACCGCGTCGTTGCCGTTCTCAAGCACCGATTCGGTCGCGGCGGCGGCGACACGCTCGCTCGACAGCGCCGCGGTGTCGCGACTGACGATGCGGCCGACCGCGGCGCGCGCGCCCTCGATGTCGCCGGTGTCGAGCGCCGCGGCCACCGGACGCGCGTGGTCGCCAAGGCTGCGCAGGCCGATCGCCGCGTACAACAGCGATGCGGAGAAGGCCGCCGACAGCCAGCCCGAGACCTGCGCCGCGAGACCGTCCAGCAACCAGGCGAGGCCGACCCAGGGCAGCACCGCCAGCGACCAGGCGACCAGGCCACGACTGCGGCTGTCGGCATGCAGGCCGCGCTCGATCCATCCCGCCCAGCGTCCGAACGCGACCAGCGGATGCGCGCGCCGCGGCTCGCCGAAGATCGCGTCGAGCAGGACCGCGGCGATCGCGACGGCCGCCGCGATCACGGCCGCAACAGCCGTACCGCCGCCTCCGGGTTGGAGGCGAAGTACAGGTGCACGAAGCTGGCGGTCATGCCGCGATCGCGGTAGACCGCTTCCGCGGTCGGGCCACCGTTGGGATTGCGGGCGACCGTCAGCGGCGTGGCTTCGATGTCGGCGCGCGCGTAGTGGAAGCTGTGGCCGCGCAAGGTGCCCTCGGGCAGCTCCACCTCCTGCATGCCCAACGCGGCGAAGCGCGGCTGCATCCGCGCCTCGCCCGCGATCAGGCCGGCCATCGGCGCGCCGCGACCGTCGCGGTCGACGAGGCTCCGCAGCGCGAACAGCAGACCACCGCACTCGGCCAGCAACGGCCGGCCGGCGTCGCGATGCGCGCGCAGTGCCGCATGCAGATCGGCATTGGCGGCCAAGGCGTCCAGATGCAGCTCCGGATACCCGCCCGGCAGCCACACCGCATCGCATTCGGGCAATGCGTCGCCGGCCACCGGCGAGAAGAAGCTCAACTCGGCACCGGCTTCGCGCAGCAGGGCGAGGTTGGCCGGATACAGGAAGCAGAACGCGGCATCGCGGGCGACCGCGATGCGCCAGCCTTCGAGCCGACGCGGCACCGGCAACGGCTCGACATCCGCGAACCCGATCGGCGGCGGCAGCGCGGTCGTCGCATGCTCGCCCCAGGCATCGGCCAGCGCGTCCAGGCGCGCGTCCAGATCGGCGAGTTCGGCGGCGGCAACCAGGCCCAGATGGCGCTCCGGCAGCGCCAGCTCCGGGCTGCGCGACAACGCGCCCATCCAGGCGATCTCCGCCGGCAGGCTGTCGCGCAACAGTCTGGCGTGATGCGCGCTGCCGATCCGGTTCGCCGCGACCCCGTGCACCCGCAGGCCCTCGCGGTACTTCGCCAGGCCGGTCGCCAGCGCGCCGAAGGTCTGCGCCATCGCCGCGCCGTCGATCACCGCCAGTACCGGCAGGCCGAGTGCGAGCGCGAGGTCGGCACTGGAAGGCGCGCCATCGAACAGCCCCATCACCCCTTCGACCAGGATCAGGTCGGCCTCGCGCGCGGCCGCGTGCAGGCGCGCCCGCGCGTCCGCCTCGCCGCACATCCACAGGTCCAACTGCTGCACCGGCGCACCGCTGGCGCGCTCGAGGATCATTGGATCGAGGAAGTCCGGACCGGTCTTGAACACCCGCACCCGCCGTCCGTTGCGGCGATGCCAGCGCGCCAGCGCGGCGGTCACGCTGGTCTTGCCCTGCCCCGATGCGGGCGCGGATACCAGCAATGCCGGGCAGCGGGCCGCTTCCATCACAGTTCGATTCCGTGTTGGGCCTTGATCCCGGCGCGGAACGCGTGCTTGACCAGGCGCATCTCGGTCACTGTGTCGGCGGCCTCGACCAGCGCGTCGGGCGCACCGCGTCCGGTCACCACCACGTGCTGGCGCGGCGGGCGCGCGGCCAGCGCGGCGAGCACCGCGTCCAGCGGAATGTAGTCCTTGTTCAGCGCGATATTGAGCTCGTCCATCAGCACGAAGTCGACCTCCGGATCGGACAGCATCCGCGTCGCCACCTCCCAGGCCCGGGTCGCGGCGGCGATGTCGCGGGCGCGGTCCTGGGTCTCCCAGGTGAAGCCCTCGCCCATCACGTGGTACTCGAGGCGCTCGCCGAAGGCATCGCCCATGCCGCGGAAGAACAGGTCCTCGCCGGTGCTGAAGCTGCCCTTGATGAACTGCACCACCCCGCAGCGGAATCCGTGCCCGAGCGAGCGCGCGAGCATGCCGAAGCCGGACGAGCTCTTGCCCTTGCCGTTGCCGGTATTGACCACCAGCACGCCGCGATCGATCGTCGCCCGCGCGATCCGGCGATCGACCAGTTCCTTCTTGCGTTGCGCACGCTCCCGGTAGTGCTCTTCCTCGCTGCGCCCCAGGCGCTCGGAACCGCGACTCACGGCGCCACCTCCTCGGTCCGACGAGTCCCAAGGGTCGCGCCGCGCCACAGCGCGCGCAAGGCGAACGCAGCGCCGACGTAGCCGGCCAGCGTCCCCAGCGCCCGCGGATAGTAGGTCGGAATGCGGGCGATGAAGCCCTCCAGGGTCGGGTCCGGATAACGGCCGGAGAAGAACCAGTAACCGCCCTTGGACAGCAGGTAGGCGACGCTGGCGGTGGCGACAAGCACCAGGGCCAGTCGCGGCAACGTCCGCCAGGCGTCCATATGCAGACCGCGGTAGACATGTCCGCCCAGCCACAGCGACGCGTAGGCGAAGGCCAGCGCCCAGTAGGCCGGCGACAGGCACCAGTCGGTGATCGTCCCGGCCGCGTAGCTGCCCAGGTCGAGCGCGGTCGCCAGCACGAACAGCACCGGCAGCGCCCACATCGGTCGCAGCAGCGCGCCGGCGAGGAAGAACACCGCCCACGATGCGCTCGGCAGCGCGTCGACGCTGGCGAAGTGCTGGCCACGGGTGGCGACCATCAGCGCCGCCAGTGCCAGCCCGATCACCCACTGGTCGCGCGCCGAAGCCAACGCAAGGGTGCTATTCGATTTGCCATTCATGATCGCGGCCTCAGTGCGAGTCGACCGCATGCGCGGCACGACCGCGCTGGGCGAAGGCGACGATGCCGTGCACCGCCAGCGCCACGGCGACGTACATCATCGTGGTGCGCACGAACAGCGGCCCCCACTGCCAGGCGCGGGCGAGGTACTCGGCGAAGTGCGGGTTCTCGTAGCGCCCGCCGAGCCAGTAGAACGCGCCGTTGGAGATCAGGAACGACACGCTGGCGGCGACCAGGCCGACGCCGGCCGCGCCCAGCAGCGGACCGATTCGTCCGTCGAGCCTCGGCGTGTACAGACGGCCGCCGTACCACAGCACCGCGTAGGCCGGCAGCAGGAACGCATACGAGGGTGTGACGCAGAAGTCGCTGACCCCGGCGTACTCGATCGATACCCAGTCGACCGCGACCGCCAGCGCCAGCAGGGCGACGAACTGCCAGTGCCGGCGCAGGTACAGGCCGCCGAGGAAGAACAGCGCCATCGAGGCGTCGGGCAGGTGCAGTGCGTCGCCGAAATGGTTGAAACGCGTCGCCACCATCAGCGCGGCGAACGCGGACAACAGGGCGAGGTTCATCGGTCTGGAAAACGGCTTCATGGCGGGCCTCGTCGAGGTGGGTGGAAGGCCGTTCCATGGCCGTGATGCGGGGCGCTCAGTCGTTCGGGCGCCAGCGCAGGCTCAGCAGCCATTGGCGGCCGGGCTGGTTGTAGAAGGTCGCGGTCTCGTACCGCTTGTCGAACACGTTGTCGAGCGACAGCCGCAGCTGCCAGGCCGGCGACAGCGCGTAGCCCACGCGCAGGTCGGTCAGGCCGTAGCCGCCCATCCGGCGGGTGTTGGCGAGATTGTCGTAGCGCGCGCCCGCGCCAGTGACCGAGGCGCCGACGCTGAGCGCCCCGAAACCGCGGTCCAGATCGATGCGGCCGCTGCGCCTGGCCCGTCGCGGCAGTACGTTGCCGCGGTAGCCGGACACGTCGGCGTCGTTCTCCGGGTCGAGCAGGGTCGCGGTCGCGGCCAGCTCCCAGCCGGCCACGGTGGTCCCCAGCACGCCCTCCAGGCCACGGATGCGGGCACGGTCGATGTTGTTGGGACCGCCGAACTGACCGAGGTCGGCGTCGTAGGCGATCATGTCGTCGATGCGGGTCTGGTAGGCGTTGAGCGACCAGCGACCCCAACCGTGTTCGCCGCGCAGGCCGATCTCGACGCTGCGCGAGGACTCCGGCCCCAGCGCCGGATTGCCGTAGCCAGGGAAGTAGAGCTCGTTGAAGGTCGGCGCCTTGAACGCGGTGCCGGCGCTGGCGGTCAGGCGCAGCGCGTTGGTGATGTCCCAGCCCCACAACACGCTGCCGGTGGTCTTGCCGCCGAACTGCGCGTTGTCGTCGCGGCGCACGCTGGCCTGCAGCGATTGCGTACCGAACGTCTGTTGCCACTGCGCGAATGCGCCGCGATTGATCCGCACGTCGGTCGCGTAGTCGGTGGTGCCCTCGACCTCGTCGCGCTGCCAGTCGAATCCCAGCGTCAGCAGTCCGCCGTCGGCGCCGATGTCGGCCTGCAGTCCGGCCAGCTGACGGCGGGTGTCGAAGCGCGATGAGAACGCGCCGTCGAAATAGTTGTCGCTCAGGTCGGCGCTGGTAGCGGCGCTGGCGGTGAGCTTGAAGCCCGGCCCTGTGCTGTAGCTCAGGCGGCCGCCGACCGCCTGCTGGACGGTATCGGCCTCGCTCGCCGGTCCACCGTCGTACTCGTTGCGGCCCTCGGCGCGGAACACCCGCAGGTCGCCGTCCCAGCGCTCGCCGAAACGGTAGCCGCCCTGCACGCTCAGCGAACTGTTGCGGTAGCCGTCGCGGTCCGGGTCGAAGTTGCGGGTGCCGCGGTAGGCGTTGATGCCTTCGGTGGTCTCGTGCGCGGCCTGCACCGAGTACCAGCCGTCGCCACCCTTGCCGGCCACGCCCGCCGAGGCGCGGCGGCTGTCCTGGCTGCCGACCGCCAGCATCGCGCTGGGCTCGAACGGACCGCGCGGACGCCGGGTGAAGATCTGCACCACGCCGCCCAGCGCCTCCGAGCCGTACAGACTGGAGAACGGGCCGCGCACGATCTCGATGCGCTCGATCTGCTCGACCGGGATGTCCTGCAAGGCGGCACTGCCGCTGGTGGCCGAACCGATGCGCACACCGTCGACCAGCACCAGCACGTGATCGGACTCGGTCCCGCGCAGGAACAGCGAGGTCGATTTGCCGGGCCCGCCGTTGTTGGCCAGCGAGATGCCGGCACGGCCGCGCAGCAGGTCCGGCAGCGACGGCGGCTGCAGACGCTCGATCTGCTCGCGGTCGATCACCGTCACCGCGGCCAGGGTCTGGTCCTGGGTCTGCGCGGTGCGGGTGGCGGTGACGACGACCCCATCCAGATCGGTGGCGGCGCCTTCGGCCAGGGCCGGGGCTGAAACCAGCAGGGCGCCCGGAAACACCAGGGCACAGGCCGCGGCGAGCGCGCGACGACGGAACACGACGGTATTGCAACAACGCACACGGACTCCTTCACCGCGCCTGCCCGCGCGGATGGCATGGGACATCGTCGACGGACGGGAGGCGTGTTCGAGTCGGCGCGCGGCAAGCGCGCAGCCCGTGACATCGCCCACCGCATGTCGGGTCATGCCCGGGGCCGGTCTCCGGGCTCGCGAGTGGAGCGGGCGGACTGTCGTCGCCGGCTCCCGGTCCGCGCCTTCCCATGCGTCAAGCACAGTGGCCGTATGCGGACCTTGCCTCGCCTACCGTTGCGGGGGCAGCTCCGGAATTGCCGGCCGCGCGTCCACGGGCGTGGAAGGCGGTCCGGCGCACCGGATTCCCGTTTCAACCGTCGTCCCGGTCGGGGCGACGGTCACCTCAGGCGGTCGCCAGTCTAGCAGCAAGCCGGGCCCCTCCCACCATGCGATGGCGCATGGCGGAACAAGCCTTCGGCATGAGCCCGGAGCCCGCCCCCGGACATGCGAACGGCCCGGGAAACCGGGCCGTCGCGGACATCCCCCGGTGGCGTCGGGATCAGGCCTTGCGGAACACCAGCCGGCCGCCCTCGGCATCGGCGAGGATGGTGTCGCCGGCCACGAACTCGCCGGCCAGGATCCGCTGCGCCAACGGGTTCTCCAGTTGCTGCTGGATCGCGCGCTTGAGCGGACGCGCGCCGTAGACCGGGTCGAAGCCGACGTTGCCGAGCAGCGCGATCGCATCGTCGGTCAGCTCCAGTTTCAGGCCGCGCTCGGCCAGGCGCTTGTCGAGCCCGGCGAGCTGGATCTTCGCGATCTCGCGGATCTGCGCCTTGCCCAGCGGATGGAACACCACGATGTCGTCGAGCCGGTTGATGAACTCCGGACGGAAGTGGTTCTGCACCACCCCCATCACCGCCGCCTTCATCTTGGTGTAGCCCTCCGCGGAATCGTCCTCGGACAACTCCTGGATCATCTGGCTGCCGAGGTTGGAGGTCATCACGATCACGGTGTTGCGGAAGTCGACCGTGCGCCCCTGGCCGTCGGTCAGGCGTCCGTCGTCGAGCACCTGCAGCAGGATGTTGAACACGTCCGGATGCGCCTTCTCGACCTCGTCGAGCAGGATCACGCTGTACGGGCGCCGGCGCACCGCCTCGGTCAGGTAGCCGCCCTCCTCGTAGCCGACGTAGCCCGGAGGCGCGCCGACCAGGCGACTGACCGCGTGCTTCTCCATGAACTCGCTCATGTCGATGCGGACCATCGCGTCCGGCGAGTCGAACAGGAACTCGGCCAGCGCCTTGCACAGCTCGGTCTTGCCGACGCCGGTCGGCCCGAGGAACAGGAACGAACCGCTCGGGCGGTTGGGATCGCTCAGGCCGGCGCGCGAACGGCGCACCGCATCGGAGACGACCCGGATCGCCTCGTCCTGGCCGACCACGCGCGCATGCAGGTGATCCTCCATCTGCAGCAGCTTCTCGCGCTCGCCCTCCAGCATCTTCGACACCGGGATGCCGGTCCAGCGCGCGACCACCTCGGCGATCTCCTCGGCGGTGACCTTGTCCTGCAGCAGGGTGAAGCCGGTCTTCTCGGCCTCCTGGGCGGCCTTGAGCTGCTTCTCCAGCTCCGGCAGCGCGCCGTACTGGATCTCGCTCATCTTCGCGAAGTCCTGCGCACGCTGCGCCGCCTCCAGCTCGAGCTTGGCCTGCTCGATCTGCTCCTTGACCCGGGTCGCGCCCTGCAGGGTCGCCTTCTCGGCCTTCCAGACCTCCTCCAGATCGTTGAACTCGCGCTCCAGCGTGGCGATCTCGGACTCCAGATCGGCCAGGCGCTGCTTCGATGCGTCGTCCTTCTCCTTCTTCAGCGCCTCGCGCTGGATCTTCAGCTGGATCAGCCGGCGCTCCTTGCGGTCCAGCTCCTCGGGCTTGGAGTCGATCTCCATGCGGATGCGGCTGGCGGCCTCGTCCATCAGGTCGATCGCCTTGTCGGGCAGCTGGCGGTCGGCGATGTAGCGGTTGCTCAGGGTCGCTGCGGCGACGATCGCCGGATCGGTGATCTCGACGCCATGGTGGACCGCGTACTTCTCCTTCAGTCCGCGCAGGATCGCGATGGTGTCCTCCACCGAGGGCTCGCCGACGAAGACCTTCTGGAAGCGACGCTCCAGCGCGGCGTCCTTCTCGACGTACTTGCGGTACTCGTCCAGCGTGGTCGCGCCGATGCAGTGCAGCTCACCGCGCGCCAGCGCCGGCTTGAGCATGTTGCCGGCGTCCATCGCGCCGTCGGCCTTGCCGGCGCCGACCATGGTGTGCAGCTCGTCGATGAACAGGATCACCTGGCCCTCGTTCTTGGCCAGGTCGTTGAGCACGCCCTTCAGCCGCTCCTCGAATTCGCCGCGGAACTTGGCGCCGGCGATCAGCGCGCCCATGTCCAACGCCAGCACGCGCTTGCCGCGCAGGCCCTCGGGGACCTCGCCGTTGACGATGCGCTGGGCCAGGCCCTCGACGATCGCGGTCTTGCCCACGCCGGGCTCGCCGATCAGCACCGGGTTGTTCTTGGTCCGGCGCTGCAGCACCTGCACGGTGCGACGGATCTCCTCGTCGCGACCGATCACCGGATCGAGCTTGCCGGACTCGGCGCGCGCGGTCAGGTCGACGCAGTACTTCTCCAGCGCCTGGCGCTGGTCCTCGGCATTCTCCGACTGCACCGATTCGCCGCCGCGGGCCTTGTCGATCGCCGCCTCCAGCCGTGCCTTGTCGGCGCCGACCGCCTTGAGCAGCTTGCCGGCCTCGGTGCCGCTGTCCAGCGCGGCGAGCAGGAACAGTTCGGAGGCGATGAAGGCATCGCCCCGCTGCTGGGCGAGCTTGTCGGTGACATTGAGCAGGCGCGCCAGGTCGTTGCCGACGGAGACGTTGCCGTCCTGGCCGGAGACCTTGGGCAGCTTGTCCAGCGCCTCGCCGAGCCGCTCGCGCAGCAGCGGCACGTTGACGCCGGCCTGCGCCAGCAGCGGGCGGGTGCCGCCGCCCTGCTGGTCGATCAGCGCCGCCAGCAGGTGCACCGCTTCGATCACGTTGTTGTCGCGCCCGACCGCCAGCGATTGCGCATCGGCGATCGCCTGCTGGAAGCGCGATGTCAGCTTGTCCATCCGCATCTGCAAACCCCTTGGAATCGTGGGCGGCGCCAACGCCGCGATGGCATCGAAATGCGGTCGCGCGGCGGGCGATTCAAGCGAGGTTCAAGGATGCGGCGGCGACCGTTCAGGGATCGTGATACCCCGCGGCAACCGGACCGCGGCCGCCGGGCCCGGACGCCGCCGCGGGGATATCGCCCGATTCTCCCCTACCATGGCCGCATGCGCATCCTGATCCTCGGCGGCTACGGGCAGTTCGGCGGCCGCATCAGCCGCACACTGGCCGCGGATGCCGGCTTCGAGATCCTCGTCGCCGGGCGCGATGGCGACCGTGCCCGCCGCTTCATCGACGCCAGCGGCGTCTGCGGCCGGACCATGCGTCCACTGCGGCTCGACGCCAGCGACGATGCGGCGGTCGCGCAGTCATTCGAACAACGGCGGCCCGACCTGGTCATCCATACCGCCGGCCCGTTCCAGGGACAGGATTGCACGCCAGACGGTTATCGGGTCGCCCGCGCGGCGTTGCGGGCCGGCGCGCACTACATCGACCTGGCCGATGCGCGCGCCTTCGTCGCCGGATTCGCCGCGTTGGAGGATGAGGCGAAGGCCGCCGGCCGCCGCGCCGTCAGCGGCGCCAGCAGCGTGCCCGGCCTCAGCGCGGCGGTGATTGAGGCCCACCTGCACCGCTTCACCCGCCTCGACGCGGTCGAGGCCGGGATATCCCCCGGCAACCGCACGCCGCGCGGGCTGGCGACCACGCGCGCGATCCTCGGCTACGTCGGCCGCCCCTACCCGGCCCTGCTGCATGGCAGGCGTCGCACGGTCCACGGCTGGCAATCGCTGCGCCGACTGGGGCTGCCCGGCCTCGGCACGCGCTGGCTGGCCCGCTGCGAGGTCCCCGACCTGGATGTGTTGCCGGCCCGCTATCCGTCGCTGGAACACTGCGACTTCCGCGCCGGACTGGAATTGCGACGCATGCACTTCGGCCTCTGGCTGGGCAGCTGGGCGGTGCGCGCGCGGTTGTTGCCCAGCCTGCAGCCGTGGGCCGGTCCGCTGCTGCGGCTGAGCGAACGGTGGCTCGATGCAGGCTCCGACACCGGCCTGATGCATGTGGACATGCACGGGATCGGCGAGAGCGGCGATGCACTGTCGCTGCGCTGGCAGATGATCCTGCGCGACGGCGACGGTCCGCAGGTCCCGTGCACCGCGGCCATCGTACTGGCACGGAAGCTGGCGCGGGGCGCGCTGGCCGGCGCGGGCGCCGGCCCCTGCCTGGATCTGTTCACTCTGGACGAATACCTGTCGGCACTCGACGGTTTCGCGGTCGAGACGCGGACCGGGGAACTCGAGCATCGGCGGTCCGGATATCAACCGGGTTCGAGGCACCCCCCGGGTTCAAGCCAACCCTGATAGCGGATCAGCCGCCCGATCAGCGGCAGTTTCGCCTCGACCTCGAATTCATAGCGGCCTTCGCGTTCGCGCTCGCGGCATTGCACGCCCGAGAACAGCCCGGCCGGCAGCGGCAGCAGGCCGAGCAGCCGCACGCCGTCGACGTTCCAGAAGATCGTGCCGTCCCACGCATGCAGGGCGAACCGGAACTGCACCAGCCCCAGTCTTTCGCACAACAGGCCGTCGCGGCAGTAGAGCGTGGACACCATCTTGCGGCCGCCGAAATCGCGACGCCATATCTCGCGATCGCCGTCGGCGCTGAACTCGACCCGGGTCCGCACATCGGTCATCGACGGCGGCAGACGGGTCGCGACCGCGCACAGCCACGCCAACGGATTGCGACCGCGCTCGACCGTGGCCCGGCCCACCCAGACGCCATCGCCACGAATCCCATGCAGCGCGCGCAGCGACTCGGGCAGATTGAAGAAAGGTGCGCGCAGCACCTGCTGGAACACGGTTGGATGCATCCGGATACTCCCCCTGGTCATGCCTATTTCACTCTCGCCCGCCGCGCGAAGCATGGCCGGCGCCCCTCCATCGGGAACGGATCAGGCGCCCGGTTTGTGCTTCTGCAACGACAACAACCCCAGCAGCAGCGCCAGCGCGGCGTAGCCGGCGGCGAACTGCCAGGCGATCGTGCGCGCCAGCCCCTCCAACGCGCCCGGCAGGTAGACACCGCCCTGCGGATGCACCGAATGGATGACGCCGAACAGGGTCAGCACCGCGGCCAGCAGCCACCAGGCGGCGGCCAGGCGCATCCGCTGCTCGACCATCGCGACCAGGGCCGAGGCCCACAGCATCGCGGTGATGATGAAACCGTTGCCCAGCACCACGATCGTCGCCAGTTCCGGCAGGCCGCTGCCCTCGCCGTGCGCGTACAGCTCGGCGAAGCGGGCCGGCTCGATCAAGGCCGGATTGCCGAGCTTGATCACCAGCAGGTAGGCGATCGCCGGCAGGAACGCCAGCGCCACCGCCAGCGCGTGCTCGCGGCGGGTGCTGTGGAAGGCCTGCACGGTGATGTCGAGGCCGACGTAGACGATGATCGGCGCCAGCACCGCCAGCGGCAGCCACTGCACCAGTCCGGAAACGATGCCGAGCATGCCGCCGATGCCGACGAACAGGCCGGTCAGCAGGGTGTAGCCGATGCGCGCGCCCATGTGCTTGTAGGCCGGCTGACCGATATACGGCGTGGTCTGGGCGACACCGCCGCAGAGACCGGCGACCAGGGTCGAGACCGCCTCGGCCAGCAGCACGTCGCGGGTGCGGTAGTCGTCGCCGGCGGCGCGCGCGCTCTCGGCGACGTTGATGCCGCCGACCACCATCAGCAGGCCGAACGGCAGCAGCAGCGACAGGTAGGGCACGGTGTACGGCAGACCGTCGACGAAGCCCAGGCCCGGCCACGGCGGGGTCAACGCCAGCGGCAGCGCGTCCGGCACCCGGAACCCGGGCGCGCCCAGCCCGGCCAGGCCGAGCCCGTAGTACAGCGCGGTGCCGACGATGAAGGCCAGCAGCACGCCCGGGATCCGCACCGGCAACGGCCCGCGCGCGACCAGCACGTACAGCAGCAGGCCGAAGGTGGCGAAGCCGACCACCGGCGAGCGCAGGGTCTCGATCAGCGGCAGGAAACCCAGCAACATCAGCGCGGCGCCGCCGATCGATCCGAGCAGGGCCGCGCGCGGCACCAGCCGGGTGATCGCGTCGCCGGCGAAGGACAGCACCAGCTTCAGCGTGCCCATCACCATCAGCGAGGCCATGCCCAGCTGCCAGGTCGCGGTCGCCGCGACGGCCTCGTCCATGCCCTGGGCCTTGAAGCCGGCAAAGGCCGGACCGAGCACCAGCAGGGCCATGCCGATGCTGGTCGGCGCGTCCAGGCCCAGCGGCATCGCGGTGACGTCGTCGCGGCCGCTGCGCAGGGCCAGCCGGCGCGCCATCGCGGTGTAGATCAGGTTGCCGACCAGCACCCCGAACGCGGTGCCGGGGAACATCCGCGTGAACACCACCTCGGCCGGGAACCCGAAGATCCCGACCAGGGCGGCGGCGATGAAGCCCAGGATCGACAGGTTGTCGACGACCAGGCCGAAGAAGCCGTTGAGGTCGCCGGCGACGAACCAGCGTGGGCGCGCGGCGGACATGCTCATCGACGTGCTCCGTGAGGGCGGTGGGGTCCAGACCGTGCGGACCGGCGCCGTTCGTGGGGGATGCTCATTGCGACTCCCGGGACTGCGGGCTGCCGGTGGGACGGCGGTCGGGCAGCATAGACCAGCACCGCCGACGGCTCATGCATCCGCGCCGGCGACCGGTGCGATCCACACCAGCGAGGCCATGCGGCCACTGCGGCCATCGCGGCGGTGCGAGAAGAACCGTTGCGGATCGGAGATCGTGCAAAGGCCGCCGCCATGGATGCGTCCGGCATCCAGCCCCGCCGCGCACAGGCGCCGCCGCGCGAGTGCGTACAGATCGACCCGCCAGTGCCCCGCGCGGGTCGGAGTGAAGGCCTCGGCAGCCTGCGCATCGGCGCCGACGAAGGCGTCGCGAACCTCGGCGCCGATCTCATAGGCCTGCGGCCCCGCCGCCGGCCCCAGCCAGGCCAGCAGCCGCGCCGGCGGCGTG
>NZ_VICD02000120.1 GCF_006546735.2 Marilutibacter maris | reverse complement strand
CCGGCTGCGCGGCAAGCACCGTCGGCGCCTCCTCGCCCGGGGTCAGCGCGCGCACTTCGACCCGCCCGGTGCCCTTCTGGACGATGTCCAGCTTGACCGCGGCCGCGTAGCTGAGATCGATGACGCGGCCCTCGTGGAACGGTCCGCGATCGTTCACCCGCACCACCACCGACCGGCCGTTGTCGAGGTTGGTCACCCGCGCGAAGCTCGGCAGCGGCAGGGTCTTGTGGGCGGCGGTGAACGCGTACATGTCGTACACCTCCATGTTGGAGGTGCGGCGGCCGTGGAACTTCTGGCCGTAATAGGACGCCCGGCCCTCTTCGACGTAGCCGTGCGCGTCGTCCATCACGCGATAGCGCTTGCCCAGCACGGTGTAGGTCGGCCGGTTGCCGACCGCCGAGCGCGGCTCGGCGACGACCTCCGGCTCGGGGATCGCGTCGACGTCGGGCACGTGGTCGGGCGTGCTGTCGGCGACGCCGGGCCGGTACAGGCCGCCGGCGGTGTAGTGGCCACGGGTATTGGGGTCTTCCTGCGCCGGGGCGTAGGGCGAGACCTTGCGCCCGTTCGCGGACGCGCGAGCGCCCTGGCCGGAGGCGCCGGGCTCGGACTTCTTCGGCGTCCCGGCGCAGGCGACCAGACCCAGCGCCACCGCCGCCGCCAGCGCGAACCTGCCGACGGTCCCCGGACGGGCGCCCGCGGGAGCCGGCGCGCGCGCCCTCATGCGTCCATACCCCGTGCGTTTGCCATCCAGGCGCGGGTCATCCCATGACCGTGGACGGGCGCGTTTCTCATGCGTCGTCGCGACTCGCCGCCGGTCTCGCCGCGGCCAGCGGGTTCTCGCGCCCGGCGATCGCCTCGGACAGCTGGTAGACCGCCATCGCGTAGTGCTTGGAGATGTTGTAGCGGGTGATCGCGTAGAAGTTGCGGAACCCCAGCCAGTACTCCTTGCCGCCGACGCCATCCAGGTTCAGCGGGACCGCGTGCTCGGCGGCCGGAATCTCGGTCGCGGCGTGGTAGCCGCGCGCGGCCAGGTCGGACTGGGAGTAGACCGGCTCCAGGCCGTCGGGCTCGAAGTCGGGCGTGCCCGGATCGCGGGTCGCGCGCACCGTCACCGGGCCGCCCCGGACCCAGCCGCCCTTCTGCACGAAGTAGTTCGCGATCGAGGCGAACACGTCGTCGGTGCTGTTGAACAGGTCGCGCTTGCCGTCGCCGTTGCCGTCGACCGCGTACTCGCGGTAGCTCGACGGCATGAACTGGCCCCAGCCCATCGCCCCGGCATAGCTGCCGGTGAGCTTGGTGATGTCCAGGCCGGTCTCCTTGCCCAGCGCGAACAGCTGGGCCAGCTCGCCGCGGAAGAACGCCTCGCGGCGGTTCTCGCGGTCGGCCTTGGCCGGGTCGCCGCTGCGCGGGTAGAAGAACGCCAGCGTGTACAGCGCATCGAGCACCGGGTAGCTGCCGGTGTTGCGGCCGTAGCTGGTTTCCACGCCGATGATCGAGACGATGATCTCCGCCGGCACGCCGTAGCGGGCCTCGACCCCGGCCAGCTCGTCGCGGTGCCTGGCGAGGAAGGCCTGGCCGCCGTCGATGCGGGCCTGGCTGATGAAGATCGGCCGGTACTCGCTCCAGGGCTTGGCCTCGGCCGGGCGCGACATCGCCCGGATGATGCTGTCGCGCTTCTCCGCCTGCGACAGCACCGAGGCGATGGTGGCGGTGTCGATGCCGTACTTGTCGGCGGTGTCGCGGATGAACGCGGCGCGCGCCTGCTCCAGCGGCAGGCGCTCGACCGGCTCCGGCAATGCCGGGGTGCCCGGAGTCGGCGCGACCGTTGCCGCCGGCGCCGGATCGGCCGCCTTCACCGGGGCCTGCGGGGCCGGGGTGGCGGATTCGGCGGGGGCGACGGTCTGGTTGCCGTCGGCGGGGGCGGCCTGGGTCGCGCAGGCGACCAGGGCGAGGGAAAGGGCGCCGCTCAGGACGGCTCGGGTTCGACCCGTTTTCTGGATGCTTGCAGTCATCGCGGCGAGGTTAGCACGTGCGCTTTTGGGCCTGAACCGCATGCCCGGCCGGTTCGCGCGCCTGGTCAGGTCGCGTTGTCGTTCGCATTCATCCCGCATCCGCGCACGCGCGCTCAACGCGCATGCACGGGACGGTGCACGCGCACCGCCATCACCACGCCCAGGCCGGCCAGCAGCGACACCGCCGAGGTGCCGCCATAGCTCAGCAGCGGCATCGGCACGCCGACCACCGGCAGCAGCCCGGCGATCATGCCGCCGTTGACGATCACGTAGACGCAGAACGCCAGCCCCAGCGAACCGGCCAGCAGTCGCGAATAGCCGTCGCGCGCGCCGGCCGCGATCCACAGGCAGCGGCCGACCACGAACATGTACAGGGCCAGCACCACCGCCACCCCGATCCAGCCGAACTCCTCGCTGAGCACCGCGAAGATGAAGTCGGTGGTGTGCTCGGGGATGTAGTTCAGATGCGACTGGCTGCCCTGCCCCCAACCCTTGCCGGACAGCCCCCCGGCGCCGATCGCGATCTTCGACTGGATGATGTTCCAGCCGGTGCCCAGCGGGTCGGATTCGGGATCGAGGAAGGTCAGGATGCGGTCCTTCTGGTACGGCTTGAGCAGCCAGAACCACGCCACCGGCGCGACCGCGGCGACGCCGGCGAAGGCCATCCCGAACCACCACCACGGCAACCCCGACAGATACAGCGCGAACGCGCCGCTGGTCGCGACCAGCATCGCCGTGCCGAAGTCCGGCTGCAGCAGGATCAGTCCGGTCGGCACCGCGATGATCGCCACGGCCACCAGCACGGTATCCAGCCGCGGCGGCAACGGCCGGCTGTTCAGATACCACGCGGCCATCATCGGCAGGCTCAGCTTGAGCAGTTCGGCCGGCTGGAAATAGAACACGCCCAGATTGATCCAGTGCGAGCCGTGCTTGCCGGTGCCGATGAACAGCACCGCCAGCAACGGCACCAGCGACAATCCGAACACCAGCGGCGTCCAGTTGCGCAGCTGCGCCGGCGACACCCGCGACAGCGCCCACAACGCGCCCAGGCCGACCGCGAAGCGCCCGCCCTGGGCGATGACCAGCGACATCGACTGCCCGCCGGCGCTGTACAGCACCGCCAGGCCGATCCCCATCAGCGCCAGCAGCGCGGCCAGCAGCGGCCAGTCCAGGGTGCGGGCGAAACGCGCCGTCAGGTCGAGCAGCCAGCGCAGGATCAGGCTCATTCGTGCGCCTCCGCGGCCACGGCGGCGCTAGCGGCATCCGCCCCGATGTCATCGGCCGGCGGCTCCGGCAGCTTGTCCAGCAGCCAGGCGTCGAGGATCTTGCGCGCGATCGGCGCCGCGGTGCTGCCGCCGTAGCCGCCGCCCTCCACCGCCACCGCCACCGCGATGCTCGGCGCCTCGACCGGGGCGAAGCCGACGAACAACGAGCGGTGACGCAGGTGCAGCGGCAGGCTGCGCGGATTGACCGCGGCATTGTCGCGGCGGCTGGCGACCTGGGCGGTGCCGGTCTTGCCCGCCATCGTGTAACGGGCATCGGAGGCGATCCGCCAGGCGGTGCCGCCGGGCTGCATGGTCGCCATCATGCCCTCGCGGATCACCTGCACATGCGCCGCGCTGGGGCTGATCGGCACGCCGGGCGGCTGCTGCAGCGGGGTCCAGGGGGCGTCGAAGCCGTGCCGCTCCTCCTTCACCAGGTGCGGCCGGCGCAACCGGCCGTCGGCGATGCCGGCGATGGCGCGGACCAGTTGCAGCGGGGTCACCTTCCAGTCGCCCTGACCGATGCTGATGTTGACCGTGTCGCCGGGGTACCAGCGCTCGCGGCGGCTGCTCATCTTGTACTCGGGCGACGGCAGGATGCCGCCGATCTCGCCGACCAGATCGACCCCGGTCGGCTCGCCGAAGCCATAGCGCCGCATGTACTCGTCGAACTGCTCGATGCCCATGTCCAGCGCCAGCTGGTAGTAATAGGTGTTGACCGATTGCGAGATCGACTTGCGCAGGTCGGTCCAGCCGTGCCCGCCGCGGTGCGAGTCGCCCCAGCCGCGGCTGACGCCGGGCAGGTAGAACATGCCGGTCGACATCACCTTGTCCTCGGGCGTGCGCGCGCCACTGTCCAGGCCCGCCAGCGCGATCAGCGGCTTGAGCGTGGAGCCCGGCGCCACACCGCCGAGCACCAGCCGATTGAACAACGGCCGCGACTGGTTCTCGATCAGCGCCTTGTAGTCGGCATGCGAGATGCCGTTGACGAACAGGTTGGTGTCGTAGCCGGGCAGGCTGACCATCGCCAGCACCTCGCCGGTGCCCGGATCGATCGCGATCGCCGACCCTTCGTACTCGCCGAACGCCTCCATCATCGCCCGTTGCAGGTCCAGGTCGATGCTCAGCCGCAGGTCGGCGCCGGGAACCGCCGGAACCCGCCCGACCACGCCCATCGAGCGTCCGTCGACATTGGTCTCGACCTTCTCGTAACCGACACCGCCGCGCAGCGCTTCCTCGTAGGCGCGCTCGACGCCGGTCTTGCCGATATGGGTCAACGCCGCGTTGGCCTCGCCCAGGGTCTGCAGGTCCTCTTCGTCGACCCGGCCGACATAGCCGATCACGTGCGACAGCAGCTCGCCATGGGGGTAGCGCCGGTTGAGATAGGAGACCAGCTCCACTCCGGGATAGCGCCAGCGATCGACCGCGAAGCGCGCGGCCTCCTCCTCGCTGACCCTCAGCTTGAGGGTGATCGGGCGGAAACCGCGGGTCGCGCGGCGGGTCTTGTCGAAGTGCTCGATCTCCTCCTCGGTCAACGAGAACAGCGCCGCCAGCCCGGGCATCCAGCGCTCGGGGTCGCCGGCCTCCTCCGGGGTCACGTCGAGGCGGAACGCCGGCACGTTGTCGGCGAGGATGCGGCCGTTGCGGTCGTAGATGATCCCGCGCGCCGGCACCACCGGCCGCAGCTTGATGCGGTTGGCCTCCGAGCGGGTCGCATATTCGTCGTGCTGCAGCAGTTGCAGCTTGAAGTACCAGCCCGCGAGCACGCCCAGCGCGGCGACCACGCCGGCGAACGCGAGCAAGGCACGGCGGCGGAACTGCTCGGCCTCGGCGTGGGTGTTCTTGATGACGCGGCGGCGCGGTCCCATGTCGCTACGGCCTGTGGCCCTGCCGTGCAGCGGTGATCAGCAGGAAGACCACCGGCCACAGCAGCATCCCCAGCAACGGCGCCAGCCAGATCAGGTGCGGGGTCGGAGGCAGCTTGAGCGCCGCGTGCAGCACCCAGACCAGGACCCGGTCGTTGAGCAGCAGGCCGCCGATCGCCAGCGCCTGCTGCGACATCGGGAAGAACCGCAGGCGGGCGCGGAACCGCTGCAGGATGTAGGCCATCACCACCAGTCGCAACGCCTGCTCGCCGAGCAGGCCGCCAAAGGCGAGATCGGCGAACAGGCCGACGATGAAGGCGAAGCCCAGGCCGCGCCGGTCCGGGTCCTCGATCACCCAGTAGGCGACCACCAGCGCGAGCCAGTACGGCCGCAGCGGCTGTATCGCCGGCGGCAGCGGCAGCAGCCCCAGCAACAGCGCCAGCACGATGCTGACCGGCATCACCCAGTGGCGGCGCGCACGGCTCATCGGCGCGGCTCCGTCGGCGCCGGCGCGGCGGCGGCGCGGTCTTCCTGGCTGCCGTCCCCGCGGGCGTCGGGGCCATCGGTGCGATCGGGTGGGGCGGCGTCGCTACCGGCCTCGCCGGCCGGGTTCCCCGCGGCCATGTCCCCGTCCGGCGCCGTGGCGGCGTCCGGCGGCGGCACCGGCACGTCGCGCAACAGCAGCACATTGCGGCCACGGTCGAGCTGGGCGGCCGGACGCAGTTCGCCAAGCAGGAACGCGCGGCTGTCGTCGGGCTGCAGCGATGCGATGGTCCCGACCAGGAAGCCGGCGGGGAAACGCCCGCCCAGGCCGGAACTGACCACGGTGTCGCCGACCTTGATGTCGCTGGACATCGGAATGCTGGGCAGCTCCAGGCGATCGCTCTGGCCGGTGCCGTAGGCGACCAGGCGGATGCCATTGCGGGCGACCGTCACCGGGATCGCATGCGAGGCGTCGGTCAGCAGCAGCACCGTCGCATGCATCGGCGTGGTCTCGATCACCTGGCCCATCAGCCCGCCGGCGTCGATCACGCTCTGGCCGACGCTGACGCCGTCGCCGCTGCCGGCATCGACGACCAAGCGCTGGCGGGTCGGGTCCAGATCGATGTCGAGGATCGCCGCCAGTTGCACGTCGAGACCGCCGCGCTCGGCCGCGCCCATCAGCTCGCGCAGGCGCTGGTTCTCGGCCGATACCGCCTGCAACCGCGCCAGCCGCGCGTTGTTGACCAGCGCCTCGTTGCGCAGGCGGGCGTTCTCGGCGGTCAGCTGGCTCAGGGTGCCGGCATCGGCCTGGACCTTGTCGACGATCTGCCCGGGCCAGCCGGCGACCATCCACAGCGGCTGCACCAGCACGTTGGCCTGCTCGCGCGCCTTGTCGAGCCAGCCGCCGCGATGGTCGAGCACGATCAGCACCATCGCCAGCGCCAGGTAGGCCAGCAGCCAGAGCGTCCCGGTGACTTCACCGGATCGGTTTGGCGTGGTGGGGCCGGCGTAGGAGGGCACGTCAGGCGAGTCGGGAGTATGCGGCAGTGAGTAGGAAGTGTAGCGACCGCCCCGGCTCCGGACTCGAAAACCAAAAGCCTGGATGGAGACGGAGCACGGCTCTGGCCCATGGAAGGGCCAACGCAAACGGTCCTACCGTTTGCGGCGCCGGGCGGAAACCACGCTTTTCGCCCGGCGCTCCGGACCAGGCCACGGAGGGCCCGTATCCGAAAACGATAATGCTATTCCGGCGCGAAGAACTCGTTGCCGTGCATGTCGACCAGCTCCAGCGCGCGACCGCCGCCGCGGGCGACGCAGGTCAGCGGGTCGTCGGCGACCTGCACGTGCAGGCCGGTCTCGTCGCTGATCAGCTTGTCGAGGTCGCGCAGCAGGGCGCCGCCGCCGGTCAGCACGATGCCACGCTCGGCGACGTCGGCGCACAGCTCCGGCGGGGTCTGCTCCAGCGCCAGCTTGATCGCGGCGACGATCCCCGACAGCGGTTCGCGCAGCGCCTCCAGCACCTCGTTGGCGTTGAGGGTGACCATCTTCGGCACACCCTCGGCCAGGTTGCGCCCCGACACCTCCATCGTGCGGGCGTCGTCCTGCGGACAGGCGCAACCGATCTCCAGCTTGATCCGCTCGGCCGTGGCCTCGCCGATCAGGGTGCCGTAGGTGCGGCGCACGTAGTTGATGATCGCCTCGTCGAAGCGGTCGCCGCCGATCCGCGCCGAGGCCGAGTAGACGATGCCGTTGAGCGAGATCACCGCCACTTCCGAGGTGCCGCCGCCGATGTCGACGACCATCGAGCCGCGCGCCTCGGTGACCGGCATGCCGGCGCCGATCGCGGCCGCCATCGGCTCCTCGATCAGGTAGACCTCGCGCGCGCCGGCCTCCTCGGCCGATTCCTTGATCGCGCGGCGCTCGACATTGGTCGAGCCGCAGGGCACGCAAACCAGCACCCGGGGGCTCGGCCGCAGCACGCGCGACTTGTGCACCTTCTTGATGAAGGTCTTGAGCATCTCCTCGGTGTAGGTGAAGTCGGCGATCACGCCATCCTTCATCGGCCGGATCGTGGTGATGTTGCCGGGCGTGCGGCCAAGCATCTGCTTGGCGTCGCTGCCGACCGCGGCCACGCTGCGGGTGCCGCCGACCATCCGGTCCTGGCGCACCGCCACCACCGATGGCTCGTTCAGCACGATGCCTTGGCCGCGGACATAGATCAGGGTGTTGGCCGTGCCCAGGTCGATGGACAGGTCGTTGGAGAACATGCCGCGAAACTTCTTGAACATCGGGGAACGGGCCGTCTTTGAGGAGCACAGGGGTGGCCGGCTAGCCTACCTGCCGTCCCCCCGCCGGGCAAGGAGAAAACCGCGCCAAATCACGGTCTGCGGGGATTTCCGGGGCGCGCCGGCACCCGCTCCGGAACCCTCACCCCCTGTTCAGGCTGGCCGGGCGCGCGCCCAGCCGCTAACCTTGTCGGGTTTGCGCGCCGGCCCGACCGGCGGCCGGGCCGTCCAGCGCACGTCGATCGGCCCGTTCCTCCAATCCGCACCGGTGGCCCCGCGCCGCCCCCTGCCCGGTACTTCCGATGTCCGCTCTGATCTGTGGCTCGCTGGCCTACGACACCATCATGGTCTTCCCCGACCAGTTCAAGAACCACATCCTGCCGGACAAGGTGCACATCCTGAACGTGTCGTTCCTGGTCCCGCGCATGCGCCGCGAGTTCGGCGGCTGCGCCGGCAACATCGCCTACAACCTCAAGCTGCTCGGCGGCGACCCGATTCCGATGGCGACCGTCGGCCAGGACTTCGGCCCCTACCGCGAGTGGTTCGAGGAGCACGAGATCCGTCTCGACCAGATCAAGGTGATCGACGAGCTGTTCACCCCGCAGGCCTTCATCACCACCGACCACGACAACAACCAGATCACCGCCTTCCATCCGGGCGCGATGATGCGCAGCTACGAGAACCACGTGAAGGACGTGGCCGGCGTGACCTTCGGCATCGTCAGCCCCGATGGCCGCGAGGGCATGCTGCAGAACGCGCGGGAGTTCGCCGAGGGCGGCATTCCCTTCATCTTCGATCCGGGCCAGGCGATGCCGCTGTTCAACGGCGAGGAACTGCGCGGCTTCATCGAGCAGGCCGACTACGTGACCGTCAACGACTACGAGTCCAACCTGCTGCAGGAGCGCACCGGCTGGTGCGAGAAGGAGATCGTCAAGCGGGTCAAGGCCTACATCACCACCCAGGGCCCGAAGGGCGCGATCATCCATACCCCGGACCAGTCCTACACCGTGCCGCCGGCGCACGAGCGCCGGGTCACCGACCCGACCGGCTGCGGCGACGCGTTCCGCGCCGGCCTGATCTACGGCATCGAGAAGGGCTACGACTGGATGACGATCGGCCGCATCGGCAATCTGATGGGCGCGCTCAAGGTCGAACATCCCGGCACCCAGAACCAGCGCTTCGACTACGACGAGTTCGCCGAGCAGTTCCGCCAACAGTTCGGCTACGCGCTGTAAGGGCCGTCGACCGGCAACACCGGTTCGCGTTCGCATCGGCGATGCGAGTCGCCCCCGAGAGGCCAAGACTTCAGCGACTTGCGCCGTCCTACATGAGAAGCCATCGCTTCTGTAGGAGCTGCGTAAGCTGCGACCAGGTCTTCCCATGAAAGCCCCATCGCGGCTCACGCCGCTCCTACGGTATGAACAGGCGTGGTCCAGCCCCCTGAGTCAGGGGGCGATTCGCGCATAGCGCGAATGGGGGTGTGGATGCGCAACGGCGGGGCCCAAGGTTTGCGAAGCAAACTTGGGGGATTCCCGGGCGCAGCCCGGGGATCGCGGCTTACGCCGCTCCTACGATCGGGTCCAGCCTGGTCGGTGGCTCATCGAGGCAACCGTCACATCACATAGGCCAGCCACAGCATCTCCGGTTCGGCCAGCTTCTCGAACGCCTTGTACGGCATCGTGACGGCCTCGATATGGGTGCCGGCGTTGAAGGTGATCTCCTTCTGCCGGGCCAGCCGCGAATCGACGTAGACCGGCATGTCGTATAGATGGCCGAACGGCGGCATCGCGCCCAGCTCGCAGTCGGGGAAGGCGTCGCGGAACTCGGACTCCTCGGCCAGTTCGACCTCGGCCTCGCCCAGCGCGCGCGACAGCCGGGTCAGGTCGACGCGGTAGGCCGCCGGCATCACCAGCATCGCCAGCCGGCCATCGACCTTGATCATCACCGTCTTGGCGAACAGCTCGCGGCTGACATGGGTGGCCGCGGCGGTGTCGTGCGCGGTCACCGTGCGCTCGTGGACATGGGTGGTGTACGGCATGTGCCGGGTGTCGAGCAGGTTGTGCAGTCGGGGGGAGAGCATGGCGTTCTCCGAATGGCGTGCGACGCGCTCCAGGCGACGGCCGCCGCAGGGTTCGGGCGCGCGGGTCCAGCATCGCGCCACTGGGGGATGGGAATCCGTGAGGACGGGACGAGCCCGGGCCGCCCTTGCCGCATTCCGTGCCGCCAGCATCGCCCACGCCGCGCGATTGCGATGTCAACGCGGCGGGACTTATTCGGCCAACGGTACCCCTGCGCCGACGAACATCCGGTCGAGGCCGTCCTCGTCGCCCATGTCATGGGTCTGCCCGGGTCGCCCCAGCTGGCCATCGATCGCCACCGCGACCTGCCCGCAGCCGTAGCACAGCAGCACCTGGTACAGATGACCACCGGCGCGGAACTCGACCGCGTGCCGGTACTCGGCGATGCAGGCGAAGGCGTAGTCGGGGTCGGCCCCCAGCGACCGCAGTGCCGCGTCCAGCACCAGCGCGCGCTCGCCGGCGTCCTCCGGCACGACCTTGCCGAGGATGCGGTTGCCGTACAGGCAGGCGGCGCGAGCGCACCATTCCTGCTGGCTGCGCTCGGTCGCCGCCGACCGCTCGCGCAAGAACGACGCGTAATCCGGGGCGCCGTACTCGGGCATCGGGCCGTCGGAATCCGGCGGTCGCCACGGCTGCAGCGAGTACAGCGTCACCTCATCGGCCGCCTCCAACGCCGACAGCGCCGCCAGCGCCCGCCCACGCGGCGAATCCGGCGACGGCGGCACGGTCATTGTCTGCCGGACATCGGCCCAGCTGAGGTCACCGGGCTCGACGGCCGCCGCGGACATGCCCTCCGTTGCCGCCTCCACGCGCTCCGCTTCCGGCGTGCACGCGGCCAGCGACAGGATCAGCGCCAGCGCAGTCAGGACCCGCTGCGGGCCTGCCATGTCAGTTCCAGGCCGGCAGGTTTTCCGGGGCCAGGCCGCCGACCTCGAACACCACGGTGCGGGTGCCGCCGGCCTTGACCGGAAACTCGATCGCGATCGTCCTCGCCGCCTTGGCGGTTCGCCAGAGCATCATCTCGTCCTCGATGAACATCGCGATCGCCTCGTCGGTGCGCGGGCGGCTCGCGTCGACCCGGCGCGGCTCGCCGTCGTCGACCGCGAGTTTGACCTTGCAGCCACCGTAACAGTCGAAGTCGCCGGCCTGCAGCACCAGGTAGCTGCTGCGACCCCACTCCGGATTGTCGCGGAAAATCAGCTGGACCGGCTTGGCGCCGCTGCCGTCGGTATCGACCGGCTCGCGCGCATGGATCGACGCCGACACCTGCCGGCCGTCCTTGAACGGCTGGCTCTGGTAGGTCCACAGCGCGGTCAGGCGCTGGTTCTCGCGCTGCTCCACCGCCCTGGCCTTGGCCTCCTCGTACTGCGGCGCGATGCGCTCGGCGGCGGCGCTGCCCGGATAGTCGGCATTGAGGATGTCGCCATGCGCGCGGGCCAGGCTCCAGTTTTCCGCGGCGATCGCCTTGTCGAATTCGGCCGCCATCGCCTCGGCGGCCTGCTCGCGCGCCTGCGCCTGGGCGGCGCGCTCGGCTTCGGGGTCGGCCTGGGGCTGGCAGGCGCTCAGCACGGCGACGACGGCCAGGACGGCGGCGACGCGCGGCCAACCTGCGATCCTGGCGGCAAGGGGCGACGAATATGGCGTCATCGTGGTTGTCCTCGTTCGATCAGTGTATCGACCGCCGCGGCGACGCGGTCGGGGCGCTCCATCAGCGACATGTGGCCGCAGCCGTCGAGCAGCACCTCCCGCGCCTGCGGCATCTCGCGTGCGTACAGCGTCATCGCGCTGGCATCGATCACCGCGTCCTGCCGGCACCACAGCAGCAGCGCCGGCTGCCGGATCCGCGCCGCCGAGGCGCCGGGCAGGAACGCCTCGTCGCTGCGGCCGATACGGTCCAGCACCGTCTGTTCGAAAGCGGCGCTGGCGCGGCGCTGGTCGATGTAGATGCGGTCGGCCGGCCACGGCAGCCACGGCCGCGCGTCGGCGTCCTCGAACAACAGCCCGAGATAATGTTCGAGACTGGCCGAGTCGCCGACCGCGAACGGGTTCTCGCCGGCCAGTACGCGTTCGCCGAAGACGTTGGCCTGGAAGTACACGCCGGCCGCGGCCAGCAGGCCGACCCGGTCGACCTGGTCGGGATGTTCGGCCGCGGTCACCGCGGCGATGCCGCCGCCCATCGAATGGCCGAGCAGGACCCGTTCGCCGGCGCCGGCCGGAGCGAGGGTCTGGATGAAGCGCGCGACCCGCTGCGCTTGGGCGCGATAGCCCGGGTCGGCGCCGTTCTCGCGCGCACTCCCGTCCCCGCTCTCTTCCCTGCTCTCTCCCCACCCAGGCAGATCCGGGATCAGCAGGCGATAACGGCCGCGCAGGCGCTGCGCGAGCGGATACCAGTTTTCCTTGCTGCCGGTGAAGCCGTGCAGCATCACCACGGTCGCGGCGCCAGCCGGGGCGTCGTCGCTGTAGGCGTAGACCCAGCGGCTGCCGTCGATCTCGACGCTGGCCTTGTCGAGCCCGGCCGCCAGCCGCTGCGCCTGGTAGGCGACGCGGATCAGGCGGGCCGGTTCTTGCCACAGCGCGACGCCGGCCACCAAGGCCACGGCGCCTGCGACGAGCAGGGCCGTGGCGAGCAGGCGTCGGCGCCGCGTAGCCACCCGGGCTTACTTCGCGCCGTCGGCGTCCGCGCCCTTGGCCTCGGCGATCACCGACTCGACCGAAGCGGTGGTGATCGGGTGATAGCCCGGGCGCGCCTTGGCGAACACCGTCTCGGCCAGTTGCAGGCCCTCCGGCGTCTTCACCAGCTCGGCGTAGGTCGGCATGATCAGCTTGCGGCGGCCGATCTTCTCCAGGAACGCGGCAATCGCCTCGTTGGCCTCGGCATAGCCGCTGCGCACCGCCAGCGGATACCAGCGCTGGGCGATCTCGCCGTTCGGGGTGCCGGTGAAGCGGTAGGCGGCGTCCAGCGCGGCCAGCTGCGCGGTGTCCAGCGTCTGCGGCATGCCCTCGACGAAGTGCACCCACTCCTGGGTGACCCAGCCATCGGTCAGCGCCTTGTCCGGCACTGTGCCGTCGGCCAGCCATGCCGCGCGCGCGGCGTCGACCGCGTCGAAACGCGCCGACTCGGTCTTCGGCGCGCCGTCCGGAATGCCCGGCTCGTAGACCCACTGCTCGATCTCGGCCATCGTCACCTTGCCCGGATACTTCTCGACCAGATTCGGCTGCACGTACTCCAGGAACTTCGTGGTCGGGATGCTCTGGAACGCGAAGTGGTCGAAGTAGTCGCGCAGGAAGGCGTCGAAGTCGTCGCGGCCGAAGCGCTGCTCGAGGAACTGCAGGAACCACGCGCCCTTGGTGTAGACGGTCGCGCTGCTGGCGCCGTCGGGGTCGGACAGCGTGCCCGGACGCAACGCCAGCACCTGCAGCTTCGGATCCAGATCCTTGTACTCGGCGGCCAGTTCGTTGCGCGCGATCACGTTCTCCATGTCGGCCTGGGCCTTGCCGTACAGCTCCTCGACGATGCGGTTCTCGACGTAGCTGGTGAAGCCCTCGTTGAGCCAGCCGTCCTTCGGCGTGGAGAAGGTGACCAGGTTGCCCGACCAGCTGTGCGCCAGCTCGTGAGCGATCAGCGACACCAGCGACTTGTCGCCGACGATCACGGTCGGGGTGATGAAGCTCAGGCGCGGGTTCTCCATGCCGCCGTAGGGGAACGACGGCGGCAGCACCAGCATGTCGTAGCGCTCCCAGCGGTACGGGCCGTACAGCTTCTCGGTGACCTCGATCATCTTCTCGGTGTCGGCGAACTCGGCCACCGACTTGTCGACCGCGCTCGGCTCGGCCCAGACGCCGCTACGCCCGCTGATCGGCTTGAACACCAGGTCGCCGGCGGCGATCGCCAGCAGGTAGGACGGGATCGGCTGCGGCATCTTGAAGCTGTAGTCGCCGTCGCGCGCCGCCTTGGGATCGTTGTCGGCGCTCATCAGCACCATTGCGTCCTTGGGCGCGGTCACGTGCGCGGTATAGGTGAAGCGCACCCGCGGCGTGTCCTGCAGCGGCACCCAGGAGCGGGCGTGGATCTGCTGCGACTGGCTGAACATGAAGGGGGTCTTGCCGCCCTCGGTCATCGCCGGGGTCAGCCACTGCAGACCCGAGGCGTCCGGCGAGGTGGTGTAACTGACCCGGATGCGCGGATTGCGCTTGGGCGCGGCGATCGTGAGCTTGCTGCCGAGCACCTCGTCGGCGTCGTCGAGAACGAAGGTCAAATCGTCCCACTTGCCGTCCTCGCGCTCGCCGACGACCTTGTCGACGGTCAGGCCGCGGGTGTCCAGGATCAGCCGGCCGCCTTCGGGATCGACCCAGTCCAGGGTGTAGGTGGCACTGCCGGAGAGCTGGCGCTGGTCGAAGTCGACCTTCAGCGCCAGGGCCAGGTCCTTGATCCGGACCATGTCCGGCTCGGCATAGGAATACTCGTCCACTTCGGCCATCGCCTTCGCATCCGCGGTGGTGTCCGGAGCCGCGGTCGCGGCGGCGGTCGGGTCGGCCGGCGTCGCGGCCTGTTCGGAGGAGCAGCCGGCGGCAAGCGCGGCGGCGAGGCACAGGGTCAGCAGGGAAGAGCGCATACGCGGATTCACGGGATACGGATGAACGCCCGAGTTTAGCGCCTCATCCGCGCGCGGGCATGGCCGGGTCTGCCAGCTCGCCCGACGGCCGTCCCGCCAGCAGCAGCAAGGCGCCGGCCAGCAGGCCCAGGTCCTTGAGCAGGAACTGGCCGGTGCCGGCGACGAACGGGAAGCCATGGCCTGGCGCCCATCCCGGGGTGGAGAACAGGAAGCTGTTGGTCAGCAGGTAGGTCAACGCCGCCGCCAGCAGCCCCCACCCGGCCACGCGCGGCCGCCACGGCCACGCTGCGATCAGCGCCGCGGTCGCCAGCTCGATCACCCCGATCAGGTTGGACGCACCGCGCACATCGACAAAGCCGTACAGCCAGGCGAACAGCGGGCTGTTGCGCATCAGCCCCTCCACGCCCTGCGCCTCGTAGGCGGTGAACTTCAGCAGGCCGATCCAGACCAGCACCAGCAATTGTCCGGCCCACAGCAGCCACAGCGCGCTCCGCGTCGCGCCGGCATGACCGCGCCAACGCGCCCACAGCGCCAGGCCCAGCGCGCCCAGTCCGAGATGCTTGAGCAGGCCCTGGCCGGCGCCGAGGAACGGGAAGCCGCCGTAGGGCGCGTCGTTGACCCACATCGCAGGGCTGGCCAGGGTCGCCATCTGCAGCCACCAGAAGCCGGCCACCGCCAGTGCGAAGCCGGCGCGGAGGCGGTCCGGCCACAGCGGCAGCAGGCCCAGCGCCAGCAACAGCTGCACCGCGCCCATGCCGCTGGCGATCGCGGTCGCGTCGTCGGCCGACAGCCCGCCGCGGCTGGCCAGCGCCTCGGCCGAGAACGGCAACAAGCCCATCGCCCCGAACCACAGCAGCAGGACGATGCTGATGACGGTGGCGAACGGCCAGGCCACCCGCTCGATGGCGGTGGCAACGGGCAGGGGCAGCGCGGGGATTGCGGGAATGGACGCGGACATCGGGGCGGCTCCGGAGCGGACCCTCGACAATTACGTCCGCGGCGGCCGCGGGGTTACACGTGCGCGGCGCTTGTCCCGCTCAGACCTTGTAGCCGGTATGGATCGCGCAGATGCCCGCGGACAGGTTGCGGTAACCGCAGCGGGCGAAGCCGGCGGCCTCCATCATCGCCTTCAGCGTCTCCTGCGGCGGGTGCTTGCGGATGCTCTCGGCCAGGTACTGGTAGCTGTCGCGGTCGTTGGCGAACACCCGGCCCAGCGCCGGCATCACCTTGAACGAGTGGAAGTCGTAAAGCGGCTTGAACCAGTCGGCCTTGACCTCGGAGAACTCCAGCACCCGCGCCTGCCCGCCGACCTTGAGCACGCGCTGCATCTCGCGCAGCGCGGCGTCCTTGTCGGTGACGTTGCGCAGGCCGAAGGCGATCGTGACCAGGTCGAAGCTGGCACCCGGGAACGGCAGCTTCTCGGCGTTCATCTGCACGTACTCGAAGCCGGCGACCTTGCCCATGTCGGTCATCCGGTCGCGCCCCACGCGCAGCATCTCACCGTTGATGTCGCCCAGCACGATGCTGCCGGTCTCGCCGACGCGGTCGCGCAGCAACAGGGCGATGTCGCCGGTGCCGCCGGCCAGGTCGAGCACACGGTCGCCGCGGCGGACCTGGGCGGTGGCGACGAAGTAGCGCTTCCAGACCCGGTGGATGCCGAAGCTCATCAGGTCGTTCATCAGGTCGTACTTGCCGGCGACCGAGGAAAACACCTCGCCGACCAGCTTCTGCTTGTCGCCGACCGGCACGTCGCGGAAACCGAAGTGGGTGGTGTCGGAGGTTTCGGGCTTGGAAGGCTGCTCGTTCATGCGCGAATTGTCGCCGATCCGGCGGCAAAAGTCCGTTGCACCGCGCCCCCGCAGGAGTGCCGTAAGCCGCGAGGGCCTTCCCATGAAGGCCCCATCGCGGCTCACGCCGCTCCTACGAAGAGCGTTTGCCCAGCCCATGAGCCCAGCCCCCTGAGTCAGGGGGCGATTCGCGCGCAGCGCGAATGGGGGTGTGGGGGTGCAACGGCGGGGCCCGAGGTTTGCGAAGCAAACCTTGGGAGATATCCGGGCGCAGCCGGATATCGTTCCCCCTGAGTCAGGGGGCGATTCGCGCGCAGCGCGAATGGGGGTCTGGCAGCGCAACGGCGGGGCCCGAGGTTTGCGCAGCAAACCTTGGGAGATATCCGGGCGCAGCCGGATATCGTTCCCCCCCTG
>NZ_VICD02000010.1 GCF_006546735.2 Marilutibacter maris | reverse complement strand
GTGCCGCCGGCACCGCCAGCGGCGGCGAGCTGGACGTGCAGCCGTTGCGCGACCCGCAGGTCAGCGACCTCAGCGAGGAGGCCACGCGGCTGGAGGCCGGCCGCCTGTACCAGGCCGCCGCCGATCGCCTCGACCAGGCCCTGGAGATTTCGGCGCAGGATCCGAACCTGTTGCAGCAACGCGCCGAGATCGCGCTGTTGCTGGGCCAGACCGACTTGGCCGAGCGCTTGGCGCTGCAGGCGCGCGCGGCCGGCACCGATGTCGGCCCGCTGTGCCGGCGCAACTGGGAAACGGTGGTGCGCGCCCGCGCGGGTGGTTCGCGTCCGCCCGATACCGCCGGCCTGCCCAGGGTCTCGGTCGAAGAGGCCGGACGGCGACGCGATGCCTGCACGGTCGCACCGCCGCCGCGTTACTGATTGCGGGACGAGGCGATGGCAGAACAGGACTCCCGGCTCGCCCGGGCGGCGCGGGAAGCGCTGGAGGAGGGCGGCGCGCTGGCCCGCAACCTGGAGGCGTTCGCGCCGCGTCCGGCCCAGCAGGCGCTGTCGGTGGCGATCGCGACCGCGTTCGAATCGCGCGGCACGCCGCTGGGCACCCTGATCGCCGAGGCCGGCACCGGTACCGGCAAGACCTTCGCCTACCTGGTGCCGGCGTTGCTGTCGGGGGTCAAGACCATTGTTTCCACCGGCACGCGCGCGCTGCAGGACCAGCTCTATCACCGCGACCTGCCGCGCGTGCGCGACGCCCTCGGCGTCGGCCTGAAGACCGCGCTGTTGAAGGGGCGCGCGAACTACCTCTGCCACTACCGGATGCATCAGGCCAAGGGCGAGCCGCGTTTCGCCAGTCGCGAGATCGCCGCCCAGTTCCAGCGCATCGTCGCCTGGGCCGGAGGCACGCGGATGGGCGATCTGGCCGAGGTCGAGGGCCTGGGCGAGGATTCGCCGCTGATCCCGGTGGTGACCTCGACGGTCGACAATTGCCTGGGCAGCGAGTGCCCGTTCTTTTCCGACTGCTTCGTCGTCCAGGCCCGCCAGCGGGCGCAATCGGCCGACCTGGTGGTGGTCAATCATCATCTGCTGCTGGCCGACCTGGCGCTCAAGCAGGAGGGCTTCGGCGAGATCCTGCCCGGTGCCCAGGCCTTCGTCGTCGACGAGGCCCATCAGTTGCCCGACCTGGCCTCGCAGTTCTTCGGCGAGGCCCTGAGCGCGCGGCCGCTGGTGGAGCTGGCGCGCGACGCCCTGGCCGAGTGCAAGGAGGTGCCCGGCGCGCTGGCGGCGGTGCAGGAACCGGCGCGTGCGCTGGAGCAG
>NZ_VICD02000119.1 GCF_006546735.2 Marilutibacter maris | reverse complement strand
TGACCATCGTCGGCGGCGCGGCGCTGCAGTGGCCGATCGGACGGCTGTCGGACGGCGGTGACCGCCGCACCACCCTCGCCCTGGTCTGCCTGCTGGCCGCCGCCGCGGCGGTCGTGATGATGCTGCCGGCCGGGCGCTCCGGCCCGCTCCTGTACGCGCTGTTCTTTGCCTTCGGCGGCCTCGCCTTCGCGATCTACCCGATCTGCATGGCTCACCTGCTCGACCACCTGCCGCCCGAGGACACCCTGTCGGCCGGCAGCAGCCTGTTGCTGCTCAACGGCATCGGCTCGGCGATCGGACCGGCCCTGGCCGGCGTGGCGATGACCCGCATCGGACCCGACGCGCTGCCGGGCTTCTTCGCCGCGACCCTGGGCGCCACCGCGCTGATCGCCGGCGGCCGGCGCCTGCTGCGCCGCCGCGATCTCGAACACCCGGTCGCCTTCCAGGCCATGCTGCGGACCACACCGACCGCGTTTGAGCTGTTGCCGGACGCCCAGTCCGACAGCGACGACGACCCTGCCGGGGACGGACCTTCGTCCTCGCCCCAAGACATCGCCCCCACCAAGGAAATCCATTGACCCAGAAAGACCCCCAGACACTTTCCCCAACCCCGCCCACGGGCACGCCGGCCGCCGGCCGCCTGCCCAAGCTGATGCTGGCCACCGACCTGGACGGCACCTTCCTGGCCGGCAGCGCCGAGCACCGCCAGCACCTGTATCGCCTGGTCGACCGCCACCCCGAGATCCGCCTGGTGTTCGTCACCGGCCGCGGCCTGGAGGCGGTGATGCCGCTGCTGTCGGACCCGACCCTGCCCCGCCCCGACTACGTGATCTGCGACGTCGGCGCGACCGTGGTCGATGGCCACAGCCTGCAACCGGTGCAGCCGCTGCAGGCGTCCATCGACGCACGCTGGCCGGGCGAACACGTGGTCGCCGACCTGATCGACGACTTTCCCGGCCTGGTCCGCCAGGACGTGCCGCAGGAGCGCCGCTGCTCGTACTTCTGCGAGCCCAGGGCGCTGGCGAAGGTCCGCGACGATGTCGAGGCCGCCGCCGCCACGCTCGGCTGCTCGGTGCTGTACTCGGCCGACCGCTATCTCGACATCCTGCCGCCTGGCACCGACAAGGGACGCACCCTGGCCGCGCTGGCCGACCAGCTCGGGATCCCGGGCGCGCGGGTGCTGGTCGCCGGCGACACCCTCAACGACCTGTCGATGTTCACCGCCGGCTTCCAGGGCGTGGCGGTCGGCGAGTCGGAGAAGGCGCTGACCCGCGCCACCCGCCAGCTCGCCAACGTGATGCACGCCAAGGCGCCCGGCTGCGGCGGCATTCTCGAGGCGATCCGCCAGTTCAAGCTGCTGCCGGAGGAAGAGCTCCAGCTCAGCACCCCGGCCTCGCTGAAATTCGGCAAGTCCGAACTGGTGATGGTCTACCACCGGCTGCCGTACGAGGAATACCTCGAGGACGGCCAGGTCAAACGCCGCCAGCCGCGCTCGCCCAACGGCATCATCCCCAGCCTGCTGGGCTTCTTCAGTGGCGGCCGCAAGGGCTCGTGGGTCGCCTGGAGCATCGACGACCCGAAATCGGGGCGGCCGTTCCAGAGCCACACCACGGTCGATACCGAGCTCTACCCCAACCTCACCGCGGCCCGGGTCAAGCTGAGCAAGTCCGAGGTCGATGCGTTCTACAAGCGCTTTTCCAAGGAAGCGTTCTGGCCGATGCTGCACACCTTCTGGGAGCGCGCGCGCTTCCGCGAGGAGGACTGGCGGACCTTCCTCAAGGTCAACCGCAAGTTCGCCGAGGCCGCCGCCGCCGAGTCCGCGCACGGCGCGACGGTGTGGCTGCACGACTACAACCTGTGGATGGTGCCGGCCTTCCTGCGCGAACTGCGGCCGGACCTGAAGATCGCCTTCTTCCATCACACCTACTTCCCGTCCGCCGATGTCTTCAACGTGGTGCCGTGGCGCCGCGACATCCTCGGCAGCCTGCTGCAGTGCGACTACATCGGCTTCCACATCCCGCGCCAGGTCGAGAACTTCGTCGACGTGGTCCGCGGTGCGATGCCGTTCGAGACCGTATCGCGCGAGAGCTGCGCGCCGCGCTTCCTGACCTACGGCTGCGCGGTCGGGCTGGACCGAATGACCACCGCGATCCGGGTCGGCGACCGCCAGGTCGCGCTGGGCGCGCATCCGGTCGGCACCGACATGGGCCGCATCCGCGGGATGCTGGCGCGCGAGGACGTGCGCGACCGCATCGATCGGATCCGCGAGGAGTTCGACGGCCGCAAGCTGGTGCTGTCGATCGAGCGGCTGGACTACACCAAGGGCACGCTGGAGAAGCTGCTGGCGTTCGAGAAAATCCTCGAACAGCGCCCCGAGCTGCGCGGCACCGTCACCCTGCTGATGGTGTGCGTGCCGGCGGCGCAGGAGATGACCGTCTACCGCCAGCTGCAGACCCAGATCGAACAGGCGGTCGGCCGCATCAACGGCCGCCACGCGCAGCTGGACTGGACCCCGGTGCGCTTCTTCGCCCGTGGCCTGCCCTTCGACGAGGTCGTCGCCCACTACGCCGCCGCCGACGTGATGTGGATCACCCCGCTGCGCGACGGCCTCAACCTGGTGTCGAAGGAGTTCATCGCCGCCCACGGGGTCGAAGACAGCGCCGGCGTGCTGGTGCTGTCGGAATTCGCCGGCGCCGCCGCCGAACTCAAGGGCGCGGTACTGACCAACCCGCACGACACCGCCGACCTGATGCTGGGACTGGAGCACGCCTTGGCGATGCCGGCCGACGAGGCCGAATCGCGGCAGCGCCAGTTGTTCGACATCGTCAGCCGCTACGACGTCGAGCGCTGGGGCCGCGAGTTCCTAGAAGCGGTCGAGGCCGCCGGCAGCGGCCAGCGTTCGCACGTCTACGAACTGGAACGGGACTGAGACGGACGACCGGCGCGCACCGACGCGCGCCGGTCACCAGAACGCCAGCACCAGCGCGGCGGTCAGCGCGGTCACGACCGCCGCGCCCCAGCGCACGCCCGCGCGGACCCGCGGTGCGGCGCCGGCATCGACCGCAGCCAGATGATCCGGTGCCGGCCGCTGGGTGCTGGACGCCTGCCACAGCCATGCCGCCAGCACGGTCGCCGCCAGCAACGCACCGGCGACGATGGTGAAATGGATGTCCAGCCAGCCCAGCTGGGTGGCGACGAACCAGGCCGCGCTGAGCGCGTGCCCGCTGACCAACGCGCGCAGCGCCGGTCCCGCCGCCAACCGTTTCCACCACAGCCCCAGCACGAACACCGCGACCAGCGGCGGGGTCACGTAGGCGAAGGTCTGCTGCAGATAGGCGAACAGGCCCGGGAAGTTGTCGATCATCGGCGCCCAGGCGGCGGCCAGCGCCATCAGCAGCAGGGTCGTGGTGCGGCCGATCCGCGCCAGCGCGCGGGTATCCAGGCCGGGCCGGCGGGGTTCGATGAAGTCGAGGGTGATCAGGGTCGAGGCCGAGTTCAACGCCGAGTCGACCGAGGACATGATCGCCGCCAGCAGGCCGGCCAGGACCAGGCCCGCCAGCCCCACCGGGGCGTACTCGGCCAGCAGCCGCGCGAACACCTCGTCGCCGCGCTGCAGATCCGGCAGCAATGCGATCGCCATCGCCCCGGGCAGCACCATCAGGAACAGCGGCAGCAGCTTGAGCAGGGCGGCCAGGATCGCGCCCCCGCCGGCGGCATCGACGCTGCGCGCCCCCAGCAGCCGCTGGCTGACGTACTGGTTCATCGTCCAGTAGTAGAAGCCCAGGATCGGCAACCCGATCAGGGTGCCCAGCCACGGCAGGTCGGGATCGTCGAGCGGCCGGATCAGCGACATGTGGTCGGCCGGTACCGCCGCGACCACCTTCGCCCAGGAATAGTCGAACTCGGCGAACACCAGCACCGTCAGCACCGCCGATCCCAGCAGCAGCACGACCGACTGCAGCACGTCGGTATAGACCACCGCGCGCAGGCCGCCGGCGGCGGTGTAGAGGCCGGCGAACAGCGCGATCGCGACGATCGTCTCGACCAGCGGCAGCGCCGGGAAGAACACCTTCAGCACCACCGCGCCCGCGTACAGGCTGCCGGCGGTATCGAGCACGATCGACAGGAACACGCTGACCGCCGACAGGTACTTGCGCAGGCGCGCGTCGAAGCGCCGTTCCAGCAGCTCGGGGATCGTGGTCAAGCGGTTGCCCAGCAGCACCGGCACCACGAACAGGGCCGAGAACAGCAGCACCAGCGCCGCCATCCACTCGTAGTTGGCGACCGCGATGCCGGACGACCAGGCCGCGCCGGGCAGACCGATCAGGGTCGTCGAGGAGATGTTCGAGGCGAACAGCGACAGGCCGACCACCCCGGCGCCGAGGGTGCGTCCGGCGAGGAACAATTCGTCCGAATCAGGACTGCGTCGCGACACCCGCGCGCAGACCACGATGACAACCACCACGTACGCCGCCAACACGACGTAATCGAGCGTGTGCAGCGCTCCCATCCCACCTTCCGTGCACGAACCGCCTTTTACCGAAACACGGCGCGATGCGGTTCGTCAAACCGCGGACGCCGGATACGGCGGTCCGGCACGACAGCGCGCGCGACCGTCAGCCGGTGATCTCCGGCCGCCTGGGCGGACTGGCGCGACGCTCGCCGGCGATCGCGTCCTCCGGATGCACCGGCGGCTTGCGCTGGTCCAGCGGATCGACGTCGAACGGCGCGCGCAGCACCAGCGACGGCAGGATCGTGGTCAGGGTCGCGTACAGCAGCAGCGCGCCGAACAACTCGTCGGCCAGGGCGAAGCGATCGCGGAGGATGCCGGCCAGCACCAGGGTGAAGATCAGCGTCGGCGCCAGCGAGATCGACACCCGCAGGCTGCTGCGGTTGTCCTCGCCGAAGATGAAACGGCGCTGCGTCCACACCGTGCCGATCCGGAACGGCAGCACCACCGCGGTCAATGCCAGTCCCAGCCCCAACGCCTGCCAGCTCAGGGCCCCCTCGGGCACCTTGGTGCCGGCGTTGAAGAAGTAGAACGGCACGAAGAAGGTCGCGAACAGGCGCACCGCGTGCAGGTTCTGGCTCGACGCCAGGCGCGGCATGCGGATCCGCAGCAGGCGCGCGATCAGGCCGGCCACGAACGCGCCGACCAGGTAGTAGACGCCAAGCTTGGCGGTGGCGAACGCGGCGACCAGGCCGACCATCACCAGCAGCGAGAATTCCGAGCCCGGCGCATGCGGCACCACCCAGCGGCCGAAGGCGATGAACAGCAGCGGCAGGCCGATCAGCATCGCCACCAGCGCCAGCGACGACAGCCCGAGATGGACCGGATCGTTGGCCTGCAGCACGACGAACAGCACCACCAGCGCGAACAGCTCACCGGCGATCGCCTTGCTGGTCACCCAGAAGCGCTCGCCCTCGTCCAGGCCCAGCCGCTCCAGGGTGTCGAGGATGAAGCCGGTCGACGGCGTCATCAGCGCCAGCGCCAGCAGGGTCGCCGGGCGCCAGTCCAGCTCGAAGTAGCGCCACGCCAGCCAGGTCACGCCGCACAGCGCCAGGGTGCGGATCGCCAGGTGCGCCAGCAGCGGCCGCAGGCCCTTGCGCAGCGCGCCGGGATCGACCTCCAGGCCGGCGAACAGGAACAGCGAGGAGATGCCCAGCGTCGCCAGCCAGCCCACCAGCGGGTCGTGCGACTGATCGCCCCAGGCCAGCATCGCGACGACGCCGAACAGCAGGCAGGTCAGCGGCGCCGGGATCTTGAACCGCTGCAGCGCGCGCGGCACCACCAGCAGGCCGAAGATCAGTACCAGGTAGATCAGTTCGTTTCGCATCGAGACCTCGATTGGCTTGCGTGGGGACGGCGGCTTCCCGCGGCATCGCCGCCGGACGTGATCGCGATCACAAGGCGCGGCACTATAGCCGCGACCGGATCAACACCGCATCCAGGGCGCGGAGGCCGCGCCCACCCGGCCGGACTCAGGCGGCATCGTAGAGCGACAACCACGCCGCCTCGGCCTCGGCCAGCTGCGCCGCCAGCGTTTCGCGATCGCGGCTCAGCTCGGCGGCGCGTCCACTGCCGTCGCCGTAGTTGTCCGGGTTGGCCAGATCGGCATCGATCTGCTTCAGCTTCTGCTCCAGCTCCGCCACCCGCGCCTCGGCCTGGGCCAGCTTGACCGGATTGGCCTTGCGCGGCTTCGCCGCCGGTTCCGGCGCCGGCGCCTGCGCCTGGCCGGTCTTGCGGCGGCCGCCCTTGCCGTCCTCGGAGGCATCGCGGCTGCGCAGCCACGCCGCGTACTCGTCGAGGTCGCCGTCGAACGGTTGCGCCTGGCCGTCGGCGACGCGGCAGAAGCTGTCGCAGACCAGGCCGATCAGGTGCCGGTCGTGGCTGACCAGCACGATCGCGCCATCGAAGTCGGCCAGCGCCTCGGCCAGCGCCTCGCGCATGTCCAGGTCGAGGTGGTTGGTCGGCTCGTCGAGCAGCATGACGTTGGGCTTGCGCCAGGCGATCAGGGCCAGCGCCAGCCGCGCGCGCTCGCCGCCGGAGAAGCCGTCGACCGGCTCGAACGCGCGGTTGCCGGGGAAGTTCCACTTGCCGAGGAAGTCGCGCAACTGCTGGGTCGCCACGCCCGGCGCGATGTCGCCGAGATGATCGATCGGGCTGCGGCCCTCGTGCAGCGACTCGACCGTGTGCTGGGCGAAGTAGCCGATCCGCAGGTCCGGGTGGCCGCTGCGCTCTCCGGCCAGCAACGGCAGCTCGCCGACCAGCGACTTGACCAGGGTCGACTTGCCGGCGCCGTTCGGGCCCAGCAGCGCGACCCGGTCGCCGGCTTCGAGGATGAAGCCCACCTGGTCGAGGATCTGCGCATGGCCGCCGTCGGCCAGCGCGTAGCCGCAGTCGGCATCGGTCAGCCGCAGCAACGCATGCGGCAGCTTGTCCGGCGCCGGAAGATCGATCCGCAGCGCGCGCTCGACCCGCACCGCCTCGGTGCCGGCCAGCTTGGCCAGGCGCTTGACCCGGCTCTGCGCCTGCTTGGCCTTGCTGGCCTTGGCCTTGAACCGGTCGATGAAGCTCTGCAGGTGTTCGCGCTCGGCCTGTTCCTTCTCGAACGCGATCTGTTGCTGGCGCAGGTGTTCGGCGCGCTGGCGCTCGAACGCGGTGTAGTCGCCGGTATACAGCCGGGCCTTGCCGTCGTGCAGGTGCAGGGTATGGGTCGACAGGCCGTCGAGGAATTCGCGGTCGTGGCTGATCAGCAGCAGGGTGCCGGGATACTTCAACAGCCACTGCTCCAGCCACAGCACCGCGTCGAGGTCGAGGTGGTTGGTCGGCTCGTCGAGCAGCAGCAGGTCGCTGGGCATCATCAGCGCGCGCGCCAGGTTCAGGCGCACCCGCCAGCCACCGGAGAACGCCTTGACCGGGCGGTCGTGGGTGTCGGCGGAGAAGCCCAGGCCATGCAGCAGCTTGCCGGCGCGGGCGCTGGCGTCGTAGCCGTTGAGCGCTTCCAGGCGCTGGTGCGCCTCGGCGACCGCCTCCCAGTCCTCGTTGGCGAAGGCATTGGCCTCGGCCTGGATCGCCGCGTGCACCTCGGCGTCGCCGGACAACACGAAGTCCAGCGCGGTGTCGTCCAGCGCCGGGGTTTCCTGGGCGACGCTGGCGATGCGGACCCGGTTGGGCACGTCGATGTCCCCGGCATCGGCCTCGACCTCGCCGCGGATCGCCGCGAACAGCGAGGACTTGCCGGTGCCGTTGCGGCCGATCACACCGACCCGCCAGCCCGCGTGCAGGGCCAGGTCGACATTGGACAGAAGCAGGCGTTCGCCGCGCCGCAGGGCGAAATTTCGAAAAGCAATCACAAGGAGACCGGGCGTAGCCGAATGCAGGGACGGGCAGTTTATCGGCAGGGTGTCGCAGAACGCTTGTTAAAAAAATGTTGACATCGCTGTCACGCCACTGTAATCGGATATTGCTGCAAAGCAACACGCCACACTCAGTCAAACGGATCCTGCCTGGAGTTGTCATGAATCGACCGCTGTCTCCCCCGCTCCCCTCCCCGTCGCACCTCGCACTGGCCCTCGCGCTTGCCCTCGCCGCCCCGGCCGCGTTCGCGCAGGATGCCGAAGGCGATGCCCGCACCACCCTCGACACCCTGATCGTCACCGGTACCCGGGTCGCCGACCGCACCGTCGCCGAGTCGACCGCGCCGATCGACATCATCACCCCCGAGGTGCTGGAAGCCACCGGCACCGTCGAGCTGGCGACCGCACTCTCGCGTGCCGTCCCTTCGCTGAACTTCCCGCGCCCGGCGATCACCGACGGCACCGACGCGGTGCGCCCGGCGCAGCTGCGCGGCCTCTCGCCCGACCACGTGCTGGTGCTGGTGAACGGCAAGCGCTATCACCCCGGCGCCCTGGTCAACGTCAACGGTTCGCAGGGCCGCGGCTCGTCCCCCGCCGACCTCAACTCGATTCCGATCTCGGCGATCGCGCGGGTCGAAGTGCTGCGCGACGGCGCCTCCGCCCAATACGGTTCGGACGCGATCGCCGGCGTGGTCAACGTCGTCCTCAAGAGCAGCGACAGCGGCGGCGGCATCGTCGCCACCGTCGGCCAGTACAGCGCCGGCGACGGCCAGCAGTACCAGCTCGCGGGCGATGCCGGCTTCGGCCTGGGCGCCGACGGCTTCGTCCATTTCGCCGCCCAGGGCGGACACCAGGACCAGACCGACCGTGCGCGCCCCTACATCGGCACGCCGAGCCCAAGCTCGGCGCCGCTGGGCAAGGTCGTGCAGCGCTACGGCGATCCGGAGATCGACGACGGCGCGTTCTCCTACAACGGCGGCTACCGCATCGCCGACGCGCTGGAGTTCTATTCCTACGGCATCTTCACCAAGCGCGAGGTGCTGTCGAACGGCTACTTCCGCCCCGCCGGCGACTCGCGCAACATCCCCGAGATCTACCCCAACGGCTTCCTGCCGCAGATCTACAACGAGTCCGAGGACACCCAGTTCGTCGCCGGCCTGGAGGCCACCACCGCCGGCGGCACCGACGTCGACTTCAGCTATGCCTACGGCAGCAACGACCTCAGCTTCGACGTACGCAACTCGCTCAACCGCAGCATCGGCCCCAGCTCGCAGACGAACTTCCACGCCGGCGAACTGGAGCTGACCCAGCACGTGTTGAACCTGGACTTCAACAAGCTGCTCGACTGGGGCCTAGCCTACCCGCTGACCCTGTCCTACGGCGCCGAGTGGCGCGGCGAGGAATTCACCCAGTCGCCGGGCGAGCCGGCGTCCTACATCAACGGCGGCGAACTGCTGCCCAGCGGCGCGCCCGCGCCTTCGGGGTCGCAGGTGTTCCCGGGCTTCCGTCCCGGCGACAGCGGCAGCTTCGATCGCCACAACCTGTCGTTCTACGCGGGCCTGGAGGGCGACCTGACCGACAGGCTGTCGATGGGCGTGGCCGCGCGCTACGAGGACTACAGCGACTTCGGCGACACCACCACCGGCAAGGTCACCGCGCGCTACGCGTTCACCGACACGGTCGCGCTGCGCGGCACGGTGTCCACCGGCTTCCACGCGCCGTCGCTGCAGCAGCAGTTCTACCAGACCACCTCGACCAACTTCATCGGCGGCGTGCCGTTCGACATCGCCACCTTCCGCACCAACCACCCGGCGGCGATCGCGCTCGGCGCCGAGCCGCTGAAGGCCGAGGAGTCGACCAACTACAGCCTGGGCCTGGTGCTGCAGCCCGCCGACGGTCTGTACGTCACCATCGACGCCTACCGGATCGAGGTCGACGACCGCATCACGCTGTCGGAGAACCTGATCAGCACGCCGGTGCGCGACTACCTCAACGCCAACGGCTTCCCGGCGATCGCCGGCGGTCGCTACTTCACCAACGCCATCGACACCACCACCGACGGCGTCGACGTGGTCGCGACCTATGCCTGGGCGTTGCCGTCCAGCAGCCTCGACCTGACCGCGGGCCTGAACTACAACAAGACCCGTATCGACAAGGTCGCGGCCAACCCCGCCGCGCTGGAGGCGATCGACCCGGACGCGGTGCGCTTCGGCCGGGTCGAGCTGGGCCGGTTCGAGGTCGGCGCGCCGCGCGACAAGTTCTTCCTCGGCGGGGTCTGGAACGTCGCTTCGTTCAGCTTCGGCGCCAACCTGACCCGCTACGGTGAGTTCACCGTGCGCAACGCCGATCCCGCCCGCGACCAGACCTTCGATCCGGAGTGGACGCTGGACCTGTCGGCGACCTATCGACTCGACCGCTGGGAGTTCACCCTCGGCGGCGACAACGTGCTCAACGAGTATCCGGACGAGGTGATCTACCCCAATTCCACCTCCGGCCAGCTGCCGTACAGCGGGTCCTCGCCGTTCGGCTTCAACGGCGCCTTCGCCTACGCGCGGGTCGGCTACAAGTGGTGAGCCCGCTGCGCGGGCATCGGCCGCGGCGGCGAACGCCGTCCACCGTCGCCACGGCCTGACCTGGACGCCCCGCATCGCGGGGCGTCTTTCCGTGCGGCCGGCGAACATGCCGGCCGCGGCCATCGCCACCATTCCGTGACAACGGCCGGCTTATCCTGTCCGCCGGCCTCATCGCCGCGGCCATGCGGGCCCGGCCTGGCGCCGGCGCCCTTGCCGTACCCCGCCGCACGCCCCCGACTGGAGATTCGATGCACCACACCTCGCTGATCGCCCTGCTCGTCGGAGCCTTCGTGCTGGCCTTCGCCCTCGGCGCGATCGCGCACCGCCTGCGGCTGTCGCCGCTGGTCGGTTACCTGCTGGCCGGCGTGGTCGTGGGGCCGTTCACCCCCGGCTTCGTCGGCGACCAGACCCTGGCCCCGCAGCTGGCCGAGATCGGCGTGATCCTGCTGATGTTCGGTGTCGGCCTGCACTTCTCGCTGCGCGACCTGCTCGAGGTCAAGGCGATCGCGGTGCCGGGCGCGCTGCTGCGGATCGCCTTCACCACCGTGCTGGGCTGGGGCTTCGGCCAGGTGCTGGGGTGGTCGCACGGCGCCGGCATCGTGTTCGGTCTGTCGCTGTCGGTCGCCAGTACCGTGGTGCTGCTGCGCACCCTGGAGGACTGGCGCCTGATCGAGAGCGAGAAGGGCCGCATCGCGATCGGCTGGGTCATCGTCGAGGACGTGGCGATGGTGCTGGCCCTGGTGCTGCTGCCGGCCTTCGCCGACGTGCTGCGCGGCGCCGAGGGCGGCGAATCGCCGTCGGTGGTCTACGTGCTGACCTCGACCTTCATCAAGGTCGGCGCCTTCCTCGCCTTCATGCTGCTGATCGGCCGGCGGGTGATCCCGTGGATCCTCGAGCGCGTCGCCGGCACCGGTTCGCGCGAGCTGTTCACCCTGTGCGTGCTGGCGATCGCGCTGGGCGTGGCGTTCGGATCGGCGGAGATGTTCGGCGTCTCGTTCGCGCTGGGCGCGTTCTTCGCCGGCATGCTGCTGAACGAATCGGAGTTCAGCCACAAGGCGGCCAACGAGACCCTGCCCCTGCGCGACGCCTTCGCGGTGCTGTTCTTCGTCTCGGTCGGCATGCTGTTCGACCCGTGGATCATCACCGAACGCCCCTTGCAGGTGCTGGCGACCGTGCTGGTCATCGTGGTCGGCAAGTCGGTGGCGGTGTGGGCGATCGTGCGCGCGATGGGCAAGCCCAACACGACCGCGCTGACGATCACCGCCAGCCTGGCCCAGATCGGCGAATTCTCGTTCATCCTCGCCGGCCTCGGCCTGCAGCTGGAGCTGCTGCCCGAGGAAGGCCAGGACCTGATCCTGGCCGGCGCATTGATCTCGATCGTGATCAACCCGGTGCTGTTCGGTTGGATGCTCCGCCGCGAGCGCCGCGCCAGCGAGGAGCGGGTCCAGGTCGCGCCGCCCCAGGTCAGCCCGCCGATTCCCGAGGACCTCAGCGGCCACGTGATCCTGATCGGCTTCGGGCGGGTCGGCAGCGAGCTCGGCCGCCTGCTGCAGGCGCAGAAGGTGCCGCTGGTGGTGATCGACGGCGAGGACGACCTGGTCGAACACGCGCGCGCCGCCGGGCTGCCATCGATCCGCGGCAATGCCGCCAACGAGCGGGTGCTGGCCGAAGCGCGCCCGCAGAGCGCCAACACGGTGATGCTGGCGATCCCCAACGTGCTGGAGGCCGGCGAGATCATCGCCCACCTGCGCGGGATCAACCCCGGACTGACCATCGTCGCCCGCGCCCACAGCGACAACGAGGTCAAGCACCTGCTCGAACACGGCGCCGACGGCGCGGTGATGGCCGAGCGCGAACTGGCCCACAGCCTCGCCGAGATGGTGATGGCGACCCCGGCCTTCCGCGGCGACCGCCATCTGCCGCCGGCCTCGGCCTGATCGACCGCGCAACGACACGCCCGGAAGAAACGCCGCGACCGACCCGGCTCAGGGCATCGCCGCCGCCGACCAGGCCAGCGCGACCAGGACCGCGGTCTCGGTCAGCTCCGCCAGCGCTCCGCAGGTGTCGCCGGTCATGCCGCCGAGCCGGCGCAGGCAGGCGCGGCGCCAGAGCAGGAACACCAGCGCCGCGGCCAGCAACGCGATGCCGCCGGCCACGGCGAACGCGGCGGCGGCGACCAGGGTCAGCAGCAGCGCGATCGCAACCGGAATGCGCGCCGCCTCCACCAGCGCCGAGCCCATGCCGTTGGCGCGGACATAGGGCGTGCCGACGAAGGCCAGCGCCAGCGCCGCCCGCGCCAGCACCGGGGCCAGCAGCCAGGCGCGGTCGGCGCCCGCCAGCAGCGTCGCCAGTGCCGCGAACTTCAGCAGCAGCACCAGCGCCAGCGCGGTGACCCCGGCCGGCCCGCAACGCGGGTCCTTCATGATCGCCAGGGTGCGGTCGCGGTCGCCGAGTCCGCCGATCCAGGCGTCGGCGCTGTCGGCCAGGCCGTCCAGATGCAGGGCGCCGGTCAGCAACACCCACGCGGCCAGCACCAGCGCCGCCGCCAGCAACGGCGACTTCGCCGGCACCAGCGCGGCCAGTACCGCCAGCAACGCGGCGATCAGCGCACCGGCCAACGGGTACCAGGGCAGCGAGCGCGCCTGCGCGCCGGCGCGTTCGAACACGGCGACCGGCACCGGGATCCGGGTCAGGAAACCGATCGCAACCAGCAGTCCGCTCATCGCGCGCGGATCCCATCGTCCGCCGGCGATACCCGCCCGTCGCGCAGGCGATGCAGGGATGCGTGCGGCACCTCCAGCGATGCCATCCGCGACCAGGGCAGCCCCAGCGCCCGGCACGTCAGCAAGCGGATCACCCCGCCGTGGGTGACGACCAGCACGCGACGGCCGTCGAAGGCGTTCGCGACATCGGCCAGTGCCGCGCGCACCCGCGCGTCGAACTGCGCGATGGTCTCCGCGCCCGGCGGCGGATGCGCCGCCGGATCGGCCCAGAAGCGCGCCAACGCCGCGCCCTGCTTCTCCGCCAGTACCTCCATCGGCACGCCCTGCCAGCGGCCGAAGCGATACTCCGCCAGGCGCGGCTCCAAGCGCAGCGGCACCCCCAGCGCGGTCGCGAACTCGCGGGCGAACAGTGCGCAGCGGCGCAGCGGCGAACTCACCAGCACGTCCCAGCTCCGGCCCGCGACCGCCGCGCGCATCTGCGCCAGGCCCTGCTCGGCCGGCAGGTCGTCGAGCTGTCCGCGAAAGCCGCGGTGACCGGTGTCGCCATGGCGCAGCAGCTCGATACGGGCCGTGTCCGGCGCATCGTCGGCAGCGTCGTCCGCGATCCGGTCGGCCACGGTCCCGGTTCCGCCATCGCCCCTCATGCGGTGGACACCCCGGCCTGCTCGAAGGTCGCCATGTCCGCGTGCAGATCGCAGGCCAGCCGCAACAGCGGCACCGCCACCGCCGCACCGCTGCCCTCGCCCAGGCGCAGGCCGAGTTCGAGCAGCGCACGCGCGTCCAGCGCCTCGAGCAGGCGCCGATGACCGCGCTCGTGCGAACAGTGCGAGAACAGCAGCCACGGGCGCACACCGGGATTGATCCGCACCGCCGCCAGCGCCGCCGCGGTGGCGATGAAGCCGTCGACGATCACCGGCAGTCCGCGCTGCGCGGCGGCGATGTAGGCCCCGGCCAGCGCGGCGATCTCGAAGCCGCCGAGCCGGCCCAGGATATCCAGCGCATCGGTGGCATCGGCATGGCGTTGCAATGCGCGCACGACCACCGCCTGCTTGCGCGCGATGCCGGCGGCATCCAGGCCGGTGCCGGCACCGGCCAGCGACTCGGGCGACTCACCCAGCAACGCGCAGGCCAGCGCGGTGGCCGCGGTGGTGTTGGCGATGCCCATTTCGCCGCCGACGAAGGCGTGCGCGTCGCCGGCGTGCGCACGCGCGAGGCTCTCGGCGCCGGCATGCAGGGCGCGTCGCAATTGCGTGGCGTCCATTGCCGGCGCCTGGCAGAAGTTCGCGGTCTGCTCGGCGATCCACGCCCGGATCACGCCGGGCAAGGGGCCGGGATCGTTGACCGTACCCAGTTGCACGACCTCCAGGGTCGCGCCGAGACGGCGCGCGAGCACGCTGATCGCGGCGCCGCCGTTCGCGAAGTTGCGCACCATCTCGCCGGTCACTGCCTGCGGGAACGCGGACACCGCCTCGGCCGCGACCCCGTGATCGGCGGCGAACACGCTGATCCAGATCCGGTCCAGCCTGGGCCGCTGATGGCCCTGCAAGGCGGCCAGCGCGACCGCGGCATCCTCCAGTGCCCCCAACGCCCCCGGCGGCTTGGTCAGCAACAGTTGGTGCGCCCGCGCCGCTTCGCGGGCGCCGGCGTCCGGCAGCCTGCACGGGCCGTATACGTCGAAATCCATGCCTGTTCCTCCCGTTCTGGTCGCCATCCCGGAGCCGTTTGCCGATGCGCTCCACTGTGTTGCCGCATCCGTCCGCGCGCCGCTCACGGACATGTGCCCTTCAAGGCCATCGGCAGTCCGGCGGCAACGAACAGTACCTGGTCGCAACGCGCGGCAAGCGCCTGGTGCAGGCGGCCGGCCTCGTCGACGAAGCGGCGGCTGAGTTCGCCCATCGGCACCACCCCGAGTCCGACCTCGTTGCCGACCAGCAGCACGCGGCCCGGCAATGAGGGCAGCAGCGCCGACAAGGCCTCGCACTCGCGTTGCAGTCGGCGCGGATCGGGATCGGCGAGCAGGTTGCTCAGCCACAGGGTCAGGCAGTCGACCAGCAGGCAGCGCTCGGCGGCGGCGTGTTCGCGCAGCACCTCGACCAGCGCCAACGGCTCCTCGATGCAGGCCCAGTGCGGCGGTCGCCGCGCGCGGTGGTGGACGATGCGCGCCGCCATCTCGCCGTCGCCGGCCTGCGCGGTCGCGACATAGGTCACCGCCAGACCGCAGTCGTCGGCGAGCCGTTCGGCCAACGCGCTCTTGCCGGAGCGGGCGCCGCCGAGAATCAGGGTGCGCATGCCGGCGACGGTCATCGGACCGGCTCCAGCAATGCGGCCAGGCGCGCGGTATCCAGATGGGCCTCGACCGCGTCGGCCAGGCGCTCGATCGCGGCCTCGCGCAACGCCGCCATGTCCAGCGGCTGCGCAGTCGCCAGACCGGCCCAGCGCAACATCGCCGCCAGCGCCTCGGGGTGGTCGAACAGACCGTGCAGATAGCTGCCGATCACCTGCCCGTCGGCGGACACCGCGCCGTCGTCGCGGCCGTCGTCCAGCCGCGCGAACGGCTGCGTCAGCGCCGGCCCTTCGCTGACCCCGCAATGGATCTCGTAGCCGCGCACCGCCGCCGAATCGTCGGCGAGCCGTCCACTCACGGCGCGCAGTTGCTTGTCCGCCCGCAGGGTCGTCTCCAGCTCCAACCAGCCCAGCCCTTCGCTGGAGCCGGCCGCGCCCTCGATCGCGAGCGGGTCGTGGACCGCGCGGCCGAGCATCTGCAGGCCACCGCAGATCCCGAGCAGGCGACCGCCGTAACGCAGGTGGCGGGCGATGCCATGATCCCAGCCGTGCGCGCGCAACCACGCCAGGTCGGCCCGGGTGGCCTTGCTGCCGGGCAGCACGATCAGATCGCAAGGCGGCACCGGCTCGCCGGGGCCGACGAAGCGCAGATCGACCTGTGGATGCGCGCGCAACGGATCGAAATCGGTGTGGTTGCTGATCCGGGGCAACACCGGCACCGCGACCCGCAGCGTCGCCTCGGGCTTGGCCGGCGCGTCGGTGGGCAACGCGTCCTCGGCCTCCAGGTGCAGCCCATGCAGATACGGCAGCACCCCGAGCACCGGCTTGCCGGTTTCGCGCTCCAGCCAGTCCAGGCCCGACTGCAGCAGCGCGATGTCGCCGCGGAAGCGGTTGATCACGAAGCCGGCGACACGCGCGCGCTCGCTGTCCGACAGCAACGCCAGGGTGCCGACCAGATGCGCGAACACCCCGCCGCGGTCGATGTCGGCGACCAGGATCACCGGACAGTCGACCGCCTCGGCATAGCCCATGTTGGCGATGTCGTTCGCGCGCAGATTGATCTCGGCCGGGCTGCCGGCCCCCTCGACCACCACCGCGTCGAACCCCGCCGCCAGTCGCCGGTGCGAGGCCAGCACCGCGTCGAAGGCGACGCGCTTGTAGTCGTGATAGCCGACCGCGTCCATCTGTCCGATCGCGCGACCGTGCACGATCACCTGGGCGCCCTTGTCGCTGCTGGGCTTGAGCAGGACCGGATTGAAGTCGGTGTGCGGGACCAGCCCGCAGGCCTGCGCCTGCACCGCCTGCGCGCGCCCGATTTCGCCGCCGTCGGCGGTCACCGCCGCGTTCAGGGCCATGTTCTGCGGCTTGAACGGCGCGACCCGCACACCGCGCCGGCGCAGCCAGCGGCACAGCGCGGCGACCACGGTGCTCTTGCCGGCGTCGGAGGTACAGCCCTGCACCATCAGCACCCGCGCACTCATCCGGCCACCTCGCGTCCGCTCATCTCGCTCAGCGCCTCATGCAGACCGCGCTCGAGTCGTTGCCGGGCAGCGGCATCGGCCGGCAGCCCGAAACGCAGGCTCGGCGGCGTCGCCTCGTCGCTGTCGAAGCAACGCACCAGGATGCCGCGCCGCGCCAGCGCATCATGCAGCCGCGTCGCCCGCGGATGCCGACGCCATTGGAAATACGCGCAACCGGCGCCCTCGCTCAAACCGCAGCGGTCCAGCGATTCGCCCAGTTGCGTTCCTGCCCAGATCAGTCGCGTACGTGCGGCGGCCTGCCAGTCGCGGTCGGCCAGGGCCTGCATCAGCACGTGCCGGGTCGGCCCCGACAGCGCCCACGGCCCCAGCCGCTCGCGCAGCGCGTCGAGCAGGCCCGCGCTGGCGCAGGCGAAACCGGCGCGCGCACCGGCCAGGCCGAAGAACTTGCCGATCGAGCGCAACACGACCAGTCCCTCGCGGTCGCTGTCCCCGCACAGGCTGCGCTCGGGGGTCGCGTCGATGAAGGCCTCATCGACCACCAGCCAGCCGCCACGCGACGCCAACCGCGCATGCAGCCCGAGCAGGTCCCCGCGCTGGAACCGCTCCGCGCCCGGGTTGTTGGGATGGATCAGCACCACCACATCCAGACGCTCGGCCGCCTCGAACAGCTGCGCCGCCGACAGGCGCACGACCTCGTGTCCGGCGCGACGCCAGGCCTGCGCATGCTCGGCGTAGCCGGGTGCGATCACCCCGACCCGGCCCGGAGCGCGCAGCCGCGGCAGCGCCTGGATCGCCGCCTGCGAACCGGCGACCGGCAGCAGGTGCGGCGCGCCGTAGTAGCCGCGCGCGACCTCGACCAGGCCATCGTCGTCCTCCGGCAGGCGCTGCCAGACCTCGGCCGGCAGCAACGGGGGCGGCCATCCGAACGGGCTGATGCCGGTCGACAGGTCGAGCCAGTCCGCCAGCGGGATCCGGTAGCGCTCGGCCGCGCACCGCAGGCGTCCGCCGTGTTCAAGCATGACGCGCGGCCTCCGACACGAATGCCAGCAGCAGCGAGGCGACCAGCCACACCGCCACGCCATTGCGGACCAGGGCCAGCGCGCGCCGGATCGAACCGGCATCCGCCGCCGCGCCCTCGCCCAGGAGCGGACGCTCTTCCCAGCGCC